>NZ_JAXLWP010000050.1:0-29932 GCF_046328425.1 Kouleothrix sp.
ATTTAATGCCAGCAGCAGCCTGCGCGGGCAGGCTGCTGCTGGGATGCGTACTATTGGCCTTTAGGGGTGCAGGTGTGCGGGCGCCGAGGCCTACCTGCGGCTACGACGAGTAGCAGGATGAACCGTAGGTATAGCCATAGTAGGTGTTGTAGTAGCCGTAGTAGCCGTACACATACGCGTTGTACGCGTAGCTATTGCCCTTGTTCTGGTAATCGGTCAGCGCGTAGTTCCAGCCATAGTAGTCGTATACCGAGGCGTTGTACTCGTAGTTGTAGCCGTAGTACACGTTGCTGTCCAGGTCGTAGTTGAGCGTGTTCACATTGAAAAAGCCCGCGCTGGTCGTTACATGCCCCGAGTTTGCGTACGACTGGCCATAGTACAGGTAGTAGTAGGCGTTGTAGGCGTTGCTCGTGCCGGTGCCATAGACATAATCGTAGTAGGCGTAATAGTAGCCGGCATATGCGTTGTAGCGCCCATAGGCCGAAAACTGCGCGGCGTTGTAGCAGTACGAGCTGCTGTACTGCAGCGTAGCGTCGCGCTGGATGGCCTCGGGGTTGGCGTTCGCGGGCTTCTCTGCCTGCGCCGGGCGGGTAGCCGACTGGTGCAGCTTCAGCTGGTCGGGCGTCAGCACGGCGGTGATATCCTGCTCGATCGTGCCGAGCAGCGCCTTGAGCTGGGTGTTGGCGCGCTGCGCCGCCTGGAAGCTCGCCTGCTGCTGATCGAGCGCGGCCTGTGCGACGCTCGGGTCGGGCACGAAGCCGTCGGCCGGGGGCGCGATATCGCCGTTGAGCTGGTTGCCGGCGGCCGCGTCCTGCTCGGCCAAGCGCTGGGCCGGGGCCGGCTTCACCGCCTGCGAGATCGCGGGCAGCTGGCTCGCCAGCGCGGCAGCGTCGGCCGAATAGCGCCGCAGAATCGCGCGCGTGTCTTTGAGCTGCTGGGCGCTGAGGCTGGCGCGCAGCGCCTTGGCATCGCGGATGGCGTCCGGCTCGCCCGACGGGGCCACCAGCCAGGGTTTCGGCGCCGCCTGCGGGTGGGCTTTGGGCGCCTGGGCGCTGAGCATCGCTGCCGGCACGATCAGGGCGGTCGCAATCGCCCCCAGCACGGCCGCGCGGCGCAGTTTGCTGAGTACTGACATGGTCTCACTCCTTTTCGCTAACCCTACTATGTATGCTCGTCGGCGGCTTGCGTAGTGGCAAGCCAGCCCTTGTAGCCTTGGGCTCGCTGGACTTCTGCTAGCGATTATTCGGCTGTTTTTTCGTGTTGTACTTACTGAACGGCGCACATACCCTTTTTTGAACCACATAATCGTTGAATTTAGGGCCAATTTTGGCCAACCTCCGCGCGAAACAATAAATGCCCGCGTTTGCCATGGCATGCCACAGCATGAACGCGAGCAATAGCGGAGCGAAGCCTTGATTATGAAAACAAGCTAGATGACATCGGCAAACGCTTTTTTCGTTTTCATAAACCAGGTGTAGCCCAACAGCATCACCGAACCTGTAGCCACGAGCCATAGCCCTAGCCCGGCCCAGCTTGGCACCCAGCCCCACAAGACTACCCGGCGCATATTTTCGACTACTGAAGTGAGTGGGTTGAGCCGAATAACCGTCTGGAAAGGCGCCGGGATTGCCTCAAGCGGGTAGAAAATCGGCGTCACAAAAAATAGCACCTGCACCACCAGCGCAACAACATAGCTAATATCGCGCACAAACAAGCCCAGGCTCGAAAGAAACCAGCTGAGGCCCAAACACAAAAAGAGCAGCGGTAGCACCACCACCGGTATGAGCAGGAGTGTCCAGGGCGGTATGCCATTGATAATCACGCTGGCGACAAGCAGTATCAGCAGGCTTATAAGCCCGTGAAACAGCGCTGCCCCCAAGCTGCTGACGGCCAGAATCTCGAGCGGAAAGACGACTTTTTTCACATAATTCGGCACGCCGACAATCATCGTGGGCGAGCGCGTCACACATTCGCTAAATACATTAAAAGTTATCAGGCCGCAGAACAGCGTAATCGCAAACTCGCCAAGGTTGTCGGTTTTAGCATTCGGCCAGCGCGATTTGAAAACAATGCCGAAAACAAATGTATAGATCAAGAGAAGCACCAGCGGGTTCACAAACGACCATAGAATGCCAAGAAATGACCCTTTGTAGCGGCCTTCGATCTCGCGGCGGGTAAACTGGCGGATGAGGTCGCGGTGCCGCCAGAGCGCGCGCACCATATGCAGCGGGTTGAGATACTGGCGCACGCCCGGCGATTGGGCGGTAATAGTGGTTTGCGAAATGCTCGGGCCGATCATAGCTATTCCTTGCCAGCAACTGCCGGGTTTGTTACCAAATGCACAATCGGCGCGCATTATAGCACGAGTACCAGGCCTCTTCGTTTATGTACACCAGAAACTTGGTGGGGTTTGGGGGCAGCAGCCGCCCGCATTTCTTTTCTTGTGCGGCGCCCGGCAAAGCCGGGCCTGACAAGCACAAGTAATCAAACGGAGTTGGTATAACTCGTGTCACTCACAGATCTCAGCGCACGCCAAGCAGCAAGTCGACGGTCAGCTGGTCGAGGCGCTCGTAGCCAAGGTTGCGCGCGCCCAGCGCCCGCCGATCGAACGCGCGGCCCTTCAGCTCGGCGGCAGCGGCGCGGCTGTACACCGGCGCCGACTGATCGCCGCCATTGATCTCGGCCAGCAGCGCCTGGATCTCGCCGTCGGCGGCCCACTGCCGCGCCTTCTCCTTCAAGATCAGGTAGGTGCGCATGCAGCCGCGCGCGAAATCCTGCACGCCCTCGTAGCCCTCGGTGCGGTAGGCGTGCGCGTCGAAGTGCCGGCTGCCGGCGTAGCCGACCTCTTCGAGGAACTTCACCAGAAAGAACGCGCTCTTGAGGTTCACCGCGCCAAAGCGGAAATCCTGGTCGTAGCGCCCGAATGCCTGATCGTTCAGGTCGATGTGGAACAGCTTGCCGGCGTCCCAGGCCTGCGCGACCCCGTGCAGGAAGTTCAGGCCGGCCATCTGCTCGTGGGCCACCTCGGGGTTCACGCCTACCATCGACGGGTCGTCGAGCGTGGCGATCAGCGCCAGCGCGTGGCCCACGGTGGCCAGGTAGATATCGCCGCGCGGCTCGTTGGGCTTTGGCTCGAGCGCGAACTTCAGATCGTAGCCCTGGTCTTTGGCGTAGGCGCACAGGAAGTTCAGCGCCTCGCGGAAGCGCTTGATCGCCTCGAGCGGATCTTTGGCCGCGTCGGTCTCGACGCCTTCGCGCCCGCCCCAGAACACATAGACCTTGGCACCGCACTCGACGCCCAGGTCGATCGCGCGCATGGTTTTGTGCAGGGCATAGGCGCGCACCGCCGGGTCGTTGGCGGTGAAGGCACCGTCCTTGAACGCCGGGTCGGTGAACAGGTTGGTGGTGGCCATGGGCACCACCAGGCCGGTATCGGCGAGCGCCTGCTTGAACTCTTTGACGATCTGGTCGCGCTCGGCGGCGGTAGCGTCGATCGGCACCAGGTCGTTGTCGTGGAAATTGACGCCATACGCGCCGACCTCGGCCAGCGCGTGTACGATCTCGGCGGCCGAGCGCGACTGGCGCACCGGCTCGCCGAAGGGGTCGCGCCCCATGTTGCCGACCGTCCACAGGCCAAAGGTGAACTTGTCTGCCGGCGTGGGTGTGTAGCTCATGATCTGCCCCTTTGCTGATTTTCAGGTGGCGCGGCCGACGTGGCCACGCCAAAGACTCACGATCCTATTCGCCTTCGCCCCAAGCAAGCCGCGCCGTGCCCAACGCCGCCGCGCCGGGCGACGAGCCGCCGATCAGCGTGGCCGGCTGCCCGCTCTCGCGCGCGTAGGCCGCCGCGATCGCGCGGATGGCTTGCTCGCTGCCGGCGCGCGCCAGCAGCGCCACCGTGCCGCCGCTGCCGCCGCCGGTGATCTTGGCGCCGTAGACACCCGCCGCCACCCCCGCCGCGCGCGCCAGCTCCACCAGCCGGTCGGTGCCGTCGGCGCCCAGGCCACACGCGCTGTAGCTCGCGTGCGACTGGTACATCAGCTCGCCGAGCAGCTCGGCCGCTTCCTGAGCACGCGCGCTATCGCCCGCTTCATCTTCCGGCAGGCGCTCGAGCAGCGCCCGAAACAGCCGCACGCGCGCGTGCTCGTAGATCGGGTGGGCGGTGGGCTGCCGCACCGCGTAGCCGCGCGACGGCTCAACGCGCGTGACCGCGTCGGTGAAGCCGCCGTAGCGCTCGAGGAACTCGGCGCCGCCGATGCGCTCGGGCACGCGCGCGCGGAAGTGCTGCTCCCACAGCGACGGCGCAATGTTCGCCAGGTAGCCGCCCCAGCGCGCGTCGTCGATCGCCACGCGCCCGGCGCCATCCGGCCGCACCGGCAGGCCGGCCAGGTCGGCGATGATCCGGTAGCCCATGAACGCGCCAACCCGCACCGAGCCGTAGTCGGCGCCGCTGACGGCGTGGCTGATGCCCGAGTCGATGCCCCACACCTCCAGCCCACGCGGCAGCGCCACCGGCGCCTGCAGCTCGGCCGGCTGGCACAGCAGCGCCATCAGGCTGCCGGCCTGGCCGCACGCCGCGGTCATCTGGTCCATCACGCCGCAGGGCGCGCCCACCACCAGGTTCTCGGCGCGCTGGCAGAGTATCGCCAGCTCGCGCCCGCCGAGCGCCAGGCCGTAGTGCGCGGCCAGCGCCGCCATGGCCGCCACCTCGATCGCCGCCGACGAGCTGACGCCTTTGCCGGGCGGCACCTCCGACCCCACCAGGATGCGCAGCCCCGCCGCCGGCGCCAGCCCGCGCTCGCGCATCAGCACCACCAGGCAGCCCAGCACATACGCCGCCCAGCTGGCGCGCGCGTCGGCGCCGAACAGCGCGCGCGCCGCCGCGTACTCGATCGGCCGCCCCGGCGCGCCAAGGTCGGCCAGCTGGTACGCCACCTCCGGCGCCGCGCCCAGGTCGCTCGCGCCCAGGCTGCGCACGACAATCGCCGGCTCGGGCGCGCCCTGCACCGCCGCGAATGTCGCCAGCGCCAAGGGCAGCTCGAGCACCAGCGCCCCCGAGTAGTCGGCGATGCCGCCCATCAGGTCGAGCCGGCCCGGCGCGCGGCCGACCACAACCGGCCGCTCCGGCGCGAAAAAGCCGGCGTGCGCGTTCAGCGTAGCCAGAAACCGCTCGGCATCGGGCGTCGCGAGCGCGCTTTCATAGCGCCACATGGCTCCCCCTTGTTCGGCTGGCAGAAACACGATACCTGCGAACCCACTGCTCTGGCGGCCCGTCACTCGCCGGCCGGCGGCCCCGCCGTGTAGTGCAGCGTCGGCTGGGCGCGCAGCTCGGCGGCCTTCTGCTCGGGCGAGGTGTCGCTCAGAAAATTGCCGCCGCCGATCTCGGGCCCGGCCAGGTACTTGAGCGTATTCGGCCGGCGCAGCGGCGGCAGAAAGCCAATAAAACAATGGAAATCGCGGTAGTCGCCGCCGTCGGTTGGCGCCTGGTGCAGCGGCATCACATACGGGAAGCTCTGGCGCCACAGGTTATCGAAGCGCACGGCCACGTCGCGCAGCGCCCGCGCCAGGCTGGCGGCCTCGGCGTCGGCCAGGGCGTATATGTGCGGCACGGCGCGCTTGGGCGCCACGTACACCTCGTAGGCATAGCGCGCGAAGTAGGGCACGAACGCGATCGCGTGCTCGTCTTCGAACAGGATGCGCCGGCCGTCGTGCTGCTCGGCGGCGATAACATCGGCAAACAGCGCGCGCCCGGTGTCGGCGCGGTAGCGGCGCATCGCCGCCAGCTCGGTCTCGAACGTCTTCCAGGCGAAGTTGGTGGCGTAGATCTGGCCGTGCGGGTGCGGGTTCGAGACGCCCACCACCTCGCCTTTGTTCTCGAAGATCAGCACCTGGCGCACCTCCGGCCGCGCGCCCAGGTCGCGCGTCTGCTGCTGCCAGGTGGCCACAATCGCGCCGATCGCGTCGTCGGCCATCTCGGCCACGCTCAGGTCGTGGCGCGGGCTGTAGCAGATCACGCGCGCCAGGCCGTCGGCGCGGCGCACGCGGTAGGGCGCGGGCGGCGCGGGCGGCGCTTCGGGCGCGGCCGGGCCGACGCACGGGTGGTCGTTGTCGAACACATACACGCCGGTGTAGGCCGGGTTGCGCGCGCCGCCGACGCGGGCGTTGCCGGGGCACAGGTAGCAGGTGGCGTCGTAGGCGGGCGGGCGCGCGCCTGCGTCGGGCACGCTGGCGCCAAGCCAGGGGCGGCCCTGGCGGTGCGCGGCGATGATCACCCACTCCTCGCGCAGCGGGTGCCAGCGCTCCTCCCAATCGCCGCCGGATGCTGTGGGGTGGCTCATGCGTGCCCTTCTGCTGCTGCCTTGGCCGGTGCGTTGGCAGATTGTACCACGCTCCGCCAGGCACGCGAAAAAGAGCGCCGCCACGCGCGCAGCGTTGGTGGCGCATGCCTCAGGGCGCGCACGCAGGTGCCGGTATGCCCTGAGGCACGAACGCACGGCGCTGCACGCCGGCACGGCGCAACGCGGGTCAATTGACGGCCGATCGGCATCCCGCTATACTCAGAGCGTCGAATTCAGCCAGGGGGTGCGTACCGTGCCGCTCCAGATCTACATCGGGCCAACGCCTGGCAGCTCGGCCGAGCGGCTGGCCCTGCGCGCGCTCGCGCTCGACCTGCGCGGCCGCGCCCAGGCCGCGCGCGCCGACACCGCCGTGGCGCTGCTGCACTTCACCGCCGGCGGCGCGCCGGTCGATCTCCTGCTGCTGCGCCCGCACGCGGCGATCGTTGGCCTGGTGCGCAGCTACCGCGCGCCGGTGGCGGCGCTGCCCGGCGCGCGCTGGGCCTACCGCGACACCGGCGAGCCGATCGTCGAGGCAGGCGGCGCCAGCCCGATCCAGCACGTGGCCACGCAGCGCGACGCCGTGGCCGAGCGGCTGCACCAGGCCGCGCCGGATCTGCTTGGCACGCCGCCCGAGGCGCTCCCGTTCGAGCGCTTGATCGGTGCGCTGATCTGTGCGCCGATCGCCCACCCGGACTCGCAGATCTCGCTGGCGATCGCCGAGCACCGCCGCCAGCTCAAGGTGCTGGGGCTCGACGAGCTGCTGCCGCTGGCCGACATGGCCCGCCTGAGCGTGCAGCTCGCGCCCGAGGCCATGCACGCCATCGCGGCCGACGTGTTCGGCGGGCGGCTTTGGCACGACGGCGCGCGCTTCCTGTTCGAGCTTGCGCCGCCGCGCTTTCAGCTGCGCGTGCTGCCGGGCGGCGCGCGCCCCGAGCGGGTGCTGCCGCTGATGGAGGGCGAGAATATCGTGGGCCGGCGGCGCGCGCCACAGGGCAACGAGTACCGCATCGCGCTCTCGGGCGACGAGCTGATCTCGGCCGATCACGCGGTGCTGGCCTGCGGCGACGACGACCAGGTGCAAGTGCGCGATACCAGCAAGAACGGCACCTGGCTGACCTTGCCCGGCAGCCACGAGGAGCGCATTCGCCGCGCGCGCGCGCTCGCGCCCGGCACGGAGCTGCGCATGGGCATCACGCGCCTGCGCCTCGAGCGCTTCGGCGAGCCGGCCGGCGCCGAGGCCGAGGCCTGAGCGCCTTCGCCAGGCACACGATCACGAAAGGGGCACGCGATGGGCATAAAAGCGTGGCTGTACCGCGGCGGGCGCCCGAACTGGCTGGCGCGCGCCATCAACCGTGGCTGGGCGGCCGTACACTCGCTGGGGATCGCGCCGAACTACCTGGTGACGCTCGAGGTGCCGGGCCGGCGCTCCGGCCGGATCATCAGCCTGCCGCTCGCGATGGTCAGCCTCGCCGGCGAGCGCTACCTCGTCTCGATGCTCGGGCCCGACGCGACCTGGGTGCGCAATGTGCAGGCCGCCGCCGGCAACGCCACCATCCGCCATGGCCGCCGCGAGCAGGTGCGGCTGGAAGAGGTGGCGCCCCAGCTGCGCGCGCCCATCCTGCAGCTGTACCTGCGCCGCGCGCCGGGGGCGCGGCCGCACCTACCCGTCGACAAAGACGCGCCGCTGGCCGAGTTCGAGCGGGTGGCCGCGCAGTTCCCGGTGTTTCGGGTGCTGCCGCGAAAAAGTACCGCGTAAGCCCTGCCAAGAGCACGAGCTACGTGGTGGGGGTTCGGGGCGGCTTTGCCGCCCCCCGCCGAGAAAGCGGCTTCCTCCTTGGCTAGCGCCGCGGGCCACGGCCGTGGCCGCGACAGCCTAGCCAAAAGAGTGATTTTTGTATTGGGCAAATACACCCTGCACGGTGGGGGTGCGGGACCCTGCACGGTGGGGTGCGGCTTCGCCGCCCCCGCGAAATCTTGGGGGGGGGGGGGGTCCCCCGCCCCGCACCATAACCAATGTGCAGCATGTGCTTGCCCAACACACAAAAGAGTGATTTTGGAGGGCGTGCGCCCTCCAAGCCTCCCACGCGCGAGGATACCGCGTAACTCGCGTCAATAGCCGAGCGCAAAGATAAGGAGCATCTACAGCCCATGAGCGAGATTGCCTACTGGCTGCTCAAAACCGAGCCCGAGGCCTACGCCTACGCCGATCTCGAGCGCGACGGCGCAACGGTGTGGGATGGAGTCAGCAACAACGCCGCGCTGCTGCACATCCGCGCCATGCGCCCAGGCGACCAGGCGCTGATCTACCACACCGGCGACGAGCGCCAGGCCGTCGGGCTGGCCGAGATCACCAGCGCGCCCTACGCCGACCCGCGCCAGGCCGACCCGAAGCTGGCGGTGGTGGACATTCGGCCGCTGCGCCGGCTGGGCCGCCCGGTGACGCTGGCGCAGGTGAAGGCCGACCCGGCCTTTGCCGACTTTGCGCTGGTGCGCCAGGGCCGCCTCTCGGTGGTGCCGGTGTCGCCCGAGCAGTGGGCGCGCCTGATGGCGCTGGCCGGCGAAGAATAAGCCCAAGGCCCGCGAGCGCTGCCGCCGCGCCGGAAGATGCTATAATGCAGCTCTCTACGAACCATACGCTGCATGCTAAGCATAGTGACAATAGGAGAAAGCAATGGCGCTGCCCGAGTTTCGCAACGAGCCATTCACCGATTTCAGCAAGCCCGAAAATAGTGCCGCGATGGAGCAGGCGCTCGCCGCGGTACGAGCCGAGTTTGGCAAAACCTACCCGCTGATCATCGGCGGCGAGCGCATTAGCACCGAAAAGACGATCGCCTCGCTCAACCCCGCCCGCCCGAGCGAGGTGGTCGGCCGCGTCGCCAGCGCCAGCGTCGAGCAGGCCAATCGCGCGATCGAGGTGGCCAACGCCACCTTCGCGAGCTGGCGCAAGGTGCCGGCCGCCCAGCGCGCCGACTACGTGTTCAAGGCCGCGGCCGAGCTGCGGCGCCGCAAGTTCGAGATGGCCGCCGTGATGGTGTACGAAGTCAGCAAGAGCTGGGCCGAGGCCGACGGCGACATCGCCGAGGCGATCGACTTCTGCGAGTTCTACGCCCGCGAGATGCTGCGCCTGGCCGGCCCGCAGAAGGTATACCCGATGCCCGGCGAAGACGACCAGCTGCAGTATGTGCCGCTCGGCGCCGGCGTGGCCATCCCGCCCTGGAACTTCCCCTGCGCGATCATGGTCGGGCTGGTGGTGGCGCCGATGGTCGCCGGCAATACGATCGTGCTCAAGCCGGCCTCGACGTCGCCAATCATCGCGGCTAAGTTCGTCGAGGTGCTCGAGTCGGTCGGCGTGCCGCCCGGCGTGGTGAACTTCGTGCCCGGCCCCGGCGGCAGCGTCGGCGACGCGCTTGTCGACCACCCGCTGACGCGCTTTATCGCCTTCACCGGCTCGAAGGAGATCGGCCTGCGCATCTTCGAGCGCGCCGCCAAGCTCCAGCCGGGCCAGAAGTGGCTCAAGCGCACCGTGCTCGAGATGGGCGGCAAAGATACGATCGTCGTCGACGAGACGGCCGACCTGGCGGCGGCAGCCGAGGGGATTGTGTCGTCGGCGTTCGGCTTCCAGGGCCAGAAGTGCTCGGCGTGCTCGCGCGTAGTTGCCGTCGAGCGCGTCTACGACGAACTGCTCGACCGCGTGGTCGAGCGCGCCGGCAGCCTGACGGTGGGCGACCCGACCGAGCGCGGCACGTTCATGGGCGCGGTGATCGACGACAAGTCGCGCGATAAGATCCGCGGCTATATCGAGGCCGGGCATCGCGAGGGCCGGCTGGCGCTCGGCGGCGAGGTCGAGACCGAGGGCGGCTACTTTGTGCAGCCGACGATCTTCGCCGACATTCCGCCCGACGGCAAGCTTTCGCAGGAAGAGATCTTCGGCCCGGTGCTGGCGTTTATCAAGGCCAAAGATTTCGACGAGGCGCTCGAGATCGCCAACAACACCGAGTTCGGGCTCACCGGCGGCCTCTACTCGCAGAACCGCGAGCGCCTGGCGCGCGCCCGCGACGACTTCCACGTCGGCAACCTGTACCTCAACCGCAAGATCACTGGCGCGATGGTCGGCGCGCACCCGTTTGGCGGCTTCAATATGTCGGGCACCGACTCGAAGACGGGCGGCCCCGACTACCTGCTGCTGTACCTGCAGGGCAAGAGCATCGCCGAGAAGCTGTAATACGCTGTTCGCTTGATCACGTAGAGATTGTGTTACACGACGTGGCGAAGCCACGTCGTGTAACACAATAAGCAATATGGGGGCGGCTTCGCCGCCCCCAAACCCCCAGCAACGTGTACGCATCAAGCGAATTTGGTACAAGCCTAAGCGCAGCGCGCTGCACCCCAACACGAGCACGAGGCGGCCCCCTAGGGGCCGCCTCGTGCTGTTGGTACCCCAAGGGCCAGCGCGCAGCTACGACACCGGCGCTGCCACGAAATCGATCTCGAGCGTCACGTCGTCGCCGACATTCGCCACAAACGGCACGTTCGGGATCGACAGGTTGTAATCGGCGCGCTTGATCACCGTCGACGCGCTGCCGCTGAGCTTGTCGGCGGCCTCGGGCTTGACGGTGGCCTTGAACACCACCGGCTTGGTAACATCGCGGATGGTCAGGTCGCCGGCGATATCGAAGGAGTATTCCTGGCCCAGCGCGGCCTTGCCGCTCAGCCCGCTGATCGCGGTGGGCTTGAACGTGATGAACTCGTAGCTATCGGTGTTGAGGATGAAGTTGCGGATCGCGCGGTTGCGCTGAGTGCTGTCGGTTTCGAGCGTGCGCGCGTTGATCTGGATCGTGCCTACCTGCACCTTGCTCAGGTCGTCGGGCAGCACCGCGAGCTGGCCGGCCACCTGGTTCGACTTGCCGACCACGTTGGTCGGCTGGCCGCGCAGCACTTCGCTGAGCTTGAAGCGCACCTCCGACTGGTCGGGCACGATTTGGAAGCGCAGCTCGCCGCCGGCGGCCGGGCTCGCCGCGGCCGTAGGCGCGGCAGCTTCAGCCGGCGCAGCTGTAGGCGCGGCAGCAGCCGGCGCGGCCGTAGGCTGAGCCACCGGCGCCTGCGTGCCCAGCGGAATCGCCTGAATCGGGCCATCGGCCGCAGCTGGCTCGCGCAGCAGCAGGTTGTACGCCACCACCCCCACCAGTAGCACCACCACGATCGCACCAGCGATCAGCATCCCTTTTCGATTCACTGACAACCTCCATAAAGCAGTTACGCTGCTACGGCGCGGCCGGGCTGGCGTAAACGCGCCCGTAAATATCGATTGCGAGCGGGGCGCGCCTCGCTCGCAATTGCCACGTACGCCGTGTAATTGCCGAGAATATACGCGAGAAAACTGAGAATCTCAGGATAGCAGGATGAGAGCCGTGTGAGAGATCGGCGCATGCGGCAGGCCTGATTGGCACGCACGGCAACCAGCCTGGCACGCGCGCCGCCGCCCGGCTCTCCTCCCGCAGCGCCCGCGCGCGCCTCCCCAATCGCCAATTAACCTGTTTTTAACCCACATACGCCGAACCCTAGTAACGATGAGCAGCGCCAGAGCATTTTTTGTAGCTTTTGGTGCTGCCGCTGTGATATCGTAGCGGCAGGTTAAGAACTGGTTAACGCACCTGAACAACCGAATAGCGCAACAGGACGCACAACTGGTTCAACCAGATCACACGCATCGGAATATTCGCACTCGTGCATCGCAGTATAAGGAGAACACCACTATGCATCCCAGCTTCATCACATATAACCCTAGCAGCCTGCAGCGGCGGATCGCGCGCCTGCTGGCGACCATCGGCCTGATCATCACGACGCTTGCCGGCGCGCTCGCGCAGCCGGCCGCCAGCCACGCGGCCCCAGCAGCGGCCGGCGGCCCGCTGGTGCTGGTGCAGCCCGCCACCGGCGGCTACCTCGGCAGCAGCGCCGAGCTTGCCCAGCGCATCCAGCTCGCCAACCAGGGCGTCGAGCCCTACAAGTCGGCCTACTCCAACGTCGTCGCCTTCGCCAATGGCAAGCTCGGCGCCAACCCCGCCCCGCAGAACCCGCTCAACATCAGCGGCACCACTGGCCCGTTCGTCGACGACACCGCCACCGCCTATGGCCTGGCGCTCGCCTACAGCGCCACCGGCGACGCCCGCTACGCCCAGAAGGCCCGCGCCTTCATCATGGCCTGGGTCACGACCACCAAGAGCACGACCAACGCCTGCCCCGACAGCGGCTCGTGCCAGACCGCGCTGATCATCAGCCGCGTGGCGCCGGGCTTCGTGTTCGCCGCCAGCCTGATCAAGCCCTCGGGCGCGTTCAGCACCGCCGACGATACCGCCTTCCGCGGCTGGCTGCGCAGCGTCATTCTGCCCACCGCCTCGACGCGCACGAACAACTGGGGCGACGCCGGCACGTTTATGCGCATCGCGGTGACCGACTACCTCGGCGACGCGGCCGGCTTCAGCGCCGCGATTGCCAAGTGGAAGTCGCTGGTCGACCTGATCGCCGCCGACGGCCACATCCCCGAGGAGACGCGTCGACTCCGAGCGGCCTGAACTACACGCAGGAAGCGCTCATTCGAAGGTGGCGGCGGCGGTGATTGCGCAGCGGCGCGGCATCGACCTGTGGAGCTACGGCCGCTTCAAGCTGGCGATCGACTACGCCGCCAAGTATGTGGTGGCCCCGAAGAGCTGGCCGTGGGCCGGCGGTGCTGGCCGCGCTATCCACCCGCTGTGGGAAGTGGCGTACCAGCGCTGGCAGAACCCAGCCTACCAGCCGATCATCAAGCAGCGCCGGCCGTATGGCGTCGATGGCCACTCGGCGGTGCGCTGGACCACCCTCACCAACGGCCTGCCATTCTAACGAGCACCACATCCTAGCAGGCCTTCACACTTCCGGGGCCGCGCCAATGGCGCGGCCCCGGTTTGCATGTTCCGGCTGATAATTTGCTTTCACGAAGCCCGGCTTCGCCGGGCGGGGCATCACAAAACAAAAGTGATCAAGGTATAATGCCACTACCAGCACGTATAAGGAGCAAAACAATGCAGCTACTGTTGGCCAAACCGGCATACCGCAGTGCGCTCGCGCTGCTCGCGCTGTCGGCCCTACTGCTCAGCGCCGCGCCCGCCCGCGCCGATGCACCAGCCCTTGGGGCACCAGTCGCGCGGCTCGCCCGCTCGCGCCGCCAGCCGGCGCAGCCGAACATTCCACTCTCCTCGGGCTACTCCACCTTTATCCCCTGGGCACGCCAGGAGCGCGGCCTCTCCGTCGATCCGCAAAGCCGCCAGCAGTCGCGCGATTTTTACCTGCAGCACTACCTGGCTTCGAATGGCGCCGACGCGAGCTGGACTGGCAGCCAAGCGAGCTGCACCCCCGGCGACACCAGCCAGAGCTTCCAGCAGGCGGTGCTGCGGCGGATCAACTACTTTCGGGCGATGGCCGGCGTCCCGGCAGATGTTAGCTTGAACGCAGACTCAAACCGCAAAGCCCAGGCCGCAGCACTCATGATGAGCGTGAACCACCAGCTGAGCCACTCGCCGCCCTCGAGCTGGCTGTGCTACTCGGCCGACGGCGCCGATGGCGCGGGCAGCTCGGATCTCTACCTGGGCGTCTACGGCCCCGACGCGGTCAGCGGCTATATCAAGGATCCGGGCGCCTCCAACAGCTTTGTGGGCCACCGCCGCTGGGTGCTCTACCCGCAGACGCAGGAAATGGGCAGCGGCGACATCCCGCCAACCCAGGCATACCCGGCCGCCAATGCGCTGTTCGTCTTCGATGCGCACCTGTCCGACCCGCGGCCGCTCACGCGCGAGGCATTCGTGGCCTGGCCGCCGCCGGGGTATGTGCCCTACCAGGTGGTGTTCCCGCGCTGGTCGTTCGCCTACGACGGGGCCGATTTCTCAGCCGCCACGGTGACGATGCAGTCGAACGGGGCATCGCTCGCGCTCGCCCAGGCGGCACCCGCCACGGGCTATGGCGAGAACACGCTGGTGTGGATCCCGCTTGGCCTGAGCGACGACGCCAGCTGGCCCGGGCCCGCCGCCGACACCCGCTACACCGTCGGCATCCACAATGTCTTCGTCAATGGCCAGAGCCAGGATTTCGCCTACGACGTCGTCGTGTTCAACCCCGAGCCGTAGGCCACCTGTGGTAGAGCAGAACTAAACCGGCTGATCACGTGCTGTATGTTGTGGCTCGGGGGCGGCTTCGCCGCCCCCGAAATCTGGCGCTGCCCTGCCCGGCTTCGCCGGGCAGGGCAGCGCTAAAGAAAGCGATCAAACGGCCGAAACTAGCGCGGGCGCACCGCCGGCGGCGGCATGATCTGCTCGCCTGGCGCAAAGCTGTGCGTCAGCGTGCCGAAGCTTACAAAGCCGGCGCCCTCGGGCCACTCGCCCTGACGCTTCAGAATACCAGGCAGATCGTGCGCCAGCAGCCGCTGGTACTCGGCCGCTGCCGGCTGATTCGGCTCAGCGGCGACTTGGTAGGTGTAGAAGCGATTGACCATCTCGAGCATCGACCCGCGCGTGAGCGTGACATTGTTGTCGATCAGGAACTGCACCCCGCGATACAGCGCCCCCCGGCCGGTGGCCGCGTCGACATGCGTGTAGATGCTGGTGTCGCCGCGCCGCCAGGCCAGCTCGGCCAGCGACACCATGGCCTCGAGCGCGAACTGCGAGTAGCGCGCCGCCGCGCCGTAATGGTCGGCGATCGCGGTTGTGTCGCAGTCGTACTGGCGGCGCAGCTCGTCGGGGATGCCGCCGTCGGGGCGTATCATCGACTGTGAGCCGCTGCCGTCGCAGCTGGCGAAGCTGAACTCGCGCATCTTGCCGTCTACTGCCGCAACGTGCAGCTGCAGTGCATCGCTGTACATGGTGTGTGCGTCTACCTTCACGCAGTTTTCGAGCGTGCCGGAGTCGCAGGCGTACTCGGGGCTCACCTCGTACGCGCCATCCTGGTTTTTCACAATGCCCTGCACATACAGCGGCGCGGCGTCGCCGATATAGTCGGCAATCACGGCAGTGGTGAGCCGGCCCCAGGCTCCCCAGTTATTCACCCGCGTGAAGGCCGCGTTGTACGGGTAGCGCACAATCACTTCGCCCAGCCACTGCTTGAACTGCTGGGCGTCGGCGCTGCTGCCAAACGGCTCCGCCTGACCGCTTGGCGTCCAGTCGGCCAGCAGGTCGGCGGCGTACACGAAGTTCTGCGTATACACCGACAAATTCAGGCGGGTGTTGTGGTCGTAGTCCTTCACCTGCGTGCCCTCGGCCGGCAGCGCCATGATCCAGTCGCGGGCGCGCTGGGCATACTCCTCGGCAGTCTCGGGGTCGCTGTCGCGCAGCAGGTTGTAGGCCAGCGCCCACGCGTACACATACTTGGCGCCGGTCGAGAAGTAGGGCGGGTTATTAATATCGTCGTTGATATTGATCAGCTTCGGCGGGTCGATTGGCGGGCGCGCGAGCGCGTCGGCGGCAAAGGCCAGCTCCGATTTCACCGCCGCGCGGTATGGCTCGGCCTTGGCTGCCGCAAGCGCCGCGATCCGCCGCAGCTCGTTTGGCGTCGTCAGGTAGCCGCGCGCCAGCGTCGGCAGCTTGAGGTAGGCCGACGGGTCGGCGTTTGGCCGTGGGCGCGCGGTGGGCTTTGGCAGGCTCGGCGCCGGCGTAGGGCTAGCCGGCTCGGCCGTTGGCTTGGCGACGATCGCGGCCGTTGGCTCGGGCGTCGCGGTGGCATCGGGCGCGGGCGTCGGCGCGGCGCAGCTTGCCAGCAGCGCGCCAATCACCACGCATGCCAACCAGGCCAGCACGAGCTGGCCAGATGTACGCCGTGCAGGTCGCATAGCTTAGCTCCGCACCTGCGCGCCAAGCGCGAATAGCGGCTGCAGCGCCGCGCGCTGATCGATCGCGGCGCGCAGCACGTTGAAATAGTGGCCGCGCGCGAGCGTAGCCGGCGTCAGGCGCGTGGCTTCCTTTAGGCCGCGGTGCATCCAGCACGTGTAGAACAGCGGCTCGATCAGATCGCCGGGCAGGCCTACGCGCTCGCAGTAGCGCGCGGTCGCCTCGACCATCAGCGTTTGAAAGGGCGAGTCGGTCAGAAACTGGTCGGCAAACCCTTTGGTTATGTCGCCCGAGATGCTGGCGCGCGCCGACCAGGCGCCGTATGTGCGGATGAAATAGAACAGATCCCACAGCGGCATGCCGCGCGCCTCGGCCGCTTCCCAATCGAGAAATGCCGTGCGGCCTGCCGGCGTCACCCAGATATTCCATGTGCCAGGGTCGCCGTGCTGAAACACCAGCGGAAACGCGCTGCGGCTCTGGCTCAGTGCCTCGAGCTGGCCAAGCATGAAGCTACGCTGCTCGGGCAGCAGCGGGTAGATCCGCGCGAAACGCTCGAAGAGTTCGCCCAGCGCCGCGGCCGCCTGCGCCGGCGTGGCCGCCTCCCAATCGGTCGTCGCCACGCTCATATCCGTCAGCCAGTCGGCGGCGTTGCGCATAAACGCGCAGCCGGGCGTGCCAGCCGACTGCTGCTCGAACGGCACGCCCGTGACGATCGATTCGCCGACGATCGCCAGCTGGTTATGGTGGCCAAAGAACACCGCCTGCGGCAGGGTCTGGTCGTCGCCGATCCCGGTATCGGCCAGGCGCCGCAGCGCGCGGTACTCGTTCTCGAGCCGCGGGTTCAGCGCCGGGTCGCGCGTCATCTTCACAATATACTCGGGCTGGTCGCTCTGCCCACTGAACAGGAACATCAGCACCTTGCGCGAGCTATACTCGCCGCGCGCCGAAAGGCCCCAGCGATACTGCTCGAGCGAAACGCCGGCGGCGTGGGCGATCTCGCGCAGGTAGCGCGGCGGCGCCAGCGGCTGAGCTTCGGCGCCGTGCTGCAGCAGCAGGCCATAGCGCCGCGTGAGCTCGCCCAGCGCTGCGCTGCGGTTCAGCCGCTGCTCGGCGCCGTCGAACGCATGCTGCACCTGATTATATACCGACACCAGCGTGGTGCGCGCGGCGCGCTTCACCTGCGCCTTCAGGCCACGCCGCGGCTTGGCGGCCGGGCGCGGCGCCTGCGGCGTAGCGGCGGCCTGCGGGTCGCTGCCGCGCTCGCGCACCGCGCGCTTGAGCGTGCCCAGGTTCACCGAGCGGCTGGTGAGGCCGTAGCGCAGAAAATAGCTCGTGGTGGCGCTGTCGGCATTGGGGATGGCGGTATGCATCTCGCCGCTGAGTGGC
This sequence comes from Kouleothrix sp., assembly GCF_046328425.1. NCBI lineage: Bacteria > Bacillati > Chloroflexota > Chloroflexia > Chloroflexales > Roseiflexaceae > Kouleothrix > Kouleothrix sp. Next base: position 17,570 of record NZ_JAXLWP010000050.1, read on the forward strand.
GTAAGCCAGAAACGCTGCGGCGCGCCCACGGCCGCCGCCAGCCGGCGAATCGCCACTTGGTCGCGCTTGCCCGCGAGCAAGCCAGGCTGCTCGAGGTACACCAGCCCATCGGGCGCGAGCAGCCGCTGCAGCTCGGCCACCGCCGCCGCGTCGGCGCCAAAGCGCGCCAGCTCGGCGGCCCCGGCTATCAGCACAAGCGGCGCGTACTCGGCGGGCAAGCCCAGCGTGTCGGTGAGCAGGCGCACGTTCGCCAGGCTGTGCTTCGCGCACAGCCCGCTCAGCCGCTCAAGCGCGGCGCCGTCGGCGCACACCGCCACCTCGCCGATCTGGCGCGCCAGCGCCAGCAGCCCGGACAGCTCGGGCGCGCCAAAGCACACCACGCGCTCGAAATCCATGCGCGGCAGCATAAACAGCCAGTTCGCGCCGGCTACCTCACCTTTGACATTTGTGCCAGGGATAAATTCGGTTGCCAGAGTAATATCAAGCATATGCGCATAATCACTTTCTTTTCGGGCTTACGTCCAGCACCGGCCGCCTCGTGTACACGGCTTGTGCCGTGCCCTCCCGCCCGCGCTGATCGTGCCTGCTGCTGTTTTTTGTGCTCAGATGGTGGCGCTGAACGCCACCATCTGAGCACCTTGGGCAAAGACTACTCGGCCAAGCACAACATAGCCGCTTATGTAAATAGTTTCCGCATGAGCGGGATCTTCAGTAGCTCGGGGAACGTTTGCTCAATCGCCAGCGATTTGCGGTTCAGCGCCACAACCGTCAACGCCACAATCGCCGTCACGCCAAAGCTCACATACACATACGGATGCTTCAGCGAGTAATCTTGCGGCAGCAGCGTCTGGAAGGCTAGCAGGCCGACCGACGCAACAATAATGCTAGCGTATACCTTGATATGTTTCCACTCAAACAGGCTGATACCAGTGCCGAAGCGCAGCCCGGCCTGCTTGAGCAGGTTGTGAACGATCATTGTGCCGCACGTGCCACAGGCCGCACCCAGCGCACCGTAGCGCGGGATCAGCAGCAGGTTAATCGCCACATTCACCACCGCCGCCACGATATTGATCACCACAATGTAGCGCAGCTTGCCATACACTTTCAATGTCAGGCCGTTGAAACCCAGCGCGGCGTTGAAGTAATAGCCAAACGAGAGCAGCGCCAGCAGCACCGCCGACGAAGCGTACTTCTGGCCGTACAGCAGCACCGTCAGCGGCTGCGCCAGCGAGAAAGTCAGCGCGAAGATCGGGAACGACAGCACCGAAGTCCATACTGCCGTCTGCCAGTACAGGTTGTTGATGCCTGCGTAGTCGTCGCGCGCGAACAGGCGCGACGCGATCGGCGTGAACAGGATGGTGAAGCTTTGTAGCACAAATTGGTTTAACACCGCCGAGGGCAGGATGGCACGAAACGCCGCCACCTCGGTGGTGCTGCGGAAGTGGCCCAGCAGCACCGCGTCCGACGAGCTCATCAGCACGTACACCAGGTCGGAGGTAAGCAGCGGGATGGTGAACGCAAACAGCTCGCGCACAGGCACCGACAGACTGCCGAAATGCAGCTCTTTGAACAGCTGCTGCTTCTGCAGCGTGCGAAACAGCGTAAAGCCATACACCGAGGTGCCCAGGATGCCGGCGGCCAGGTATCCGCTTGCCAGAAAGAACTCGTCGCTGCGGAACAGCATCAGTAGTAGCACGACGCTGAGCTTCAGCCCTGGCGAGAGAATGTACTTTCGAAAGAAGATCGCCCGCGGGCTGGCGAAGATCGCGAACAACGCCGCGATCAGGTCATCGAGCGCTTGCACCGGCGCGAGGCCAATCAAGATCAGCAGCAGTGCAATGATCTGCGCCTTGTCGCCCTCGCTGTCGTTCAGCAGCGTCTGACCAATAAAGCCCTGGAAGGCGTATGCAAGGCCGATCATCAGCAGGCCAAGCGACACGATCGTGCCGATCACCAGCAGGATCGTGCCAAACATCTTGTTATACTCTTTGCGCTCGTGGTAGATCGGCACAAACCGCGTGATTGCCCGGTCGAGCCCGAAGGTTGCGAGCGTCTGCCCCAGCGTCACAAACGACATTGCGTAAGCAAACGCGCCATAGTTTGCCTTCGATAGGTAGCGTACAATCAGCACCTGAATGGCGAAGTTCGCCACCATCGAGATTGTGCGACCCACTAGCATCAGGCTCGAACCGCGGATCTGGCGGTTGGTCGAGCTGTGCTTCGCGCGTGATTTTGCGTCGAGCTGGGCCGGCTCTGCCGTCGGCGTCGAAGCCGTTTCCATAATAGCGTTATCCTTATACGAGGGCCGCGAATAGGCGGCCCTCGGGTATGATTCGGTACAGAACAGGCGCCACTGCCGGCGCTACGCGCGCGCCAGCGCCGCGCCAGCCGCCTGCTCTTCGGCGGCGGCCTGCTTGGCACGCTGATCGGCGATATACACCACCGCACCGGCAAGCGCAATGATCAGCCAGAAGTAGCGAATAAACGCAAAATGCAAGAAGATGCCGGTGGTCAGGTACGTGACGATCGAGAGCATGTACGCGGTGGCCATGTTGGCGATCTCGGGCTCGGCCGTGAGCCAGCGCTTGCGCGCGCGCGCCAGGCTGCGCAGCACCACGAACAGGGTGAACAGAAAGCACGCCAGGCCGGCAAAGCCCGTCTCGGCCGCAATGCTCAGGTACAGGTCGTGGGCCTGGCGATCTTCATTGAGCGTGCGCAGGCCGATCAGCTCGGAGTACTGCTGGTAGTACAGCGGGAAGGTGCCCGGCCCGACCCCGATTAGCGGGTGATCGATGAACACCAGCGCCGCCGCGCCCATCTCGGTCAGGCGGCTGAGCGTCGCGCCGTCGGTCGAGCCGACCGCCTCGGTGCCGTCGGAGAACAGCGCGCCAAAGCCTTCGAGCGAGGTCAGGCGCTGGCTATACTGCGGCAGCGCCGCGAGCACGAGCGACAGGCCGAGAATGATCACCAGCACCTGCCAGATCTTGATATAGCGCATGAACACCATGATCGCCAGCATCAGCACGAAGCCCACGGCCGCGCCGCGCGAGAACGCCAGCGCGGCGCCCATCGCGATCAGGCCAGTACACATGCCAGCCAGCACGCGCAGCAGCAGCTTGCGCTCGCCAAACACGCGGAATATACCCAGCGGCACGAGCATCAGCATCACCTGGGCATAGCGGTTTTTCTCGCCGATCTGGCCAGCCAGGCGCCACTGCGACACCGCGCCGGTGATCGCGTCTTTCGCGCCAGCGTTGAACACCGCCTCGCTGGGCTGGGCAAAGCCCCAGTAGTTATTATCGTATGTGCGCGTCACCTGCTGGTACATCGACAGGCCGCCAATAAACGCCCCGGCGAGCAGCAGCGTCCACGTCACGCGGCGCAGGGTGGCCGGCGTACGCACGACATTCGTGATCAGGAAGAACAGCCCCAGGCCCTCGAGCAAGAACGTCTGCACATTGTCGAGCGCGGTGCCTTTGTAGTCGGAGAACAGCGCGCCTACTACCTGCACGCCCATAAACAAGAAGATCGGCAGCAGCACCGGGTTGATCACCAGCTTCTCGCGCCGGAACAGCAGGTAGCTGGCGAGCGGAAACACCAGCAGCGCCGGCAGCGCCGCGCCGATCAGGCTCGGCACATTATGAAACTTCACCGCGATCACCGCGGCATTGGTGAACAGAATGAACACCACCACCAGCGTGCCCAGCTCGGGCCAGGCCAAGATCGCCAGCGTCAGCATCACCGTGAGCACGATCGCGATACCAAGCAGCGCCTGGCCGAGCACGATCAGCCCAAGCATCGCGGCCAGCGATACCAGCATGATCGGGATCAGCAGGCCGCTGCGCAGCGATGGATGGCGCTGATACAAACTATCGACTTGAAACATGCAAAACCTCCTCGGTAGGGTATGTGCTCGCCGCTATTGCGAGATTGCCCGGCCGCGATCCGATACAACATTTTGCTGATTCTGATCGGCCGCTGCGGCCTGGCCCTGGCGCTGCGGTTCCCAGAAATCGATCCGGTGCCCGCGGATCAGGTTGATCGCCGCGATCAGCGACGCGACGTTGACCATACAGAAGAAGAATGGGATGGTGAACAGCTTCAGGCGGCCGAGCCGCTTGTCCTTCAGTAGCAGGCCCAGCAGCGCGCAGCCATAGAATGCCAGCTGCGCCAGCGTCGCCAGCTGGTAGATCAGCCCGGCGCTCCACAGCAGCGGGCTGAGGATCAGCAGCAGCAGAAGCGGAAACACCACCAGCCGCCGCAGCACCTTGTGCGCGAACAGCTGGAAGGCGTAGAAGCCATAGCGCATCGGGTTGAGCAGCTCGCGCCGCACCACCAGCACGCCGCGCAGGCCACGGGTGATCACGCGCACCTTGCGCCCAAACTCGACACTGCCCGTGCCGGCGACTGGCTCGTAGGCGATTGCGTCGGGCGCGAACACCAGCCGGTAGCCCTGAGCGATCACATCGGTCGATACTGCGAAGTCGTCGGTGACGCCCACCGGGACGCCGCGAAACAGCGCGCGGCGGATGGCGTAGATTGCGCCGGTGGCCGAGATCGCGTTGCCCGATTTGCTCTGCGACTGCTTCATCTTACGATCGAAGCTCCAGTAGCTCTGCTCGCCGTCGCCGCTCAGGCTCTCGCTCTTCTTGGAAGTATACACCTGATTACCGGCCACGCCACCTACCTCGGGGTCGGCGAATGGCCGGGCCAGCGCGCGCAGCGCCTGCGGGTGGTACATGCTGTTGGCGTCGGAGAACACCAGCACGTCGCCGCGCGCGTGCGCCACCGCAGCGTCGAGCGCGGGCGCCTTGCCCTGCCGTGGCAGCGCCAGCAGGCGCACATTGCGCGCCGCGTAGCCCTGCACAATCTCGTTGGTACCGTCGTTCGAGCCATCCGAGGCGATGATCACCTCGAGCTGCTCGCGCGGGTAGTCCATCGCCAGAATATTGTCGAGCTTGGCGCCGATATTGGCGGCCTCGTTATGCGCGGCGATCACCATGGTGATCGGCGGGGTGATCTCGGCCGACTTGTAGGGCTTGCGCACCAGGCGGCCGCGCACGAACACAATCGCCGGGAACAGAATATATGTAAACACGATCACCGCGACCGTGGCCCAGAACAGGATCAGAAGAAACTGGATCATGATGCGGCTCCAATCATCAGCTGTGCGAGCTTGGCAGTGTTGTCGGTTAAGTCGAACTCGCGGAGCACTTTCTGGCGGCCGGCCTGGCCCAAGCGCTGGCCCAGCGCCGGGTCGTTGGCCAGGCGCTGAAGCGCGTCGGCCAGCGCGGCCGGGTCTTCGGGCGGCACCAGCAGGCCGGTCACGCCATCTTCGACCAGCTCGGGGATGCCCGAGGTGCGCGTCGATACCACCGGCACCTCGCAGGCGAGCGGCTCCATCAGCGCCACCGGGATGCCTTCCATTTTGCCCGACTTGGTGCGGATGCTCGGCAGCGCCACCACGTCGGCGCGCGCCAGCATCTGCAGCACCTCGTCGCGCGGGCGCCCGCCGGCCAGCTTCACCACGTCGGCCAAGTTGTCGCGGCGGATCTGCTCTTCGAGCGCCGGCCGCGAGTCGCCATCGCCGATCAGGTGGCACTCAAACCGCAGGCCGCGCTCTTTGAGCAGGCGACAGGCCTCGATCAGGTAGGTCTGCCCTTTCTTCTCTTCGAGCGAGCCGACGCACACGATCGTGAACAGCTCGCCAGCGGCTTTCTGGCGCGGCTGGAACAGGCGCGTATCGACGCCGCAGTGCACGATCTTGATCTTGCTGCGCATATCGTCGCCTGCGTGTTTGGCAATAAGCTCGCGGTTGAACTCCGAGATCGCCACCACGAACTTGGCCGCGCGCACTTTCTCTTTGAGCATATGCTGGTCGACGTAGATGTCGTGCGCGTGGGCGGTGAAGCTAAAAGGGATGCCGGTGAGCCGGTGAACCACCAGCGCCGCGACGGTGGGGTGGTTGGCGAAATGCGCGTGCAGGTGGCTCACACCCAGGCGCTGCATATCGTAGGCGAATTTGGCGGCCTTGGGGATGATGCCAAGCCCACCGATCATGTAGTTTGGGCTGCCGAGCGTGCCGCGCAGCACCTCAAGCCACACGCCCAGGTAAGCCGCCGGGCGCGTGCGCAGGAAGTGCAGGTTGGCCTTGAGGATCGGCAGCGAGAGCACCGGCAGGTAGTGCGCGCGCTCGACAAACGGCTTGGCTTCGGCGTGCACCACTGCGGCGCGCTCGTTGATCAGCGGGAACACCTCGACGCCGACGCCCTGCTGCTGCAGGGCCAGCATCTCATACAGCACGAATGTCTCGCTCAGCTTGGGAAAGCGCGACATCGTGTAGGCTACCTTGAAATGTGTGCGAGCGCCGCTTGGCGCGGGCTGTGCCTGGCTGCGTCGCTCGATGATCTGCTCGCTTGTGGCCATTGTTATCCCTGTAAATAGCTGGCTAATATCACTTTACGTTTGCCTGGCCTCTATGAATAAAACCTTCACCAGCGCGTAAAGGTTACTCGGATGAGAAGTTTGTCACGATCCCGCGACCCATTGTAGTACAGCCCATCGCCCGAGCACGCTGATGCACGGGCGATGGGCAGCAGTCGGGGCAGCCCTGGGTGGCAGGCTACTTCGCGACGCGGGCCTGCTCGGTATTCGCCGACAGCACCGGCGCCACCCGGCCCGAAAGCCGGCGGTAGTTCAGGTAGGCGAAGAGCAGCAGGCCTGAGGCAAAGCACAGCTCGGGCCATTCGCCAAACTTCGTGACGGTGAAATCCGAGTCGGGAAAGAACGCAAAACGAATGACCTTATACGCGAACATCGCAAAAAAGCAGGAGATGCTGAACAGCGGCGGCGCCAGCAGGAAGTCGCCCTGATCCCAGCGCTTGCCAAACGTAAACTTCTTGCTCGCGAACGGCAGCAGCATTGCAATACCGCTAGCGATCGCCAGCAGCATGCCCAGTAGCTCTTGCACCCAGCGAATATTGTGCACCGTCGTCTCACCCTGGTGGTTGATCGCCGCAAGATCGGCCGGCGTCTGCCAGCCAAAGACGCGCTGGCCCCACGAGATCTCTTCGCCGGCGATCAGAAAGGTGGCCAGGCCAAACGCCACAAACAGCAGGCCCTGCCACGGGTGCCCGGAGCGCAGGCGCTTGAGCGCCACCCCAAAGCCAACGATCGAGGCAGCCGCAAAGCAGAAGAACTGCGGCCACTCCAGCGGGCCATCTTCCATGGTAATGAAAGTAAACAGCTGGCGATTCACGCGCGACGCGCCCACGAGCAGCGCGCCAACAATCGGCACCCAAATGATCCACCACGCCAAACGCTTCGAGATACCCCAAGTTTTTGCCGATTCATTTATTGCTTTGCTCCATGTCCCCATTGTAGGTTCCCCTTTCGTCGTTGTATAAGTGTGATGTATACCTACCTTCTCTTCTCTTCACTCCTTAGGACTTACGCAGGTGCGTTGCTCGGCATCTCAATGCGGCGCTTTTGCCTGCGGCAGCACGGTACTTGGCCACCTTTCTGCCAAAAGCTGAGCTCGCCAGCTGCGTCTGTCCTACTCCTGGTGGTGAGCGGCGCACCTCCTTTGCGAGTCTTGCGCTCGGGCCGGCCAGTGTAGCGCAACGGGCAATAATGCTACACCGGCCAATCCTCAATTATTTCATATGCCCGCCGGGCTGGCCCGGCAGGTAGCTCGTGGAAGCGACAGAAACGCTGCGCCGGGCCGCAAGCTGCGTGTAGATCGTGTCGTAGCTGGCGGCGCAGGCATCCCAGGTGTAGCGGCGCAGCACCAGATCGCGCCCGGCGGCGCCGATCTCGCGGCGGGCGGCCTCGTCGCGCAGCAGGCGCAGCAGCGCCGCAGCGAACTCGGCTGGCTCGTCGGCGACCACCAGCTCGCGCCAGCTCGTCACCTCGAGCGCCTCCATACCCAGCGTGGTCGAAACCACCGGACGCCCCATCGCCATGGCCTCGAGCACCTTGTTTTTGATGCCGCTGCCGCTGGTCATCGGGCAGATCATCACGCACGATTGCGCCAGGTAGGGCCGGATGTCTTCGACAAAGCCCGTGACGGTGACACATGGGTCGCTCGCCAGCGCGGCGATCGCCGGCGACGGGTCGCGCCCGGCCACCACCAGGCGCACCTGCGGCAGCTCCTTGCGGATCAGCGGCAGGATGTTCTGATAGAAGTGCAGCACCGCGGTGACATTCGGCGGGAACGACATTGCGCCGGTAAACACCAGGGTATCGGGCTGCTCGGGCAGATCGAGCGGGTGAAAGAACTCGGCGTCGACGCCGTTGGGCGTAACGTACACCGGAATATTCGGCGCCAGGCCGCGGATCACCTGGGCATCGGCCTCGGCCACGCTGGTAATCGCATGAAACTGGCGCACCGCGCGCTGCTCCATCAGCCGCGCCGTCGCCGCGCGCAGGCGCGTCTTGGGCGCGCCGGGGCGCACGCGCCGGGCAGCCTGCAGCGTTTCGGAGTCGATCAGCTCGAGCAGCTTGGCCGGGTGTTTCAGCCCGCCCGAAAACGCGGCCATGGGCAGCTGGCGTGTATGCACGACATCGAACGAGCGCTCGGCCAGCACCTGCTGCAGGCGCTCGGCAAAGCGCCGCGCGGCGTCGGGCTCGGCGGTGCCGGCACGGCGCATACCGAGCTGTGCCAGCGCCGGCTCGACCATACCCATCAGCGCAGGCACCTGCGTCTCGCGCGGCACCAGGTGAACAACATCGAACAGCTCGGCCAGCTCAGCCTGGTAGCGCGGGATCTCGTGGGTGGGGGCCGGGCAGATCAGCGTCAGGTGATGGTGGCGCAGGCGGCGAAACAGGTGTTGGCCAATCAGCGCGTTGCCTTGCAGCAAATTACAAGGCGGCGAGCGATCGATCACAAGGATATTCATATCAGGTTCCGTTTCAATACAGTCAATACATTTTTACTCAACCAGAATGTGTCGTTCTGCAACCGGGGGTAGCGCGCCAGATTCGCGGCGGCGAAGCGCAACCAATACAAATAGATCGCCGCGCGCCAGAACTCCGGATCGTCGGGCAGGCCATAGTACCCGAGCGTTTCGTCGAGCAGCGCGCGCTCGGCCTGGTCGAACGCTGCCGGCAAAAGATAGTTGACAATTTCTTCACCTAGCTCGGTATGCTGCTGCATTTTGCGAACATACGCCAGCAGGTGCACGATATCGAGAAGCGGCAGCTGGTTGGGCAGCGCGCGATCCCAATCGATAATGCCACCCAGGCCGCCGGGCTGTGTCAGAATATTGCCGGGCCAGTAGTCGCCGTGGATCCAGCCGAACGGCAGGTCGGCGCCAATCAGCCGGCGCCGCAGCAACGCCTCGAGCGATTGCAGCGCGTCGCGCACCAGCGTAGCCGAAGGCCAGCGCTCGCTGTGCTGGTACAGCGTGGCCAGGTCGTCGCCGGCCAGCCGGCCGAACGCTGCGGCATCGATCACGCGGCGCTGGGCGGTGCCGAGGTGCAGCTGGCGGATCGCGCGCACGGCATCGTGCTTGAACGATGCGGGGGCGGTGCCGCGGCGCACCAGATCGCTGGCGGCCTCGCCGGCCAGCGCGGTTTCGAGGTAGTAGCTCTGGCCCTCAAACGTACCCCAGGCGAGCGGGCGCGGCATCAGCGAGTAGAACGAGCGCAGCATCGGCATCGCCTGCAAGCTCGCCACCACCTGGCGATGCAGCGTCGTGCTACGCTCGGCGTCGGGCGTGAGCGGCAGCTTCAGCACGCGCGCTGGCGCGCCGGCCGGGCTATCGGCCAGCAGCAGCACCACCACATCGCTGCGGGTGATCAGCCCGGACGCCACGTGCCCAGCGCCGCTGGGCAGCTCGGCCTGGCCATCGCGCGCCAGCTGTTCGAGCAGGCGCCCGGCCAGCAGGGTATAGCGGCCAAGCGCGCGCTGCTCGACATAGCGCAGCCATGGCCGCTGCACCCGCCGCAGCAGGCGCTGCAGATCAGGAGAGCGCAGCTGAAGCGTCGCCATCAGCGCTCTCCGATCGCGGCGGTGCGCTTCGAGCGCGCCGCCGACTCGCCGCGCAAGGCTTTGGCATACCACTGCCAGATCAGCGCGGTGACCTTGCGGCGCACCTGGTCGGCGCTCTTGGTTGCGTCCACCACCACCATCTGCGGCAGATGCTGCTGCAAGTCGAGGTAGTGCTGGCGCTGCTGCTCGAGGATCAGCGGGCTGTGCTCGCCCTTGCGGGCGTACAGCACCGCGCCAGGCGCATCGAGAAACACCACGAGATCCGGCTCGGGGGCAATAGCCGCCAGCAGCCAGCGGCGCATGCGCGATTTCAGCGAGGTGCGGCGCTTGCCGCCGGGCGCGTCGTACACATACCGGTCGAACAGCACCAGCCGCCCGCGCATCATATGGTAGTAGCTCATGCCATAGCGATACCACTGCTCGGCGACATTGTTCGGGAAGCGCAGCCCGCGCGCCAGCAGGCGCAGCGGCTTCGAGGCGCGCCGCGACTGCTCATGAATCCAGCGGGTTGTCGGCAGGCCGATCGTGCTGGCCTCGATGTTCGTGCCCATATAGATATACCGGCTGGGCAGGAAAAAGCGCCGGGCCAGCTCGGTAGCAAGCGTGGTTTTGCCGCCGCCATCGGGCGCCAGCAGCGCCACCGTCAGCGAGCGCGGCTGCAGCATGCCGGCCACCCGGTCGAGCTTGCGCAGCGTGCAGCCTGCCAGGCGCCGGCGCAGCACCGCCATACTCTGGCTGCGGCGCAGCCGCCGGGCAATCCCGCCGGCCTCGCCCAAGAGCGCTTCCCAGCACTCGCCGTCGATCAGGCCAGCCAGGCGCGCCCAGGTCATATCCGGCGACCAAGCCTGGCGCAGCAGCCGATTCAGCGTCGCTTCGTCGCGCACCTCGGCGCGCAGGGCGCGCACGCGCGCCTGGCGATGTGGCGCGAACGCGCCCTTATCGAGCAGGCAGTGCAGCAGCAGCGTCACCAGCTCGTCCTCGGGCGCGGGCACGTATGTCGGGCCGCGCGGCTGGCGGCGCGCCAGGCAGCCTTCGGCCAGGTTGGTTTCCAGCGAAGGGATCGGCTTGCCATAGACCACGGTGGTGACGACGTCGAGCTTCAGCCAGGTATCGGTCGTTTCGTCGTAGGCCACAAAGAACTGGTGCGGCGCATGGCCCCACACCGGCAGGCGCACAAACTGCAGCCGCGCCATCAGCGCCTGAAACTGGCCGATCTGATCGGCCTGCACCAGCAGATCGACATCGCCGGTGTCGTCGAGTGTCTCGAGCTCTTCATAGCCGCGCAAAAGGCAATACTGAATATGTTCTTGCTCAAGCCGTTCAAAAATTTCGGTCAATAACGTATGCATAGTGTATGCCTATATCATCGGGCAAACGATTAAATGAAACAGAGCGCCAGCCTACGCGCAAAGGCAACCCTGGTGGCGGGTTGGCACAGCTGTGGGCTGTGCCGACCCGCTTGGGAAGCGTGGCTTGGATTCGTTACTTCTTGCGGTTCTGGTTCGAACGGCTCGCGTTCGGGTCGTTCGAGGTGTCCGGCTGGGCGCCGTTGGCGTAGGTTGCCACCGGCTCAACGGGAGCCCAATCGGCGGAGGGGGCGGGCGCATCCGGCGTCATCGCGTCGAGTACAACCGTGGCGTTTTTCGCGCTGGTGTTACTCGCCGTCGGTGCCGCCGGTTGAGATTTTCCCAACGCACCACCTGTCGACTGTGTCGACGACTTGCCGGCCTGCGCCGAAGTCGAGCTGGCCGAGCCGCTGTTGAGTGCGCGCACCGGGTTCGTGGCGGTCGGGCCTTCCAGCGCCGGCCGGCTGGCCGCAAACGACGGGTAGTACTGGTAAGCCGGGCCAGCCTTCACGCGGTTGAGCACCGTGCCGATGATGTTCGCGCCCACGAGCCGCAGGCTCTCGACGGCGCTGATCGTCGTTTCGCGGCCGGTGGTGCCGCTGCTTACCGTCAGCAGCACGCCATCGACCTGCGGGGCCAGCGCCAGGGTATCGGAGTACCACAGCGACGGGCTGTCGATGATCACCAGGTCGGCGCGAGCCTTGCAGGTTTGCAGCAGCTCGTACATACGCTGCGAGCCAAGGATTTCGGAAGAGCTCGGCGTTGTGGTGCCGGCCGGCAGGATCGACAGGCCGGGGATGGAGCTAATCGCCACCGGCTCGGGCAGCCGATCGCGCGACTCGAACAGGCTCGAGAGGCCGCCCTTCTCGGGGATGCCGAAGATCGCGGCCAGCTGAGGCCGGCGCAGGTTGGCGTCGATCAGGATGACCTTCTTGCCGGCGCGCGCGAACGACACCGCCAGGTTGGCCGCCACGTCGGTCTTGCCGTCGCCGCGCGACGGGCTGGTGATCAGCAGCGATGGCA
>NZ_JAXLWP010000051.1:0-22704 GCF_046328425.1 Kouleothrix sp.
AATACCGCCGGCCGAAGCCCTAGACAAACCCATCCGGTTGTGCTATTATTCACGGGCTCGCGACGTGGCGTGACGTCGTGGCAGCCGTGGCAAGAAACCAAACAGCGGGGCACAAGCGGCCTCGCGGTTGTTTCCGGCAGCGGGATAACCAAGCCACTCTCGATTGGCATCGCGGCCCCTGAGTTTGACTCAGGGGCTTTTCTATGTTTCGCAGGCGCCGCTGCTCGCAGCAGGCGCACCAGGCCGGTCGGCCGCACCCGCGCACACTGCTTTGCCCGCGCGGCGCGACCGGCGCATACAGGAGGTACAGTATGATCACTCCCGACATCTTCAAGCTCGCCGAAGCTATACAGCACGATCGGCTGGCGCGCGCGGCGGCACGCCACGCCACCACCAGCGCGGCCGCCGGCACGCCGGCGATCGACCGGCTGCGGCTGGCGATCGGCGCGCGCCTGATCGCCTGGGGCCAGCAGCTTCAGCCGCCGGCACGGCCGGCCGCGCGCACCCGCTAGCCACGGCTACCCCTCACGCACTCCCGCGCCCCTGGCAATCGCCAGGGGCGCGGCTATGTATCGCCGGCTGCCCAGCGCACGAGCCCTGGTCGAAGGACGTTGCAATTCGACAGATCCGGCCCAGACGGCGTATTATAGAGCAGCAGCCAGAAGCAGAAAGGATAGTAGTATATGAACGAGATCGTGTGCGTCTCGCCCGTCGACGGCCGCGAGGTCGCGCGGCGGCCGGCCTGGTCGGACGCGGCGCTTGCGGCGGCGCTAGACGCGGCGCGGAGCGCCCAGCGCGAGTGGGCGCGCGTGCCGGTGCCCGATCGCGTGGCCGCCGCGCTGCGCTTCCTCGAGGCAATCCGCGCGCTCAACCCGCAGATCGTGCCCGAGCTGGCCTGGCAGATGGGCCGCCCGGTGCGCTACAACGGCGAGCTGCGCAGCCTCGAGGAGCGCGTGCGCTACATGGCCGCGATTGCCGCCGACGCCCTGGCACCGGTGCGGCCGGCCGACGCCCGGCCCGGCTTCGAGCGCTTCGTGAGCCGCGACCCGGTCGGCATCGTGCTGGTGATCGCGCCCTGGAACTACCCCTACCTCACCGCAGTCAACACGATCATCCCGGCGCTGATCGCCGGCAACGCGGTGATCCTCAAGCACGCCGCGCAGACGCTGCTGGTGGGCGAGCGCTTCGCCGAGGCGCTGGCTCAGGCCGGGCTGCCCGACGGCCTGTTCAGCAATGTGCTGCTCAGCCACGAGCAAACCGCCAGGCTGCTCGGCTCGGGCGCGATCAACCACGCCAGCTTCACCGGGTCGGTCGCGGGCGGCAAGGCGATCTCGCGGGCAGTGGCCGGCACCTACACCACGCTCGGCCTCGAGCTGGGCGGCAAAGACCCGGCGTATGTGCGCGCCGACGCGCGCCTCGACCACGCGATCGAGAACCTGGTCGACGGCTCGTTCTACAACAGCGGCCAGTCGTGCTGCGGCGTCGAGCGCATCTACGTGCACGCCGACGTGTACGACCGCTTTGTCGAGGGCTTTGCGGCTGGCGCGGCGGCCTACGTGCTCGGCGACCCGCTCGACCCAGCCACGACACTCGGGCCGATGGCGGCCACGCGCTTTGCCGACCTGGTGCGCGCGCATACGGCCGACGCGCTCGCCAAAGGCGCGCGCGCGCTGCTCGACCCGGCGGCGTTCCCGGCGCACCAGGAGCGCGGCCCCTACCTCGCGCCCCAGGTGCTGGTGAATGTCGACCACGGCATGCAGGTGATGGTCGACGAGAGCTTTGGCCCGGTGATTGGGATCATGAAAGTGTCCGGCGACGCCGAGGCCGTGCGCCTGATGAACGACAGCCCGTTCGGCCTTACGGCGTCGATCTGGAGCAGCGACCTCGAGGCGACGCGCGCGCTGGCCGAGCAGGTGCAGGCCGGCACGGTGTACATGAACCGCTGCGACTACCTCGACCCCGGCCTGGCATGGACGGGTGTGAAGGACTCGGGGCGCGGCGCGTCGCTCTCGGCGATCGGCTACGATATGCTGACGCGGCCCAAGTCGTATCATCTGCGCTATACGCTGTGATACCAGCTCCGTTTGATCATAGGGCTTACGCAGCTGGCGCCCTCAGCCTTCGGCAGAGCGGTACTATTCTCCATATCGTGTGCAGTTTTTGGGGGGGGGGCGCGGAAAAACTGGGTAATATCGAAAGATCAACAAGTACCCTTTGCGATGCTCTGCGCATCCTAGATAGCCAGGGCATCGCACAACGAAATTTCACAGCACGTGCTCAGCCGGCCCGGCTACTCGCGCGCCACCAGGTCATAGCGCTCGCCCGCGCGCGCCTCGAACAGCCAGGCGCCATCGGCGCTCTGCTCGGCCGGCACCGCCGCGCCCGCGCACTCCACCACAAGCGGCGCCTGTGCGCGCACGCGGCACACGCCACCCAGCCGCGCAAGAATGCTCGCCTGCACGAGCTGGCCATCGCGCCAGGCGATAGCTACCTCAAAGCCGCCGCGCGCGCGCAGGCCGGTCACGCGCCCGCTGGGCCAGGCGCCGGGCAGCGCCGGCAGCAGGTGCAGCTCGCCGGCATGGCTCTGCAGCAGCATCTCGGCGATGCCGGCGGTGGCGCCGAAGTTGCCGTCGATCTGAAACGGCGGGTGCGCGTCGAGCAGGTTCGGGTACACGCCGCCGCCCTCGCCCCTGGCATCCGGCTCGACCATGCGGAGCATGGTGTGGAGCAGCGCATAGGCGTGGTCGCCATCCTCCAGCCGCGCCCAGAAGTTGATCTTCCAGGCCATCGACCAGCCAGTGCCGGCGTCCCCGCGCAGCTCAAGCGAGCGCCGCGCCGCAGCGAACAGCTCGGGCGTGCCGCGCCGGGTGATCTGGCTGCCAGGGTGCAGGCCAAACAGGTGCGAGACATGGCGGTGCCGTGGCTCGGGCGCCAGCAGATCCCAATCCTCAAACCACTCCTGCAGCTGGCCCGCCTGGCCGACGCGCGGCGGGTACAGGCGCGCCCGCGCGCGCTCCAGCTCGGCGCGGAACTCGTCGTCGGCGCCGAGCGCGCGGCTGGCCGCGATGCAGCTGCCGAACAGATCCCAGATGATCGCCATGTCCATCGTCGAGGCGATGCTGGCGTCGGCGACCTGGCCGCCGGGCGTGCGAAACGCATTCTCGGGCGAGGTCGAGGGCGCGGTTACCAGCTGCCCGCTGCCGTCTTCCACCAGCCAGTCGAGGCAAAACTGAGCCGCGCCCTTCATCAGCGGGTAGGCGGTGTCGCGCAGAAAGGCGCTGTCGCCGCCAAAGGCGTAGTGCTGCCACAGGTGCTGGCACAGCCAGGCGCCGCCGAGCGGCCAGATCGACCAGACCGGCCGGAACTGGCCGTCGCCCGGCGGCGCGCTCTGGCGCCAGATGTCGGCGTTGTGGTGGGCGACCCAGCCACGGCAGCCGTAGTTGGTGGCGGCTATCGCGCGGCCGTTGGCGCTCAGCTCGCCGACGAAATCGAGCAGCGGCGCGTGGCACTCGGCCAGGTTGGCCACCTCGGCCGGCCAGTAGTTCATCTGCGCATTGATATTCAGCGTCCAGTTGCTGCTCCACGGCGGCCGCACGTGCTCATTCCAGATGCCCTGCAGGTTGGCGGGCTGCGTGCCTGGGCGCGAGCTGGCGATCAGCAGGTAGCGCCCATACTGAAACAGCAGCGCGAGCAGCTGCGGATCAGGCTGCTGGCCAAAGCGGCGGATGCGCTCGTCGGTGGGCAGCGCGGCCGCCGCGCCCGTGCCCAGGTCGAGCGTCACGCGCCGGAAAAGGCGCTGGTGATCGGCGACGTGCGCGGCGCGCAGCTGCGCGTAGGGCAGCGCGAGCGCCGCCGCCAGCCGCGCCCGCGCTGCGGCGTCGGGGTCGCCGCCGCTCCCCGGCGCGCGGTCGTAGCCGGCAAAGCTGGTGGCCGCAGCAAGGCACAGCACCACGGTGTCGGCGCCGTCGACGCGCAGGCCATCGCCGGAGATGCTGACGCGCCCGCCGTGCGCCACCACGCCGAGGTGCACGGCAAAGCGCATGGCATCGCCGTGCTCGGCGTATACCACCGGGTCGGGCCGGTCGAGGTAGCTGGGCGCGACGTCGGCTGGGCAGACGCCGCCGAGCGCCAGGCCGGCGCCGCCCACCGCGCGCGTGTCGTGGCGCAGCTGGCTGCCGAGCGTGGCGGTGAAGCTCAGCTGGGCCGTGCGGTCGCAGGCGAGCCGCATCACGATCGCCTGGTGCGGCGCGCTGGCGAACACCTCGCGCGTGAAGGTCGCATCGCCGGCGGTGTAGCGCGTAGTAGCCACAGCGCTGTCGAGGTCGAGCGAGCGCGAGTAGGCCAGCGGCTCGGCCGCGCCCTCGAAGGCTAGAAGCAGGTCGCCCAGCGGCAGGTACGACTGATTGAACGGCCCTTGCATCTGCTTGCACAGCTCGTCGGCCTCGGCATAGCTGCCGGCGAACAGCAGGCGGCGCACCTCGGGCAGCACCTCGCGGGCGCGCGGGTTATCGCAGGCGCGCGGCCCGCCCGACCAGAGCGTATCGTCGTTGAGGGCCAGGCGTTCTTGGGACGCGCCGCCGAAGACCATGGCCCCAAGGCGGCCATTGCCAATCGGCAGCGCTTCGACCCAGTGGCGCGCGGGGTGGCGGTACCACAGCGTCAAGCCGGCCGCGCCGTGCGGCGCGGCGCTGTCGGGGAAAGCGGGCATGGCGACTCCTTTCGTCTCGCGAGCTTGGCGCGGCTGGCACGCCGGCCGCAGCGCCGATTATACGCGCTCCGGGCGCACACAGTGCAGGGCACGCGGAGAGCGGAGAGCGCGAGAGCGCGAGAGCGCAAAGCGCAGAGCGCAGAGCGCAGAGCGAGGGAGCGCAGAGCGCAGAGCGTTATGCCTCAAGGCGAACCCACACCCGAATCCGCGCCACGAGGCATGCGCCACAGGCATTGCGAGAGCGGCGGCATTCCTTATGGGGTCTGGGGCAACGCCCCAGCGGGGGAGTGCAAAGGGCGGGCGCCCGCCCTCTGCCGCGAGGCACGGGGGCGCGTAGCCCCGTAAGCCCTCTCGCGGGGCACGGGGCCGCGCAGGCCCCGAATAGAGGCGCGCAAGCCCCGAGAGGGAAAAGGCGCGCACGATGCGCGCCCTACGGGAAGGCCGTACCACCATCAACGCCGTACGCGCATGCCTTGCGGCGCAGAATACCGCGTCAGTTTGCCACAGAGAGAAAGCGCGCACGATGCGCGCCCTACGGGGAAGGCCATACCACCATCAACGCCGTACGCACATGCCTTGCGGGGCACAATACCGCGTCGGTTTGCCACAAGGCATACACCACAAAGCCATACCACCATCAACGCCGTACGCACATGCCTTGCGGGGCACAAAAACGTGTCGGTTTGCCACAAGGCATGCGCCACAAGGCCATACCACTATCAACGCCGTACGCACATGCCTTGCGGCGCACAATACCGTGTCGGTTTGCCACGAGGCATGCGCCACAAGGCCATACCACCATCAACGCCGTATGCACATGCCTTGCGGCGCACAAAAACGTGTCGGTTTGCCACAAGGCATGCGCCACAGGCGTAGCGAGAGCGACGGCATTCATTACGGGGCCTGGGGCAGCGCCCCAGCGGGGGAGTGCAGAGGGCGGGCGGCCGCCCTCTGCCGCGGGGCGCGGGGGCGCGAAGCCCCCGAAAGCCCTCGCAGGGGGAACGGGGGCGCGCAGGCCCCGAAAGCCCTCGCAGGGGCACGAAGTGCCGCATCCACCAGCGCATGGAGGTTTACCGTGGAGATACCATCGCCGCATCCTTCGTTGTGGCAGCGCCTGAATCAGCGTGTGGCGGCCACGCCGCTGGCGGCGCGCCTGTTCTCGCGCGTGTTTCACCATATCGACAACGCCGCGTTTCGCGTCTCGGGCGGGCGCGTCTCGGTCGCCAGCCTGCTGATCGGCCTGCCGGTCGTCACGCTCACGACGATCGGCGCGAAGAGCGGCGTGGCGCGCTCGGTGCCGCTGATCGGCATCCCCGACGGCCAGAAGTTTGTGCTGATCGCGTCGAACTGGGGCCAGGCGCGCCACCCGGCCTGGTACTACAACCTGCGCGCCCGCCCGCGGGTGGCGCTGGCGTGGGCCGGGCGCACCGGCGCGTATACCGCGCGCGAGGCCAGCGGCGACGAGTACGCGGCCTACTGGGAGCGCGCGGTGGGGCTGTATGCCGGCTACGCGGCGTACAAGCAGCGCGCCGGCGAGCGCGCGATACCGATCGTGGTGCTGGAGCCGCAGGTGTAAAGGAGGGGTTTGATGGAAGATCGTTCGTTTGTTGAGCGCAACCGTGCTTCCACTGAGCGCATCCGCGCCCTGGCGGCGAGCCTGAGCGACGCCGACATGCGCCGCCCGGTCGGCGCGCACTGGACGGTGTCGATCGCGCTCGCGCACCTGGCGTTCTGGGATCGGCGGGTGATGTATGTGCTCGATAAGACTGAGCAAGAAGGCGCGCTGTTCGTGCCCGAGATCGACATCTTTGTGAACGACCTGTCGCTGCCGCTGTGGGCCGCCATCCCCGGCGCCGAGGCGGCGCGGATCGCAATCGAGACCGCCGAGGAGCTTGACCAGCGCCTGGAAGCCTACCCGCCGCACCTGCTTGGGCTGATCCACGCCTACAATGTGCGCTGGGTCGAGCGCGCGCTGCATCGCGGCGAGCACCTCGACGAGGTCGATGCGGCGCTGGGGCGCTAGGGTAGCGGCTTTTCAAACAGCCACTCAAGCGCATGGGCTCTTTGCTCAGGCAACGGCAAGCGACGAGCACGCAGCTCGTCGCTCGCCGCCTGGCCGATGCGCTAGCCTGCGGCGTACAGCGCCTGAAACGCCGGGTCGTCGCGCAGGATGTCCAGGTCGCTATCCTGCTTCGACCACTCGACTAGGTCGGGGCGCAGGCGCAGCGCCTCGGGCAGCAGCGGCAGCGCGCGGGCCGGCTGGCCGGTGGTGGCGTAGAAGCAGGCCATGTTGTACAGCGCAGCGCCTCGGTCGGTGGGCAACGAGCCGAGCGCCTGCTCGCGCACGATCGATTGCTCCAGCAGATCGGCGGCGCGGTCGTACTCGCCGCGATCGGCGTAGAAGCGCGCCACATGCTCGATCGGGTGCCAGAAGCCATTGCCCAGCACGCCCGACGCCAGCGCCTGGCCCTGCGCCCAGGCGAAGCGCTCGGGATCGGTGAGCTGCTGCGCGTCGAGGGTGTGCAGGGCATTGCGCAGGCCGGTATGCGCCTGCTCGGCGTCGGCGAGCACCTGCGCCCACGGCAGCGCGCGCCGCTCTTCGAACACGCGCTCGTTCACCGGCTGAAAGTCGCCGTACATGGTTGGGTCGCGCCCGTCGCGCGCCGCCTCCAGCCGCTCGATCGACGCCTGCTGCCAGAATGTAATATGCGCCAGCGTGTCTTTGACCGACCAGCGCTCGGCGGTGCCTGGCGTATCGCGGTCGGCGTCGCTCAGGCCGGCGATCCACTGCTGCTGTACGGCGTAGGCGCGCGCCAGCATGCCATCTAGCGCCTGGTGTACTTCGCTTGTTTCCACGGCACGGTCTCCTTTCGCAATCATGCTGTGAGTATACCGCCGAAACAGGCAAGGATCGTGCCGCATTGCATGGCCGGCGCCCGAGGCGCATACGCGCGTGTTTACGCCTCGGGCGTGATGCGGATGGCCACCCAGGCCAGTGGCGGGCGGCCGCGGAGGCGGCCGGCGTAGCGCCTGCGCCAGCTCGATCCCGCGCCACACCAGCCCATACTTGCGCACGATCGCGTCGCGCGTGCGATCCGACTCAGCTTGGCTCAGCACCGTCGCGGTAGCCTCGACCCAGGGGCCGCTCACGTCGCCGCGGCCGTTGCTTGGCGCGATGCGCACGCGCGAGTTGGCGCGGATGCGCTTGACCTTGCCGGTGTCGTCTAGCGTGCGCACGATCAGCGCGCCGCCCTGCTCGACAAACCCCACCGGCGTGCGAATGGCCGCCCCGCTCTTGCGAAATGTCTCGAGGTTGATGAATCGCTGGTTGTGAAATTGATCCAGCCCGCTCATAGCTGTGCTCCGTGCTTCTGGTACGCTTCCTTCAGTGGTAATCGCTTTGTGTGTGCCGTTTTCCGCGCGTAGCGCCGAAGAGACGCGCGCAGATACAAATCACCAGGTGCGGCTCCGCACAGGCATACGCGCATCCGGCGCGCGCGGATGTGCACTGTGGCCGGATGTGTATGCTATACTGGGCGCATTCAACCGACGAGAGTGTAAACCTATGCCGCAACCGAGCACATCCACCGATAGTGCGTTTGCCGCCGCGCTGGCGCACTTCGACGCCGAGGCCTACCGCGATGCGCTGCTGGCCTTCGAGCAGTGCTGGTTCGCCGATCGCAGCGATTTCCTGCGCGGCATGATCAAGCTGTGCAACGCCCTGAACCAGCTGCGGCTCGGCCTGGTGACGGCGCCGCGCCGCACGTTGGCCGGCGCGGCCGAGCTGCTGGCGCCGTATGCCCCGCAGCACGCCGGGCTCGATGTGGCCGCGCTGTGCGATTACATCGCGGCAGTGCGCGCCTGCATCCCCGCGACGCTCGAAAGCGGCCAGGGCCGCGTCGAGTGGGAGCGCGTGCCGCGCCACCGGCTGTCATCCTTTGGCACGGCGGAGAGCGGGTGAGCGTTGGAGCGAGGGAGCGGAGAGCGGGTGAGCGGGCGAGCGGAGAGCAGAGGGTGGAGACGTCACCCTGTGCGTATGCCCAAGGGCCAACCATAACCTGTACCCGCGCCACGAGGCATGCGCCACCGGCTTAGCACACACGTCGGCATTCATTACGGGGAATGGGGCGCGGAGCCCTCGAAAGCCCGCCCCGATTGGGAGAAGGCGCGCACGATGCGCGCCCTACGGGAAAAGCCGTGCCAGCATCAACGCCGTACGCATATGTCTTGCGGCGCACAATACCGCGTCGGTTTGCCACAAGGCTGTACCACCATCAACGCCAGACGCGCATGCCTTGCGGCGCGGAGTGACGTGTCGGTTTGCCACGAGGCATGCGGCACAAGGCCGTACCACCATCAACGCCAGTACGCTCATGTCTTGCGGCACACAATACCGCGTCGGTTTGCCACAAGGCTGTACCACCATCAACGCCAGACGCGCATGCCTTGCGGCGCGGAGTGACGTGTCGGTTTGCCACGAGGCATGCGCCACCGGCGTAGCGGGAGCAACGACATTCATTATGGGGTCTGGGGCAGCGCCCCAGCGGGGGAGTGCAGAGGGCGGGCGGCCGCCCTCGCCGCGGGGCACGGGGCGCGTAGCCCCCGAAAGCCCGCCCCGATTGGGAGAAGGCGCGCACGATGCGCGCCCTACGAGAAAGGCCGTACCACCATCAACGCCGTACGCTCATGCCTTGCGGCACACAATACCGTGTCGTTTTGCCACGAGGCATGCGCCACAAGGCCGTACCACCATCAACGCCGTACGCATATGTCTTGCGGCACACAATACCGTGTCGGTTTGCCATGAGGCATGCGCCACAAGGCCGTGCCAGCATCAACGCTGTACGCATATGTCTTGCGGCGCGGAGTGACGTGTCGGTTTGCCATGAGGCATGCGCCACAGGCGTAGCGGGAGCAACGACATTCATTACGGGGTCTGGGGCAGCGCCCCAGCGGGGGAGTGCAGAGGGCGGGCGGCCGCCCTCTGCCGCGGGGCACGGGGGCGCGTAGCCCCCGAAAGTCCTCTCGCGGGGCGCGGGGGCACGCAGCCCCCGAAAGCACCCACAGATCAATGCATCCACAAGAGGAGCCTCATGCCGCTGCTGCAGCCGATCACCACGCGCACATTCTACATCCCTGGCTCAAACAACCTGGGCATCGTCGCTACCGGCGACGGCGGCGCGATTGCCGTCGACACCGGGCTGGATAAAGACGCCGGCCGGCTCATCCGCAAGGCGCTCGACGAGGCCGGTCTGGTGCTGCGCGCGATCGTGAATACCCACCACCACGCCGACCACATTGGCGGCAACGAGTTTCTGGTGCGCAACATTCCTGGCGTGCAGGTGTACGCGCCGCGGCTCGAGGCCGCGCTGATCGAGCACCCGCTGCTCGAGCCGGTGTACCTGAGCATGGGCGCGCGGCCGATCGCGCCGCTGCAGAACAAGTGGCTCCTGGCCAAGGGCGTGGCAGTGAACCAGATCGTCGATGGTTCGCGCCTGACGATCGGCGACGTGGCTTTCGACGTCGTGGAGCTGCCTGGCCATAGCCTGGGGCAGATCGGCCTGGCGTTTGACGGGGTGTGCTTCGCCGCCGACGGCTTCTTCGGCCCGGCGATCTTGCAAAAGCACGGTATCCCCTACGCGCAGGACGTGGCCGCGCAGCTGGCGAGCCTCGGCCGCCTGGCGGAGCGCGGCGAGCTGCTGTTTCTACCAGGCCACGGCGAGCTGACGCCGCGCGACCGGCTGGAAGACCTGCTTGCGCTCAACCAGGCAGCGATCGAGCGCGCCAGCGACACCGTCTGGGCAGCGCTGGCTGAGCCGGGCGACCTGTACGCCGTGGCGCGGCGCGCGCGCGCCGCGCTGGGCCTGGCGCTAGCCGGCATCCCGCAGTACGCGATCTTTGCCTCGGCCGTGTCGGCGCACCTGGCGCACCTGCACGCCAGCGGCCGCGCGCGCGTCGACCTCGCCGACGAGGGTATGATCTGGCAGCGAGCGTGACGGCCCAGGCCGTGTGAGTGGTGAGCAGCTATGCCCGAGACACAACCAGCCGGCTTGGCGGTCGAGACGATCATTCGCGCGCGGTATGCCGAGACAGATGCAATGGGCGTGGTGCACCACGCCAGCTATATCACCTGGCTTGAGGAAGGCCGCACCGAGCTGTTTCGCGCGCTCGGGCTGCCGTACCTGCAGATCGAGGCGGCTGGCTATTTCGTGATGCTGACCGACCTGCACGTGCGCTACCTCGCTGCGGCGCGCTACGACGACCGCGTGGTGGTGCGCGCCGAGCTGGCCGAGGTGCGCAGCCGCCAGATCGTATTCGCCTACGCGCTGCACCATGCCGATACAGGCGCCGCGCTGCTGACCGCGCGCAGCGAGCACGTGCTGGTGGCCCGCGCTACCGGTCGGCCGGCGCGCATGCCCCCCGCTATGCTGGCGATCATCGAGCGCGCGCTGCGCGCGCCGTAGGGCAGGCTAGCGCGCCGGGCGTGGAACGAGCCGCGCCGATATGCACCAAGGAGGTAAGCGTTGCCACAACCGCCGGCCTCAGGCGACGCTGAAGCGCCCGCTGTGCCGCGCCGCAGCGCACGAATCCCGCGCTGGGCAATCAAGCTGCTACTGCTGCTGGCCGGGCTGCTGGTGTTTGTGCTGGCGCTGCAGATCTTGAAGCAGGGCGCGCGCGACTACGGCCGCGCGATCATCCAGTACCTGGACGTCGGCAGCGCCACCAACTCGCTCGGCTTTGGCTGGCTGCTGGCGTACATCTTTCTCAGCGGCTCGCCAGTAGCGGCCATCGCCGTGTCGTTCTTCGCCGCCGGCACGATCAGCGCCACCCAGGCCTTCACCATGATCACCGGCTCGCGGCTGGGCGCCTCGTTTATCGTGCTGTTCGTCGGCTTCGTCTACTACCTGCGCGGCCACCAGCGCGCGGCCAGCGTGTCGATCGGCGTGCTGGCGCTGCTCACCACCGCCGCGATCTACCTGCCGGCGCTGGCGCTGGGCTACTGGCTGCTGACATCGGGGCTGTTCGCGGGGCTGCAGGTCGGCGCGAGCGCGCCAGTCGCCTCGCTGATCGATCTGCTGTTCGACCCGCTGCTCAGCGCGATCAAGCACAGCGGCCTGCCGGGCTGGAGCGTATTTCTGCTGGGCATTGGCATGCTGCTGCTGGCGTTCAACCTGCTCGACCGGGCGCTGCCCGAGGTGCACGCCGAGCGCAGCTCGTTTCAGCGCATCGGCACGCTGGTGTACCGGCCGGTAGCCATGTTCTTGCTGGGCTGTGCCGTCACCTCGCTCACGCTCTCGGTGTCGGTGTCGCTGTCGATCCTGGTGCCGCTTTCGGCCAGGGGGCTGGTGCGGCGCGAGAATACGCTGCCGTATATAATGGGCGCGAACATCACCACGTTTATCGATACCCTAGTGGCCGCGCTGATCAACGGCGGGCCGGCGGCGTTTACGATCGTGCTGGTCGAGATGATCAGCGTGGCCGTGCTGTCGCTGCTGGTGCTGTCGCTGGCCTACCGCCCGTTTGAGCGCGCGATCCTACGAGCGCAGGAAGTAATCATCCGCAGCAACCAGACGCTCGGCGCGTTCTTGTGTATCATGTTGATCATTCCGGTGATACTGCTGCTGGTGAAGTGATATCAAGAGCCAAAGCAGAGCGGTGGAGCGGAAAGCGGAGAGCGGTGGAGCGGAGAGCGGTGGAGCGTTATGCCTCAGGGCGAACCCACACCCGAATCCGCGCCACGAGGCATGCGCCACTGGCGCAGCGGCAACCACGGCATTCCTTAGGCTCACCCGATTGGGAGAAGGCGCGCACAATGCGCGCCCTACGGGAAGGCCGTGCCAGCGGCAATGTCAGAGGCGCATGCCTCACGGGGCGCAGTGACGTGTCGGTTTGCCACGAGGCATGCGCCACCGGCATAGCGAGAGCGGCGACGTCCTTTTACGGGGTCTGGGGCAGTGCCCCAGCGGGGGAGTGCAGAGGGCGAGGGCGCAGCACCCGAACGCTCACGGAGGGAAACGGTGGCGCGCAGCCTCCGAAGGCTCACCCGATTGGGAGAAGGCGCGCACGATGCGCGCCCTACGGGAAAGGCCGTGCCAGTGGCAACGTGAAAGGCTCATGCCTCAGGGCGAACCCACACCCGAATCCGCGCCACGAGGCATACGCCACGGGCGTCGCAAGAGCGGCGGCATCCTTTTACGGGGTCTGGGGCAGTGCCCCAGCGGGGGAGTGCAGAGGGCGGGGGCGCGACGCCCCCGAATGCCCACGGAGGGAAACGGTGGCGCGGAGCCCCCGAACGCCCTCGCGGGATGAAAGTGGGGCACGGGGGCGCGACGCCCCCGAACGCCCACGGAGGGAAACGGTGGCGCGCAGCCTCCGAAGGCTCACCCGATGGGGAGAAGGCGCGCACGATGCGCGCCCTACGGGAAAGGCCGTGCCAGCGGCAATGTCAGAGGCGCATGCCTCACGGGGCGCAGTGACGTGTCGGTTTGCCACGAGGCATGCGCCACCGGCATAGCGAGAGCGGCGGCGTCCTTTTACAGGGTCTGGGGCAGTGCCCCAGCGGGGGAGTGCAGAGGGCGGGCGGCCGCCCCGAATGCCCACGGAGGGAAACGGTGGCGCGGAGCCCCCGAACGCCCTCGCGGGACGAAAGTGGGGCACGGGGGCGCGACGCCCCCGAACGCCCACGGAGGGAAACGGTGGCGCGCAGCCCCCGAAAGGGCTCGTGGGACGAGAGCTGCCGCTAGCCAGTGTAGGGCTATGCAATGAAGATCTTACTGTATGCTGGCGCGGCGCCCTCGCGCGACTCGGTGCTGCAGTTCAGTGTTCCGATCGTGCAGCGCTGCGCCAGCGCGCTGACGCTGCTGAGCGGCGGCGGCGCCGAGCGACAGGCGCTGCTCGACGACGCGCTGCGCCGCGTGGCCGCGCCGCCGCACGTAGCGGTGACGCTCAAGTCGCTGCCGGGCAATGCCCAGGCGGCCATTCTGGCGGCGGCGCGCGCCCAGCCCTACGATCTGGTGATCCTCGGGCGGCTGCACCAGCCGCTGGGGCGGCTGCTGCCGGGCGCGCACAGCAAAGCGATCGCCCAGCGGCTCGAGCCCTCGGTGCTGCGCGTGCACGGCCCGCCCCGGCCGATCCGGCGCATCCTGCTGGCCAGCGGCGGCGACCACCGCACCTTCGCCGATGTCAGCGCCGCAGCGCGGATCGCCGGGCCGCTCGGCGCCGAGGTGACGGTGCTGCACGTGCTGTCGCAGCAGTCGCTGGTGTTCGAGGGCTTCGGCGCGCGCGGCACGCTGGTCGATACGTTTCTAGCGGGCAGCACGCCCGAGGCCAGCACGCTGCGCGACGCTGTGGCCCTGCTGAGCGCGCGCGGCGTGAAGGCGCAGCTGCGCGGGCGCGTCGGCCCGGTGGTCGAAGAGATCCTCTCGGAGCTGCGGGTGGGCAGCTACGATCTGCTGGTGATCGGCGCGCACCGCGTTGCCAGCGCGCTCGACCGCATTCTGCTCGAAGACATCACCGAGGATCTGCTCGACATTAGCCCGCTGCCGGTGATGGTGGTGCGGGGCCAGGGCGACAGCTAGGCGGCAGGGCGTATGTGGCGGGGAGCGGGGCGGCGAAGTTGCTCGGCGGCTATCAGCGCGAAGTAGCCGATAGCCGCCGGAGCCGCGTGGGGGCGTGGCTTACTCGCCCCGGATCTGCTGCCAGCTCAGGCCCATAGCCCACAGCAGCGCCAGCGCCGCTAGCGCGCCGGGCAGCTCGGTGGGTGGCAGCGTCGCGGCAAGCACCGCGTGCTCGGCGGCGCCCTGCGCGGCGATAACCGTGCCGCCGCGCACGAACAGCGCCTGGCCGCCCTGCGCGCGGTGAAACCCAATCGTCGGGTTGTCGGCCTCGGCCGTGCTGATAAAGATGATCGGGCAGGGCGCGTACTCGGCCAGCGCCGCGATCTCGGGCACGTCGGCGTTGAGCGCCACGCGCCCGGCCGGGTCGGTGATCAGCATGGGCACGCCCAGCACCCGCGCCAGCTCGGCGCTGTCGGCGATGCCGGCGGGCAGATCGGCGGGCAGATCGACGACGGCGCTGTAGGCGCAGCGCTCGATCGCCAGGCCGCGCGCCGCGATGCCGCCGGCCGATAGCGCCGCCACTGCGATGGTGGCGGCGGGGTTCGCCAGCAGCTCGCGCGTGGCGTCGTAATCGGCGGCCAGCGCCAGGCCGGTGGGTCGGCCGTGGGTGTCGAGCTCGGCGGCCACGGTGCGCGCTGCGATATCGCGCGCGGCGTCGGCGCCGGCCAGCGCGACGATCGGGATGGGGCCGAGGCGCTCCCAGGGCACCTCGAGCGCGGCCGGTGGGCTTGCGAACAGTGGCGGGCCGATCGCGATCTCGTCGTCGCCTAGCAGGCTGGCGCGCTCGGGGCGCTTGGCGAACCGGGCTGGCTCGAACGACCAGCCGCGCGCACCGTAGCCCAGCTGCACCTGGCCGTCGGCGCGCGTGAAGCTGGGAATGCCGCGCGAGCTGGCCTCGGCGATCAGCTGGAGCGCCTCCAGCGGCAGTGCCTCGGCGCGCCGACGCTTCTGCAGCTCCCACAGCGGCCCGTCTGCATCCCACGCGTCGTCGCCGGCCTCGCGGCGGTTCAGCCCCTCGACGACATAGCGCGCCAGGGCGATGCCGAGCGCGGGCGTCGGGGTGCTGAAGCTTGCGTCGATCTGGTAGCCGGCCGCTGCGGGGCGCGCGGCTACGTCGAGGTAGCCCAGCACCATGCCGATGCTCTGCGCGCCATCTTTCAGCGCGTCCTTCAGGCGCCGGCTGCGGTCTTTATCCGACACGACGCGCAGCAGCACGCCGGGCTGCGGCATATACAGGTTCGGCCCCTCGAGGCCGAGCAGCAAGGTGATCTCGGTTGGCATGGCTCGTCTTCTCCAGCGCGGCCGGCGCCTGCCTGGCGCCGCTTGCGCGATGGCATGGTACGGGCCGCGCGCGCGCGTGTCAAATGCGCGCACTTCACGCCGCGCACATGCGCCCTTCATTGCTTCTTCACAGCTTGCCCGTACAATCCGGGCAGGTCAGCACGCGCTGGCAGAATAGAAGGAGCAACGTAATGAACCGCAAACTACTGATTGGCATAAGCGGCGGCGCGCTGGCGCTGGTGCTGGCGGGCGGCGCTGCGTACGCCGGGCCGGCGCTGCACGCGGGTACGGCGGCAGCTGTGGCGGCCGATCCAACTCCCGCGCCGGGCGGGCCGGCCGGGCAGGGCCAGGCCGCGCGGGGCGCCAAGGCCCAGGCGCTGGTGCGCAGCCTGATCAAGGCCACCGCCGACGCCACCAGCTCCAAGCCGAAGGACGTGCTGGCCGCGCTGGGCGATGGCCAGAGCCTGGCGCAGTATGCCAGCGCACACGGCTCAAGCGACACAGCGGTCG
Organism: Kouleothrix sp.; assembly: GCF_046328425.1. NCBI lineage: Bacteria > Bacillati > Chloroflexota > Chloroflexia > Chloroflexales > Roseiflexaceae > Kouleothrix > Kouleothrix sp. The sequence goes on from NZ_JAXLWP010000051.1 coordinate 16,117, forward strand.
TTGCGGCAGGCCGCGCGCGGCTCGACGCGCGGCTGAAGCAAGCTGTCGCCAACGGCCGGATCGGCCAGGCGCGCGCCGACGAGCTGCTGAAGCAGTACGACATTGCCGCGCCGAAGGTCGTCGCCGACACCAACCTGGGTGTGCAGATCGGCCGGGCCTGGATGCGCAAGCACAGCGGCGTCGCCGCGCTGATCGGCGCCACCGCCGCCGTCACCGGCACGAACGCGAAGGAAGTGCGCGCGGCGCTGCAGCAGGGCCAGAGCCTGGCGCAGTACGCGCAGGCCCACGGCAAAACCGCCGACGACATCCTCGCCAAGCTGCGCGCCGCCGGCGAGGCGCGGCTCCAGCAGCGGCTCGACCAGGCTAAGAAGCTGATCGAGCAGCCCGGCCTGGGCGGCACGCAGCCGTAGCAGGGTATTCCTGAGGCACACAGCACGCGGCCAGGCGCTGGCCGCGTGCTTGTATTTTTATGATTTACGCAGCGGGATGTTTGCCTGCGGCAGCATGGTACTCTCTATCTCTATGTGTGCGGTTTTCCGCGTTCCGCACGGAAAACCGCACACTGCTACAGAAGCAAGAAGCGCTCTGCCGAAAGCCGAGTGCGCCAACCGCGTAAACCCGAATGTTCTTTGCCGGCCAAGGCAAGGCGCTAGTTGGCACGCCACTTGCTCAAGCCAGAGAGGTCGGGTGGGTGAGACGCACCCACCCGGCAGAGAAGAGCAAAGGAGAAACAATCATGCGGAACCGATGGGCATTTCTTAGCGTGCTGGCCCTGGCCGGCGCGTTGGCACTCGCCGGCTGCGGCAGCGCCTCGACCGGCACTGGCGGCACTGGCACTGGCGAAACCACACCAGCGACGATCCCGACCAGCGCGACCTTGCCGATGGAGACGAGCACCGGCACGGGCACTGGCGGCACTGGCGCCGAGACAAGCACCAGCACCGACACCGGCACGACTGTCGGCACCACTGTGCCGGGCACCGGCTCGATCACCGACACCGGTATGATGACCGGCACGACGACGACCGATATGAGCCCGACCAGCACGAGCGGCTCGGATACGAGCGTGACGGCCACGCCGTAGCCATTGGCAGCGCGGGCGCCGGCCAGCATACGCTGGCCGGCGCCTTTTTTTGTATACCTGCTATTGTGTTGCACGAGCCCTGGCGAACAGCGCAGGGCTGGTGCAACGTCTGTCGACCCCTCCCCCTTCCCCCTCCCCTGTCAGGGGAGGGGGTGACACATCTGGCTGTGAGGTGCGGTCGCCGCCGCGACCGCACCTCACCCCCCCTACCCCCCACTCCCACGTGCGGGGGCGGGGGGGGCGGGGGGGGGGGGGCGCGCCATCGGCCGCCCCGCCCCGCGCCGCCACTGGCCACACCACCTCGACCAGGCCGCCGCGCACGCCTATCAGCTGGTTGAACAGGTTCACCACCGGGCAGCAGTGGTTTACGATCACGCTGACGCGCTCGCCGATCGCCGGCTTGCGCGCGCAGGCCGAAAAATCAACGTGGCCGTGCTCTTCCGACATCGCGTAGAAGCGCGCCTCGGGGTACTCGACGATCTGCCCGTGGCCTTCGAGCCCCAGCAGATCCGACGAGAACGTCTTGCTGCCGCCGTCCAGAATGCCGCGATCGGCGGTCGGCCGGCTTACCACGGTGGTGATTACGCGAAACGAGCAGGTGTCGGGCGTGACGGCGCCCGACGCGATCGTGTTGCGATCGCCGAAGATATACATCCCGGCACGGTGCTCGTTCACCAGCGGGCGCTCGTGGGCGTGCCACATCTGGGGCGTGCCGCCGCCGCTGACGCGCGCCACCGCGATGCCGTCGGGCGCGAGCAAGTCGATCACCGCGCGCGCGAATGGCTCGGTGCGCTCGTTTGTCGGGAAGGTCATCAGCCCGCCGAACTCGAGGCTGTCGCTGCTGGCGATCACGCGCGCTAGCTCGGCGGCCTCGTGTGGCGACTGCACGCCGCAGCGCGCCGCGCCGCCGTCGAACTCCACCAGCACCGGCAGCCGTAGCCCGGCGCGGCGCGCCGCGCCCGCGAGCCCGCGCACCGTCGCCTCCGAGTCGGCAGTGACGCTCAGCCGGGCGCGGTGCGCCAGCCGCATCAGCCGCTCGAGCTTGGCCTCGCCCACGATATTGTAGGGCAGAAAGATATCGCGGATGCCGGCCTGGGCCATGATCTCGGCCTCGCCGATCTTCTGGCAGGTGATGCCCACCGCGCCGGCTGCCAGCTGCATGTGCGCGATCTCGGGGATCTTGTGCGTCTTGATGTGCGGCCGGTTGGCGATGCCGTGCTGGCTCAGGTAGGCTTGAAGGCGCGCGATGTTTGCCTCAAGCCGGTCGAGATCCACCACCGCCACCGGAGTTTCGAGCTGGTCGATGTGCATTGTGGTATCCTTGCGTGTCGTATTCACGAGGCCGGCGCCGCCGCATTATAGCACGCACGGCTGGCCACGCCGCAGGAGGGTGCGCATGCCCGAATATCTGCTGGGGATCGACAACGGTGCCACCGTCTCGAAGGTGGTGGTGTTCGACCTTTCTGGCGCGGTGGTCGGCTCGGCTGCGCGCCAGGCCGCCGTGTGTTACCCGCGCCCCGGCTGGGCCGAGCGGCCGGCCGACGAGCTGTGGCGCGACACCGCTGCGGCCATCCGCGCCGCGCTCGAAGCTTCCGGCGCCCGCCCGGGCGATATCGCCGCGATCGGGGCGTGCGGCTACGGCAATGGCCTGTACCTGCTCGACCAGCGCGGCCTGCCGCTGCGCCCCGGCATCCTCTCGATGGATACGCGCGCCGCCGACGTGATCGCCGGCTGGCAGGCGCGCGGCGTGCTCGACGCGGTGCGCCCTGCGATCGGCCAGACGCCCTACGCTGCCCAGCCGCCGGCGCTGCTGCGCTGGCTCAAGCTGCACGAGCCTGCCGCCTACGCCAGGATCGGCGCGGTGCTGCTGATCAAAGATTTCGTGACCAGCCGGCTCACCGGCGTGCCCGCCAGCGATTTCGGCGACATGAGCGCGGCCGGCCTGCTGAACCTGCGTACGCGCGGCTACGCGCCCGAGCTGCTCGAGTCTTTCGGCATTCCCGAGGTGGCCGGCGCGCTGCCGCCGCTCCACGAGAGCAGCGCGCTCGTCGGGCGGGTGGTGGGCGCCGCCGCGCGCGAGACCGGGCTGCGCGCCGGGACGCCAGTGGCAGCCGGGATGTTCGACGCCTGTGCCGGGCCGCTTGGGGCAGGCGCGATCGAGCTGGGGCAGCTGTGCGCCACCGTCGGCACTTGGGGCGTCAACGCGCTGGTGGCGCGCGCCCCGGCCGAAGCGCGGCCCGGCTTATTCAGCGCCTGCTATACGCTCGGCCGCTGGCTGACGATCGACGCCAGCCCTAGCTCGGCCGCCAACCTCGAGTGGTTCGTGCGCGAGTTCTGCGCCGAGGAGCGCGCCGAAGCGCAGGCGCGCGGCGTCTCGGCCTACGAGGTCTGCGGCGAGAAAGTGGCCGCTCGCGCGCCCGCTGCTACGTCGCTGGTGTTTCACCCGTTTCTCTACGGCTCGAACACACAGGCCGCCGCCCGCGCCGGCTTCTACGGCCTGGCCGGCTGGCACACCCGCGCCGACCTGCTGCGCGCGCTGTTTGAGGGCGTGGCCTACGGCCACCGCGCCCAGCTCGAGCGGCTGCTGGCTGGCGCTGCGCCCGCGTTCGCCCGCATGATCGGCGGCGGCGCGCGCAGCCCGGTGTGGGCGCAGATGTTTGCCGACGTGCTTGAGCTGCCGATCGAGGTGCCGCGCGGCCGCGAGATCGGCGCGCGCGGCGCGGCGCTCAGCGCCGGAATTGGGGTTGGCGCCTATGCCGATGCCGCCGACGCGGTGGCGCGGGCGGTGTCGATCGAGCGGCGCTACACGCCCGACCCGGCCGCCAGCGCGCGTTACCGTGCCGGCTACGCCGCCTATGCCGAGCTGGCCCAGGCGATGCGGCAGCCCTGGGAGGCGCTTTGGCGGCTTGAGCGCGCGTAAGCGCCAGGCGCAGCCTACTCGAAGTGCTTGATGTAGCGAAGCAGCTCGCCGTCGTAGCCGAGCTGCTCGTACACGGCGCGCGCGCGGTGGTTCGTGGCGAATACGTGCAGCGTCATGCTTGTGGCGCCGCGCTCGCGCGCCGCCTGCTCGATCGCCGACACGAGCGCCTTGCCGATGCCGCGCCCCTCGGCATCGCCGCGCACCGCCAGCACTTCGAGGTGCACGCTCGGCGCGTGGCTCAGCAGCTCTTCGCGCAGGCTCGCCATCGCCACGCCGAGGATCGCCTCGTCGCCGGCCGTGGCCACAAGCACCAGGCACTGCGGCGCGCCGCCGCGCGCCCACTGCTGCAGCAGCTCGGCATCGCCCTGCCACAGGTGCTCCGGCGTGCGCCGCTCCGGGATGCTGAACGCGGCCAGCCGCGGCAAAAGCTCGAGGATGCGCTCGGCTTCGGCCGCGCGGGCGGCGCGGATCTGGTAGCTCATCACTGGTTCGGTTCTTTCTAGCTTGTTTGTGGCTCGCGCCCGAGCCGTGCTATTCTATGCTAGCTCGCCGCCGGTGGCAATTCCTGGCGGGCTGTGGTATTGTACCCTCGCCTTGAAAGGAAACAGCATGCAATTTGCCGTCGATATCCCGAACTATGGCCCGGCCAACGCCCGCGGCCCCAGCTTCGCCGACCCACACTTTGTCGCCGAGCTGGCCTACGAGGCCGAGCAGGCCGGCTGGGATGGCTTTTTCATCTGGGATCACATTGGCGCTGGCTGGCCCGTGGTGCTCTCCGACGTGTGGCTGATGCTGGCGGCAGTGGCGCTGCGCACGGCGTCGCTGCGCCTCGGGCCTATGGTGACGCCGCTGCCGCGCCGGCGGCCCTGGAAGCTGGCGCGCGAGGTCGCGACGCTCGATCGGCTGTCGCGCGGCCGGCTGACCCTGGGCGTCGGTATCGGCGCCGGCGATGAGTACAGCAGCTTCGGCGAGCCGGGCGACGACCGGGCGCACGGCGAGATGCTCGACGAGGGCCTGGCCGTGCTTTCCGGCCTGCTCAGCGGCGAGCCTTTGAGCTACACCGGCGCACACTACCGCGTCGCGAATGCGCGCTTTCTGCCGCCTCCGGCCCAGCCGCGCGTGCCGATCTGGGTGGCCGGCGTGTGGCCGAACAAAAAGCCGTTCCGCCGCGCCGCCGCCTGGGATGGCGCGTTTCCGATCGGGCGTGGCCTGCCCGAGACCGAGCAGATGCCGCCCGAGGATCTGCGCGCCGTCGCCGAGTATGTGCGCTCGCAGCGGCCCGCCGAGCGCCAGGCGCAGCCCTACGATCTCGTGCACGCCGGCATCACCGCCGGGCGCGATGCGGCGGCCGATCGCGATCTGGCCGAGCAGTACGCGGCGGCGGGTGTTACGTGGTGGCTCGAAAACTTCAACAACGACCGTGGCCCGATCGAAGAGCAGCGCGCCCGCATTCGCAAAGGCCCGCCGCGCCTGAGCTGAGCTACGCGTCGATCCGCTCGGCACGCACCTGCTCGTAGATCGCCGCAACCTCGGCGCGTGTTGCTGCGCCGGTGCCTGCGTGCATTGCCGCCGCCGTGCCGCTTGCTACACCCCAGCGCGCAAGCTCCTCGATTGCCATGCCGCGCGCGAGCGCCCAGGCTACGCCGGCCATCAGCGCGTCGCCGGCGCCCACCGGGTTGAGCGCGCGCACCTGCGGCGGCCGCGCGCGGATCAGCGCGTCGCGCGCGGCCAGCAGCATGCCCTCGGCGCCCATCGACAGCGCTACCAGCTCGATCCCTTGCGCTAGAAACACCCGCGCCGCGCGTACGGCGGCGGCGTCGCCGTCGATCGCCTCGCCGGTCAGCTCGGCGGCCTCGTCGGCGTTTGGCTTCACCAGAAACGGCCGAGCCGCGCAGCCCGCGCGCAGCGGCGCTCCGCTGCTGTCGAGCAGCGCGCGCGCGCCGGCCGCCTGCACGAGCTCGATCAGCCGCGCGTAGAGCTCTGCCGGCGCGCCCGGCGGCAGGCTGCCGGCCATGATCCATAGGTCGCCGGGGCGCGCGCGCTCGGCTACGCGCCTGCCGAGCGCCGCGAGCTCGGCGGGGCTAATCTGCGGGCCAGCCTCGTTGGCCTTCACATAGCGTCGCGACGCCGCGTCGATAATGATTGTGTTGGTGCGCGTCTCGCCCGCCACGGCTGTGAAGTCGGCCGCGAAGCCCAGGGCGTGCAGCCCTTGCGTCAGCATCGCGCCGGCTGCGCCGCCGGCAAACCCCATGATCACCGTCTCGTCGCCCAGCGCGCGCAGCGCCTTCGATACATTTACACCCTTGCCGTCAAGGTCCAGCTGCGACTCGCTGGCGCGAACCATTTCGTCGAAGACGATCGCCGGCACGGTGAGCGTGCGGTCGAGCGCGGGGTTGGGCGTTATCGTGTAGATCATCCTGGCTCCTGTACTTTTTGCAGGCAAACAATACCCGATAGACCGATCCATGGTACTTCGCTTTCTTTTGTGCTGAGATTTTGGCGCTTTGCGCCAAAATCTCAGCACCATCCATGAAAGGTACAGCTCTGCCGAAGGCAAAAACGCGCACCGCGTAAGTTCTGTTAT
>NZ_JAXLWP010000052.1:0-20682 GCF_046328425.1 Kouleothrix sp.
GGGCGCGGGTTTTTGGGGGGCGCCGCACAAGAAAACACAAGTAATCAAACGGAGTTGGTATAACTCCTGTACATACAAGGAGCAGCAGCATGGCCAAGTATCTGATCTCCTTCCCCAGCGCGGCGATGGCCGTGCCAGACGGAGAGTGGGAAGCGGTCGGCCGCGACGCACACGCGGTGATCGACGAAGCAAAGGCCGCCGGCGTCTACGTCTTCGGCGGCGGCATCGACGAAGACGTGCCGCCAACACTCGTCTCGGCCGACGGCACGGTCGCTGAAGGCGGCTACCCATGGGCGCCCCCACTCGACGGCGGCTTCACTGTGCTCGAGCTGCCTTCGCGCGCGGAGGCCATAGCCTGGGCCGCGCGCATCGCAAGGGCCTGCCGCTGCGCCCAGGAGCTGCGCGTCTTCCAGTTCGACCCGCAGTCCTAGCGGGCAATACAATATCGTTCGGCATCATTCTTGCAGCCAGATCCGGGGTGATAGAAACGGGATGATGTGGACTTTCCGAGTCCCTTACAACGTGAAGAAGGGAGACGATATGACAACCGAAAAGAGCCGTATGCCTGATGAGAGCCAGATTCGCATGCTGATCGAGGATCGGGTCAAGGCAGTGCATGCCAAGGACGTCAGCGCAGCCATGTCGCATCACGCGCCAGGTATCCTGATGTTCGATGTCGTCAACCCGCTGCGCTACAGCGGAGCAGATACGGTTCAAGCGCGCACGAAGGAATGGTTCGCTTTGTACGATGGCCCGATCGGCTACGAGGTACGCGACCTGAGCATCACGACGGGCGATGATGTAGCCTTCTGCCACTACCTCTACCACGTCAGCGGAACGAGGACAGATAGAACGAACATCAGCATGTGGGTGCGGGCGACCCTGTGCCTGCGCAAAATTGACGGCACGTGGATGATCACGCATGATCATGAATCGGTGCCGTTCGACCCGGAAAGCGGCAAAGCGTCGCTTGATCTGCAACCGTAGCCCGAACGTCGGATGAACACGAGCTACGCGGTGTTCTCCCGCGTCGGAGGCTTGGAGGGCTTGGGCCCTCCAACATCACTCTTTTTTGGCTGGTCGCGGCCACGGGGGGCCGCGACCAGCCAAAAAGGAAGTTTTTGGGGGCGGCTTTGCCGCCCCGAACCCCCACAACGTAACTCGTGTGATGAACAGAAGGAATACCTTCAATGCCAGCATCGTCGGTCGAAATACTGCAGCATGAGCACGGCAGGCGCATCGCTGTTCATCGTCTGGCGCATTGTGCCCGATGCAGGGCATGTACTGATTGTTGCCATGTGGCATCGCGTGTTGAGCCATCTTGCGCCGCACACCAATCGACAGCGTAACCAGCCAACAGCATGAACCTGCGCGAGTACGGGCGCGATATACCGCGTCCATACCCCTTCTCATACCAGCTCCGTTTGACCACTTTTGTTTTGTGCGCGGCCGACAGGCCCGGCAGTTGGACGGAGGCTTCACTCCACCAGCAGTGATCCGACCCGCGCACGATCCATTTTCACGGCTGTGCGTGATATACTCTGCTGGCTCGTTAGCCCCCTCGCGCATAGTGGAGACGTGAATGTTTGCGACAGCGACGCTCATCACCTTTGTCATGGCAAGTATCGCCATTATTCTTGCGCCCGGCCCGGCGCAGGCGCTCGTATTGGCGCGCACGGTGAGCGATGGCCGCCGCGCCGGCATTATGACCGCGCTCGGGCTCAATATCGGGACGCTCATCCACGCGCTTGCTGCCGCAGTAGGTATCTCGGCCATCCTGGCCACATCGGCCATCGCGTTTGCGATCGTGAAATATCTTGGCGCCGCCTACCTTGTGTATCTGGGCTTGCAGGCGCTTAGAGACACACCGCATGCATCGCCCCTCCACTCGCTTCCGCACAGCACGCCGCTCCAGCTGTTTGCCAAGGCAGTTGCGACCGGTATTCTCAACCCGAAAGTTGCCCTGTTCTTTCTGGCCTTCTTGCCGCAGTTTGTTGACCCGCAGCGCGGCTCGGTGTTTGCCCAATTTGTCGTCTTGGGCGGTCTGCTCGCGCTGCTGGATATGGGGTATGAAACCATGCTGGCGCTGATCGCGAGCATGCTGCGCAGCTGGCTGGCGGGCAATCAGCGCTTTGCCGTGTGGCGCCAGCGCGCCACCGGCGCGGTGCTGATTGGCTTGGGCGTGCGCCTCGCGCTCCTGCGGCGCGACTAAGCCGCCACGCCAGCGGCGCGTATCCGCCCAAACCGCCGAACGACATCAGAAACATCGAATGCAAATACGCCCTGCAGCGGCGCTATCTTATGATCACACATCGGAGGTTACCATGAAGCGAGTCACTGGCATCGGCGGCATCTTTTTCAAGGCCAAGGATGCCCCTGCGCTACAGGCGTGGTACAAGCGTCATCTGGGCATCGACGTGCAGGAATGGGGCGGCACTGCGTTCAGCTGGGCCGACGCGGATGGCAAGCCCACCGGCGGAACGACTGTCTGGTCGGTTGCGCCCGAGGAAAGCGACCAGTTTGCGCCAAGCGCCGCCTCGTTCATGATCAATTACCGCGTCGACGACCTCGTCGCACTTGTCGAAGCGCTGCACGCCGAAGGCTGCAATGTCGTTGGAAACACCGACGACACGGAGTACGGCAAGTTTGCCTGGGTCATCGACCCGGAGGGCAACAAGGTCGAGCTGTGGCAGCCGCCTGCCGGCGAGTGAGCTGCGCTCAAATGGCTCGCGCAAGCGGAGGCTGGCCATGATTATGTTTCAAGATACGCTCGACGGTATCACTGCGGAGCACCTGAGGGGCTTCTTCGTAGGCTGGCCCGATCCGCCCACGCCTGAAACTCACTACCAGCTGCTGCGCCACAGCCAGCATATCATCCTCGCAATCGACGACCAATCCCAACACGTCGTAGGATTTGTGACCGCCCTGAGCGACGGTATCCTGTGTGCGTATATCCCGCTCCTCGAAATCCTACCGGGCTATCAAGATCAAGGCATCGGGAGCGAGCTGATGCGGCGAATGCTCGCGCGCCTGCACGATCTGTATATGATCGATCTGCTGTGCGATGTGGAGCTGCAGCCGTTTTACGCCAAAGTCGGGATGCGGCCGGCAACAGGGATGATGTTCCGAAATTACGCTCGCCAATCGGGAGCAAGCGCGTAGTGCAGCCTTCGCTTGCGTAGGCGGGCGCGCTCGGCTCGCCAGGAAGATATGCGAGCTTATGAATTGAAGCAAAGCCCGGCCTCGCGCAAAAGCGAGCAGCCGAGCAGCAAGAGGTTGGCCATGCCCAGCGCGCAAACCCTCGACGACGGCCAGTACACGCGCGACGCCATCCGCAAGTACGAGGCGATCTACGGGCCGGGCTTCATCAGCCCCGGCGGGCAGGCAACCGCCCGCGCGATCCTCGGCGCGGCCACAGTCGCGCCCGGCGCGCTGGCGCTCGACGTCGGCTGCGGGCTGGGCGGCGCGGCGTTTCTGCTGGCGCGCGAGCGCGGCGCGCGCGTCCACGGTATCGATCTTTCGCGCAACATGCTGGCGCTGGCGGCCGAGCGCTGCCGCGCCGCCGGGCTGAGCGAGCGCGTCACATTCGAGCACGCCGACATCCTGGCGTACGCGCCGCCCGCGCCCTACGACCTGGTGCACAGCCGCGATGTGTTCCTGCACATCCACGACAAGCCACGCATGTTCGCGGTGCTAGCGGCGTGCCTGCGGCCCGGCGGCCAGCTGGTGTTCAGCGACTACCTGCGCGGCGACGGGCGGCCCAGCCACGAGTTCGCGGCCTACGTCGCGGCGCGCGGCTACGCGCTGGCGACCGCCGGCGAGTACCGTGACCTGATGGCCGGCGCGGGGCTGGTGGTGCTGGCGGCCGAAGACCGCACCGCCGAGTTCGCGGCGATCCTCGCGGCCGAGCTGGCGCGCATCCCCGCCAGCGGCCTGCCCGCCCACGAGCGCGACGAGCTGGCGGCGAGCTGGCGCGCCAAGCTGGCGCGCGCGCAGGCCGGCGAGCAGCGCTGGGGCGTGTTTGTCGCACGGGCGCCAGGCGCCTAGCAGTGCGTCCTTCGAATAGCTCGATCATCCACAGTTCGCACAGTTCGCACAGATGGCGCCGCTGGCCAAGCCAGCACCAGCCAACCAGAAACTCCATCCCTGCGCTGCGTGGAGACGGCAGGAGAGGGGGAGAAGATAGGCAGTACCCTGCTGCCGCAGGCAGAAAGGATGGCAGTGCAGCTACCGATCGACCCCGCCGAGCTGATCGGCCGCTTCGGCCACCCCGCCGCGCGCGCGCTGGTGGTGATGGGCAGCTACGCGCGCGGCGACGCCGGGCCGTACAGCGACATCGACCTGGCGCGCTTCGCCGCGCGCGATGACCACGGCCTCTCCGGCGACGGATCGCACCTGATCGACGACACGCTGGTGGTTGTCGGCACGGTTGGCCCGGCCGACGTCGCGGCGTGCTTCGAGCGGCCCGAGCACGCAGTCGAAAGCATCGCCGGGCTGCGCGCCGGCCAGGCGCTGCACGACCCCGACGGGCTGTTCGCGGCGATTCAGCGGCGGGCGCGCGCGTTTGTGTGGGACGCGGCGATGCAGGCGCGCGCCGACGCGTGGGCCAGCGCCCAGATGGTGGGTTGGGTCGAAGAGGTGCACAAAGGGCTCGAGGGCCTGCGCCGCGGCGATGCCGGCCGCATGCTGAACGCGCGCCACGGCTGCTCGTGGGGGCTCTCGCGCGTGGTGCAGGTGCAGCGCGGCATCCTGCTCGGCAGCGACAACGCCTTCTTCGACGCGCTGGCCGCCGAGCTTGGCCCCGCGAGCGAGTGGGTGCGACTGCGGCGCGCGGCATTTGGCGTGGAGGAGGCCGGCGGCGAGGCGCCCACGCTGCGGGAGCAGGTGCGCGCCGGGCTGGCGCTATACCGCGCCACCGCCGAGCTGCTCGGCCCGGCAATTCAGCCGGCCGACCGCCCGCTGATCGAGCGAGCGGTTGCGCGTATCAGCGCCGCGCTGGTGTGGTATTAATCCAGATGCAGCATTGCAAGAATTATTATATTGCTGCAAAGAGGCACGGGCGCGATATATCGCGCCCGTGCCGTGTCACGTCGAAACCCCAGGAGCGGCAGCATTAGCGCCCGCGCTCGCGCCTGCGGGCCGCGCGGCGGTCGGCCGGGTCGGCGGGCGCGGCGGCGCCAGGCAGCGCAGGCGGCGGCACCGCCGGCAGCGCGGCATCGGGGTTGCGCATGCCCGCGCGGATGATCCGCAGCATCTCGGCCTCGGCCGCCGGGTCGGTCGCGGGCGACACAAACGCCGCCAGCCGGCGGTCGACCTCGGCGTTGGCGCGGGCGATCAGCTCGTGGCCGCCGGCCTTGGCGAACTGCTCGCGGTTGGTGCGATCGTACAGCGGGCCGGGCAGGTACAGCTCGCCCGGCCAGTGCTTCAGCGTGTGCTCGTGCGTCAGCAGATGCTTCTCGGCCAGCACGCCGCGCACCAGGTCGAGCGTCGGCAGGTCGTCCTTCACCGCCAGCTCGCGCGTGAAGTGCAGCGCCTGGGCGCACAGCTCGTCGTCGAGCACCAGCTTGGCCAGGCTGAATGTCAGCACGTAATCGAGCATGCCCGGCCCCGACACCGAGTTGACGCCGGCGAGCGCGGCCAGCAGCGCGCCGCCAAACGTCTCGGCGCCGGCCTGCGCGTCGATGAACTTGCCCTCGCCCAGCGCCATGTAGCTCTGGGTCGGCAGGCCGAGCGCGCGCCCCACCGCCACGTACGCCACGTCGAGGTACAGCGCCTCGATCGCGGCCATAGGCGACTGCGCGGTTTTCATGTGGAAGGTGGCCGGCGCGCCGCCAAACAGCACCGGCGTGCCCGGCTTCACCAGCTGCGCCATCACAACGCCGGCCAGCACGTCGGCGGTGTGGAACACCGTGGCGCCCACCAGCGTCACCGGCGCGATCAGGCCCATCAGCGTCACCGGCACGATCTCGATTGGAATGCCGTACGCCGCGCAGTCGAGCAGGTTCTGGCACGAGTCCTCGCCGTAGCGAAAGAAGCCGGTGGCAGTGATCGTGAAGATCGACATCGGCCGGGCGATCAGGTCGGCGCGGTCGCGGCGGAACAGCTGCATCAGCTCGGCCATGCGCGGCACGCCGTGCTCGGTAAACGCGCCGCTGACGACCGGCTTGCGCGAGTTCGTCAGCGCCAGGTACAGCCGCCAGGCGTCGCTCACCTGCGGCTCGATGTCGTTGGTCGAAAAGGCGGTGGCGAGGTTGGCGATGTGCTCGAGGCCATCGCACAGCCGCGCGTACTCGACGAAGTCGCGCGTGCTGGCCGGGCGCGTCTCGCCGCTGCGGTGGTCGAGGATCTTCAGGCCCGACGATCCAGGCGTGAAATGCACGTGGTCGCCGCCGATCGTGGCGTGCGGCTGGCCGTCGCGGCCGTACAGCAGGAACTCGCGCGGCGCGCTGGCCAGCGCCCGGTCGACCACGTCGGGCGGAAACAGGACGCGCAGTCCATCGCCGGCGGTGTCGCGCTCGGCCAGGCCCAGCTCAAGCAGGTGCTGGCGCAGTGCGGGGCCGCGCACCTCGACGCCGATCTCGGCCAAGATGCGTTTGGCCTCGTCGAGCACCTGGCCGATCAGCTCGGCCGAGATCACGTTGATCGATGGTCGCATGCACTTCCTATTGCGAAAAGCGTCTCTCGGCCACGGCGGCGCTGCGGCAGCCAGGGCAGGCGCCCGGCCCGCGCGGCCGCAGTGGGGCCAGGCCCTACAGCGCGACGGCGGCGGCTGTGCTGGCGGGGGCGCGTGCGCCGCGCCGCAGCTCGTCGACGCTGGCGCCGCGCAGCGCCAGCAGGCACGCGACCATGCAGGCCGCCTCGATGCCGAAGATCGCGGCGTAGCCCGCCGGCGCGGCCAGCAGCCCGCTGCGGATGATCGCGTCGTGCAGCAGGCCGCTGAGGATAAACGACGACCCCAGGCCGATCGCCTGGGCCAGGCTCCACAGCCCGAGGTAGCGGCCCGTCTGGCCCGCCACAGTCATCTCGGACATCATGGTGACGGCGGCCATGGTGAACAGGCCGACGCACAGCCCGGTGATCGCCCAGGCCGGGTTCACCAGCCAGCGCGCGCCGAGCGCCGAGGCCAGCGCCAGCAGCAGCAGCCCGGCAGTGGCGCCGGCGCCGCCGATCGTGGCGACGCGCCGCTTCAGCGGCAGTGGCAGCGCCGGCATAGCCGGCCGGCGTCCATCGGCGCCGGGCTGCGCGCCGGCCAGCCGCGCGCCGAAGATCGCCGCCAGCGCCATCCCGACCGTCACGGTACCATTGAAGATCTGCTGGAACACCGTGGTCTCGCCCACGCTCATGCCGAACAGCTCGCCGCCGGCCACCTCCTGCAGCGTGTCGGTGAGAAAGATGCCCAGGAACGACAGCGCGATAAACGTGAAGAAGCGCCGCGCCGCCGGGTTAGGCAGCAGCAGGTCGAGCGAGGCGCGCAGCGCGCCCGCGTCGGCGGCGGCAGCCTCGGCCGCGCGTAGCCGCGCCAGCTCGCCGGGCGCGAGCCGCCGCTCGAGGCCGAGCACGCTCAGCAGCGCCAGCGCCATCACCAGCGGCGGCGTCAGGTTATACAGCAGCTGCATCGCGGCCGGGCTGTAGGTGGGCATCAGCGCGCGGAAGATCAGCGCCCACACCACAATAATCGCCGTCTGGCCGGTCCAGGCCGCCGCAAACATCCCGCCGCGCGTCGCCTCGGTAGTGCACTCTGCCACCAGGTCGAGGTAGGTGTTAGCCATCAGCGCGATGCTGGCGCCAAACACAAAGAACAGGCCGAAGCCCAGCGCCACCGCGCCGGCCGAGCCGCCGGCGATCGCGCGAGTGACGGCCGGCAGCGGCGGGAACACCAGGCTGCCGGCGAGCATGCCCAGCAGCAGGTAGGGCGAGCGGCGGTAGCCCAGGATCGGGTAGCGGCTGGTGACGCGGCCGAACAGCGGCTGGAGCGGGCCGAAGAACGGGTACAGCCCAATCATCGTCGCCACCAGCGCGGCGCTGATGCCCAGATCGTAGATCGCGACGCGGTTGTAGTTGATCGTCACCAGCGCGAACATCCAGGCGATGCCGAACTTCGAGAGCATGAATTGTAGCTTGACGCGCATCAGGCGGCCTCCAGCTCAAGTGCGTGCGTGATATCGCTGCGGCTCAGGCCGCGGAACTCGGCCACGTCGACGCCGCCGAGCAGGATCACGCCCGCGAACATCAGCCCGGCCTCAATCGCGAAGATCGCGGCGTAGCCCGCGCCCGCCGCCAGCAGCCCGCTGTCGATCAGTGCAGAGTGCAGCGCGCCGGCCGCCACCGCCGAGAGCCCGTTGCCGAGCGCTTGGGCCAGGCCCCACAGCCCCATGTACGTCGCCGTCGCGCCCTCGACCGTCAGCTCCATCATGGTCGAGAGCGCGCCGAGCGTGTACAGCCCGGTGAACACGCCCATGACGATCAGCGCCGGCCAGATCAGCGCGCGGCTAGCGCTCAGCGCCGCGCCGGTCAGCAGCAGCAGGCCGGCGGTGGTGCCGACGCCGCCGATCGCCGCGACCAGCTTTTTGTTCACCGGCACAAAGCTGGCCAGCGCGCCGGCCAGCAGCATCGCGCCCAGCACGCCGCCGCCCCAGATCTGCTGGAACGAGGTTGTCTCGCGCACCGACATGTGCAGCACCTCGGCGCCAAACACCTCGAGGATGGTGTCCTGCAGGAACACGCCGAGCGTCGAGCAGATGATAAAGCCGAAGAACGCGCGCACCACCCGGTTGCCGCGCAGCAGGCCCAGCGCCGCCGCCAGCGCGCCGCCCTGCGGCCCGGCCGCGCGCGCAGCCGCGACGGTTGCGGCCAGGTCGTGGCCGCGCAGCCGCCGCTCGAGGCCCAGCACCGCCAGCGCGCCCGAGGCAAGCGCAATCGCCGGGGTGTAGTTGTACAGCCGCTGCATCGCCGCCGGGTCGTAGGATGGCATCAGGGCCTTCATCACCGCCGCCGACACGATCACGCTGGCGATCTGCACCGTCCACACCAGCGCCACCACCAAGCCACGCGAGCGCTCGGTGGTGGTATCGGCGATCAGCGCCAGGTGTGCGCTGCCGGCAGCCGCGAAGCCCACGCCGAACAGCAGCAGCAGCGCAAAGCCGGCCAGCACCGCCGCCAGCGAGCCGCGCCCCATCGCCACCGCCACCGACGGCAGCAGCGGGAACACCGCGCTCGACACCAGCAGGCCTAGCAGCAGGTACGGGCTGCGCCGAAACCCGAAGATCGGCCGGCGGTCGGCCAGCCGCCCGAAGAACACCTGGAACGGCGAGAGGAAGTGATACAGGCCGATCATCGTCGTCACCAGCACCGCCAGCACGCCCAGCTCGTAGATTGCGATCCGGTTGAAGTTGCTGGTGAGCAGCGCGAACATCCAGCCAATGCCGATCTTGGGCAGCGTGAGCTGGATCGCGCGGAGACAGGCCCGCAGAAAACGCCCGATCGACGAAAGCATCGTGGCCTCCTTGCCCTGGTTACGTGTTTCGAGCTACGCGCAGAAACATTGCACACACAAGAACGTGCCGCTGCTTGTGTGGCGCCGGTCGAAGCGGGGGCGGCGCACACGCAAGCGAGCACGAGCAGGCGGAGCCTGGTATGGCGGCGCGGCTACTTCAGCCCACGCGTGACCGCCAGGGTAAAGCGGCGCTCGACCGGCGACGGCGCGGCGGGGTCGCTCCAGGTTTCATCGGCCCAGGCGCGCAGCCGCTCAAGCGCGGCGGCCAGCAGATCGTCCGAGAGCATCCAGGTTTCGTTGTGGGTGCGCGCCGCCATCTGATCAAGCACGTCGCGCGGGCTGAGCGGCGTGCTCCAGGTGGCGGCGACGCTCTCGGGCTCAGTGGCGCCGCCCATCTGGGCCAGCTCGCGCGCCAGCACCTGCGGCGCGGCGGCGGCGGTGGGCCGCAGCCCCGGCTCGAGCGCCATCACCACCTCGCGCAGCTTGCCGCGCAGCATCCCGGCGCACGAGTCCGGGTCGAGCCAGTCGCGGCCCTGCACCAGCACGCCGCCGGGCTTCAGCACGCGCCGCGCCTCGGCCAGCGCGGCCTGCCAGGCCGGCACCAGGTGCAGCACATTGATCGACAGCACCGCGTCGAAGCTTGCGCCGGCAAACGGCATACGCACGATATCGCCGCGCACAAACGCCGCGCCCGCGCCCGGCTGTGCCTGCGCCTGCGCGGCGCGCAGCATGGCCAGCTCGAGATCGGCGCCGACCACCCACGCGCCCGCGGCCGCAGCCGGCAGCGCCACGCGCCCGGCGCCACAGCCCATATCGAGCACGCGCGCGCCCGGCCCGGCGATGCCCACGATCGCCCGGCCGACGCTGACGGCGGCATCGGCCGGCAGCGCGTTGATCGCATTGTAGCTCGCGGCGATCTGCTGAAATGAGATCGAACTATAGCTCGTCGTCATTGTTTTTATTATGAAATAGCGGTGAAGCGTGCGTATTATAGCATAACTCGGCGTAAGCCTATGCAAACCGCGCAAGCGCGCATCTGTGGATATTTTGTGAGGGTTATTTCAATGATTTGCGCAGTTAGGGACGCAGAAATTGGAATAGTGAGTTACGCACGTGCGTGCTTCGGCCTGCTCAGGGTACGCGATGAGCCTGCGGCAGCATGGTACGTGTTGATCTTCTGTGTCCAATTTCCGCGCTCCGCGCGGAAATTGGACACGATATGGAGATAGAGTACCGCTCTGCCGAAGGCTAAGGGCGCCAACTGCGTAAGTCCTAAAAGTCTAATAGATCAGCTCGTGGCGCTCGAGCATTGCGACGAACTGCGCAATGCGCTTGGCGCGCGTCTCGGGCTTTTTGGCGGTTTGGATGCGGAACAATATCGCGTAGCGATTGGTGCGGTCGATGGTGGCGAAGAACTCGCGCGCCGCCGGGCTAGCGTCGAGCGCGGCCTGCAGATCGTCGGGCACGCTGGCGCTGCCGGCCGCGTCGTAGGCCGCGTCCCAGCGGCCATCCTGGCGCGCGCGCTCGACCTCGGCGAGGCCAGCGGGATGCATGCGGCCAGCGGCGATCAGCGCCTCGGCCTTGGCGCAGTTGATTTTCGACCAGATGCTGCGCGCGCCGCGCGGTGTGAACTTCTGCTGCCAGAGCTGCTCGTCTTCGGCGCGCTTCTGGCTATCGATCCAGCCGTAGCACAGCGCCACCTCCAGCGCCTGGTCGTATGTCGGCGTGGGCGTGGCCGCGCCTTTCTTCGCCAGGCGCAGCCACACGCCCGGCGCGCTGGCGTGGTGGAGATCCAGCCAGGCCTGCCACTCGGCCGGTGTGGCAAACAGCAGCGCCGGCAGATCGCCGCGCGCGGGCCGCTTGTCGTTTGCCATACGCCCTCCCTCGCTATCTCGCCGGCGGTTTGTGTAGGCCGGGTCTGGCTTTACGATCATACGCGCCCGCCGCACACCAGCCGGCGCCAGCGCGCCGTGCCGCGCAGGCAGAGGCGGGCAAGCCGCACGCCCATGCTACAACATTGTGTATAATTCAGCAACGCCGCTCGCGGCGCAGCCGCGCCGCCTACGCACGAGGTGAACCATGGATCTTCAGCTCGCCGGCAAGGTCGCGATCGTCACCGGCGCCAGCCGCGGGATCGGGCGAGCGATCGCCGAGGCGCTGGCCGCCGAGGGCGCGCAGCTGCTGCTGGTAGCGCGCTCGGCCGGCCAGCTCGCCGAGCTGGCGGCGGCCCTGCCCACGCGCTGCGTCGCGCATCCGGCCGATCTGCGTCTGCCCGAGGCGCCAGCCGCCGCCGTGGCCGCCGCGATCAGCACATTCGGCCAGCTCGACATGCTGGTGAACAACGCCGGCGCCACCACCCGCGGCGACTTCCTGGCGCTCGGCGATGACGCGTGGGCCGACGGATTCGCGCTGAAGTTTTTTGGCGCGATGCGGCTGTGCCGCGCGGCCTGGCCGCACCTGCAAGCCACGCGCGGCGCGATCGTCAAT
Source organism: Kouleothrix sp. (assembly GCF_046328425.1). Taxonomy (NCBI): domain Bacteria; kingdom Bacillati; phylum Chloroflexota; class Chloroflexia; order Chloroflexales; family Roseiflexaceae; genus Kouleothrix; species Kouleothrix sp. The sequence goes on from NZ_JAXLWP010000052.1 coordinate 11,981, forward strand.
ATCGCGGGCGTTGGCGGGCGCACCGGCAGCGCCGAATTCACCATCGGCGGCTCGGTCAACGCCGCGCTGCTGAACTTCACCAAGGCGCTGGCTGACCGCGGCGTGCAGGATGGCGTGCGCGTCAACGCGCTCAACCCCGGCTCGATCGCCACCGACCGGCTGACCACCAGGGTGCGGCGCGCTGCGGCCGAGCGCGGCGTCGACGAGGCCAGCGCCGCCCAGGGCATGGCCCAGGCGCTGAAGATCGCGCGGTTTGGCGAGCCGGCCGAGATCGCCCGCGTCGTCGCGTTTCTGCTTTCGCCGCTGGCGAGCTACTGCCAGGGCGCGATTGTGGATGTCGACGGCGGGCAGACGCGCACGCTATGAGCGCGAGCAACCGCGAATACCCGCGCTTTCTGCTGCAGATGGCCGGGACGAGCGGCGCGGGCAAGAGCGCGCTGGCCGCGCGCGTCGGCCAGGCCACCGGCGCGGTGGTGCTCGGCAATGATCTGGAGCGCTGTTTGAACGCTATCTTCGCCAAAAACAAAAACAGAAACGGAGCGCACATGGAACCCGACCGCAACCCGCTCGGACAGCCGATCGGCTTCGCGCTGCCCGACTGGGCGCCGCCGCCGCGCCCGCCGCGCGAGCCAATGACCGGGCGCTTCTGCCGGGTCGAGCCGCTCGACCCCACGCGCCACGCCGCCGAGCTGCACGAGGCCAACCTCCAGGATGCCGAGGCGCGGATGTGGACGTACCTGCCCTACGGGCCATTCGCCAGCCTGGGCGAGTACCGCGCCTGGATGGAGCGCGCGTGCCTGGGCGACGACCCAATGTTCCACGCGATCGTCGACGGCGCGACCGGCCGGGCGGTGGGGGTGGCGAGCTACCTGCGGATCGACCCGGCGGCCGGCTCGATCGAGGTAGGGCACATCGCCTACTCGCCGCTGCTGCAGCGCGCGCCGGCCGCCACCGAGGCCATGTACCTGATGATGCGGCGCGCGTTTGAGCTGGGCTACCGGCGCTACGAGTGGAAGTGCGACGCGCTGAACGCGCCATCGCGCGGGGCCGCCCAGCGCCTAGGGCTCGCGTACGAGGGCATCTTCCGCCAGGCCAGCGTCTACAAGCGCCGCAACCGCGACACCGCCTGGTACGCCGCGATCGACCGCGAGTGGCCGGCGCTCAGGGCCGCCTTCGAGCGCTGGCTCGCGCCCGCGAACTTCGACGAGCGCGGCCGCCAGCGCAGCAGCCTGCGCGAGCTCACCCGCCCGCTGCTGGCGCGCGAGGGGTGAGCGCGCGCCTCAGCGACCCAATGGCGTAGGAATAGTAATAACGACCCTCGGAGGAATTGTTGGCGTGGCGCCGAGCCAGCAGCTAAACTGCGCCAGAATACGCTTGCTCTGCCTGATGCTGACGATGTGCTGTCCGTTTTGCTCGTTGCCAATCACAAGCAGCGCGGTATACCCCCCATCGGCACGCACAAGGTCGGTGGCCGGGTTGCCGCCGCCAACGGGATGGTCGTCGAAGTACACAATGAATAGCTCGCCCGGTTCGCCGCCCTTGCCCTCGATCAGCGTGGGAAGGTAGCGTGGCGGGCAGGTCGTGATCGGCGCAATCGTAGGCTCAGGCGTGGGCGTGAGCGTCGCGGTAGGCGTGGGCGTGAGCGTCGCGGTGGGCGTGAGCGTCGCGGTGGGCGTGGGCGTCGCGGTGGGCGTGGGCGTCGCGGTGGGTGAAGGGAGGGGCGTCCAGGTTGGTAGTATCACGGCCGGCAGCGGAGTTGGCGTAGGGTTGAGAATTCCATACAGGCGCTGGTTATCGAAGGCGCGATCCAGCAGCGTGGCTGGAAACTGGCGGTAGAGAAACGACATACACGAGATGAATAGCAGTACGAGCAGGAGCAGCCCAATCGCCCAGAGCGGAACAATCGGCCGCTGCTCGAATGTCGCAAGCAGTGGCCTAGGCGAACCCTCGGCACTTGCCTGCTCGGCCTGGCCGAGGGAGCCAGCCTCAGGGCGCGCATCAGCCTGGACAATAAAGCTTCGGCGCAGAGGCATGCCAAGCCAGCGCCAGTGCAACGCCCGTACGTCAAGATCAATCGAATGACGGCGTCCTGGAGGAATGAGTATCTCGGGGTCGGCAAAGCGCAACCGCAGCGCCTGCTCGTCGTCTTCACCGCTGAGCGCGTAGCGCGCGGGTGTATTGCCGGTGTTGCGCAGATCGAGCGCGTAGCGCGCACCTGTGCGCGCCCGGCGTAGCTTTGGCCGGATGCCGAGCGACGCCGCGGCAAACGGCAGCACATCCCATCGCGACAGCTGCGTATATTCCACCCGCTGGCCAACCTCTGAGTGCGCCCTCAGCTGCATTGAGTAGCCGCCGGCCGGGCACTCCGAAGTTCTTGGGATGGCGATCTCAAACGTGCATTCGTCACTGTCGCCCGGGTTAACCGTGACCCGCTGCTCGGGCTTGGGGATCCAACGCGCAAGCTCGCCCTCGATGCTCAGCAGCAGGTTTTCGGCAATTTGCTCTGTGCCAGGGTAGGCCCGGTACTCTACTCGTAGTGTAAGGCTGAGCGGCTGGCCCGGCGTGATGCGCGGCCGGGATGGGGCAAGCGTCAAGTTAAACTGGCTGCTGGCGGGCGGGCCAGCCACAGCAGGTTTCTGCGTCTCTGGCTGCTTGCTCGGCGCAGGCTGGGCACTTGCGAGGCGGGCCGGCAGTGAAACGGCTGGACGCTCGAGCAGCAAGTAGTGCGCCCCCGCCTGCACCATGGCGTCCCAAGGCCAGGCTTGCTCGGCGAAAGCAGCCAGCGGCACACCGTCGAGCTGAAATGGCAGCTGATAGGCGATGGCAGCGCCATCATCGGGCGCAAGCGGCACCAGCGCCACGCGCACCTCAAAGCCATCCCAGTAGATATGCAGCGACGCTCCGGCCAGCGCCTCATCGAGCAGCACCAGCGTGCCTTCGCCGTGCGCCGCGATCGGCGCGCGCCCGACGACAAGGCCGTCGGGGGTTATACGCGGGCTTTCCAGCTGCTGCCCGCTGTGATCAAGCACGCGCAGTGTTGGCAGCCAATCCTCGGCGGTTGGCGGCGCGCTACCGTTGTGCGCTGATTGGATTTGCGAAGTCATAACGATTACGAAATCCCTATTGCGGCGCTGGAGCCCGACAAATGATCGTTCAGCTCTTTGATGCGCAGCGAGCAGCTGGCGGGTGTAGGCGCACCGTTACCACTTGCATCGGCGATCTTCAGGTCGCTAAAGGTGATCAAGCCTCTTTCGCTTGCGTGAACCGTTGTGCCGAGCAGTGTGTTAGTACCGCAGCTATCTAGCCGAACCTGGATGATATAGCCATCGCGCGTCGAGGGGTTGCCGCTCTTGTCGAGCAGGATGCCGACAACCATGCCAAGCGAGACGGGCTGCGATCCACGCGCTACCGATTTTGGCGGCTTCTGGCTGAAGTCTACCTTGACTGGCTTGGTATCGATGGCAACCAGCGTCGCGGCGGCTGCGGCTGTCTGGGCGGCCTGAGCTGCAGCAGCCTGCGCGGCGGCGGCGTTCACCGAGGTGGCGTTCTGCTCGGCCACGGCCTTCGCGGTCTCGGCGGCCATGATCGTCTGCACCGGCGCGGCCTGGGCGGTCTGCTGATCGCGGCCAGCCTGGATCGTTGCCGCAGCAACCGCGCCTACCTGTGTCGCCATGCTCTGGGCAGCCTGAGCCGCGGCCGTCAGCTGGCTTGGCACCGCCTGCGCGCCGGCGGTGGCGGTGCCCGCAACCGCGCTCACGGTTGCGGCGGCAGCGGTGATGCTCAACCCAACCGCACGCGACGTTTCGGCCAGCGCGGCCGTGCTGGTTTGCATTGGCGCAGCGGTCTGCGCGACGACGGTAGAGGTGCTGTAGACATTGCTTTGCACCAGCGCGATTTGCGTTGCCAGGTAGCTCGTGGCCGTGCGATTGAAGCGCTCAACAGCGTCTTCCCTCGACAAGGCCACGGCGCTGCCAAGCAGTTTGCCCTCACCAATCAGCAACCCGATCAACACCAGCACAAGCCCCGTCCACAGCAGCGCGCGGCCGATCGTGCGGCGCTCGATCTGCCAGCCCGACCACCAGCGCGGCTCAAAGAACGCGCGCGCGCCCTTTGCCTTCTGCCCCGGCGCACGCGCCTCAAGCCATACGACATAACCTTGCGACGGCGCGGTGATGCCTTTTTTTAGTTTCACGAGCATATGCACGGTTTCGCTGGCGCCTGGCTGAATAATCAGCAGGTCCTCGCCTTGCAACGCGGCGCGGCTGCTGTCGGCAGGTTGAAACGTGCATTCCAGGTTGCTCTGCCCTTCGGGCAGCAGCTCGTCGCGATCGGGCTGCTTTTCGGCGGCGGCGAGCCGGTAGGCCACGATCGTGTTGGTGGGGTTCACGACGCGCACGGCATAGCGCGCGCTGCTGAAAGAGCTGGCGAGCGGCCGGATCGCGATCTCCGGTGGCTGGGCGAACGCGGCGACAATCAGCTCGCGCTTGATCTCCACCCCGCCAATTGCTTGATCCTCGCGGGCACGCAGCGTGGCAGTCAGCGTATAGCGGCCAGCCTGGCTACGAGGCGTCGCGGAACATACACATCAAGGTCGATGCTCCGCCAACCAGCGGCAGGCACTCGCACATCTTCGCTCTGGCGCGGGGTAAAATCGGCCGCGAGCGCGGGGCTGGCGCTGATATCCCAATCTAGCGTATACGGCTCGCTGTAGCCATTGCGGATCAGCAGCTGCCACTGTTCTACCTGGCCCGGCGTAAGCCGGAGCGGCTGATTGGGGCGGCCGAAGGCAATTTCGAGTGTGTTCGGCGTATTCGTAAGGCCGGCTGGCAGCGCGGGCCGGCTGCTAGGGTTGGGTTCCGCGTCAATCGGGGCGGAGGTGTCGGTAGACTTCGCCTGCGCGCTTAGCTCGATCAACGTCAGCCGGTAGGGGCCAATCAGCAGATCCTCGGTGCGCGGCCATTCTGTGTCTTCCCACGGCACCAGCTGGTTTTGGCCGATCGCCACATCGCGCCGCGCCGCAATACGGCGAACAAATACACCCTTATCCTTGCAAACAATGTGCGCGTGATGCTCGGCAATCTGCACGTCTTCCAGCTGCCTGCCGTCTTCCTGGCGCAGATCATTTTCCAGGCGCAGATCGTTGTCGGGATGTGCGCCCACAAGCACAAGATCGCCAGGTCGCAGCTCGCGGTACGGGCTGCGCCGGTTCGTCTGATCCGCAAACTCGTAGGCAGCACTGCCTTTCCGCACCACAATTTTGTAGCTAGCGGGCGATGGCGCTGCCGGCTCGGCGATACTCACGGCTCCCACCCTTCTCCTTTGATCTGCCACGCCACGTGCGCCGGGCAGGCCGCCCGCAGCAGGCGGCGCAGCAGCTCGCGCTCGGCAGGCTCAGCTGGCGGGGCGGGCATACGCACCAGCACGGTATATGCGTCGGGCGCGTCTTCAATGCGCGGCGTTTGCCCAAGCGCGATCTCGATCGCGCGGGTTAGGCCGTAGCGCGTGCCGCGCCAGCGGTAGAGATCGAGCGCCTCGGCGACAAACCTGCGCCCACGCGGCCCTTCGAGCAGCTGCGGGTCGGCCGCGACCCCGAGCCAGCTTGCCAGCCAGCCAAGCAGCGCAGGCGGGCAGGTGCGCGGGTCGAAATACATCGCGATCTGATCCTGGCGGTGCTCGAAAGGTTCCCACACTGCCTCGAACAGCTTCAGGTAGCGCCCCAGAAATCCATCGGCCTCCTGGTAGATCGGCGGTAGCTCGTATAGGTAGCGGCTTGGGCCGTCGGGCAACACCGGCAGGTTCGCCTCACGCTCGGGCTCGGGCTGTGGCGCGCCAAGCTTGCGCGCCTCCGTTGCGATTGGCGCATAGCTCGCCTTGTCGGCTGGCAGCTGCTCGGCGTGGTACACGAGCTCGAATGGGCCGATCGACAGCCGCGCCTGATCGGCAAGCCTGGCCGGCTGGAAGGCGAGCAGCGGGTGGCCATCGAGCACGATTGGTGCGGCGTCGAGATTCGTGAGCAGCACGGCACTGGGCAGCGGATCGAGCTCGGCCTGGCAGCGCGCAACGGCCACGTCGGGCAGCACCAGCCAGTTATCGGGCAGGCGGCCGATCGTGGCGGTGTTGTTACGAAGCGGGCGCCGCTGCAGCAGCGTGCCACCGCGAAAAATGCTCACGTATCCGGCTGGTTGATTCATCCGCGTTCGCTTTTACAGAATCTGAACATCGTGCATATCGGAGCAAATAACTCCATCGGGCGGCAGATCAACGATCAGGCCAGGTGCAGCAGGTTTGCCCTTAGCGTTGACCTGCCAGATCAGCACCTGCTCGGCAAGCTCAACGCCCGGCACACCGTTCAGCACATGCTTGATCATCCCGTCGGAAAGCCGCCGGCCGAAGGGCCAGCCCGCGCCGGACGGGCCGCCAGTATAGGGATGCAAAAAGCGATACAGCGCTGCGAGCGCGGCCTGATTGATCAGCGCTCGTTGCTCAGCCGTGTAGCTTGGGTCGCAGCTAACCTCCGCGCTGACTTTCACGCGGACATATTGCGGCGGCCGTACCTCCACGCGCACGCCCAGCAAGGCACGCTCGGCGAGCGCGCCGCGCACGCGCTCGATCAGCGGGTCGTCGCTGCCTAGCTCGAGCTTAGGGTCAAACGGGCCGGTTGGCAGATCCTGCGCTGGCTCGGGTAAAACAACCACATTCACGGTGCCTGGCCGATCGGCAGCCAGGCATGCCGCGCGCCGCACGCCCTCGATCCGCGCCGCTAGATCGACAAAATCTTCCTGCGTCACCGCCCTGGTGCGCGTGCTGAGGTACGCCGGGGCGCGCAGGCGCGCGTCCTCGATCGTCTGGGCGTCGCGCCCGCCGATCGCGCCCTCCCAATTGATCACCCGCGCGATCTCGGGACGCGCCACCTTTCTGATCACCAGCGAGCGCTCGGGCACATTGCCGATCACGCCGCCGCCATAGCGATAGCGCGCGAACTTCAGCTTGTTGCCTTTGGGCGGCGTGGCGCCAAATGCAAGGTATTTGCCCTTCGGCTGGGCGAGCAGCGGGCCAAAGCGCACCGTTCCGGTGTGATCGAGCGTGTAGTGCGTGTCTTCCGGACGCGAGTCGGCGAAATGTGCGACTTCCTGCCAGGCTTTTTCAATTCCGTCGGGTGATGTGACGACCAAATGCTCGCGGGCGGGATCGCGCGCCAGCAGCGGCGCATTGCGCAGCCGAAACGACTGGTATGGCGTACCGTCGCTGATGCCCAGCTGCTCGCTCCAAACCACCTGCGCCTGCTGTGCCGGCACGGTTCCGCCGATCGAGCGCAGCGCCAGCGCAGTTACGCGCGGCGATCGATTGTAGCCAAAAAGCACACCCGGCTCAGTTTCTTTGCCCTGCTCGTCGCTGAGCCGGCAGCGCAGCCAGAACGACGCCGGTTGGCTTTTCGGGTCGCCGGGCACTGCCTGCAGACCCATGGCCGGCAAGCGCAAGATCAGCTCATTTGCGCCCTCGCGGTTGAAGCCGCCGGTGTCATCGCGCTCAACCACGCACTTCGTCCAGCTCGCGCCATCGGCGGCGCTCACCTCCCAAACCCATGGTGGCCGGCCGAGCAGTGCGCCGCCGCCGCCGGCGCGCTCGCACACTGCCTTGAGCGCCAGCACGTGCATGCTGTGGTCGGCGCCGAGCCGAAGATACAGCGCATTGCCACGCTGCGGCGTTTCGTTCGCCCTGGCGAACACGCTGAAACCCTTCGCAGCTGTGCTACTCGTATCGGCGGCGCTCTTTGCGTCGGGCTCGGTCTGCTTTATATCGCCCTGGCCGTACAGCCTGGCGTCGATCCAGCTGCCGCCAGCTGCGCAATATGCGTCGAGCAGATTTGCGGGGCGAATGGTAAGCGGGGCAGTTGTGGAAAACACTATTGGCGCGGAGCTCTCGGTGCGAACGGTTGCAACCTCGGTATCTTCTCCGATGGCTATGTCCGAGGTAGCGCCGGCGGCGAGGTAAAATGTAACGTCGGCCGTAGCTGGGCGGGCTGGCTCCAGCCGCGCGCCGATCAGATCGAGAAACGCGCGGTACGCCTGCTCGGGCAGGCGATTCACCCGGTACAGCAGCATCTCGGCCATGCTGGCGAACAGCTCGATCAGCGTGACGCCCGGGTCGCTGACATTATGGTCAGTCCACTCGGGGCAGTAGATCGCGATCTGGCTTTTGACGCGATTCACGATATCTTGAAAGCTGAGATCGTCAATCGGCGGCGGTGTAGGCGCAGAAATCATGCTTCACCCGGAATGCGGTAGAACGGAAACACCAGCGAGCGGCGATCAAGTGAGGCTTTGATCTCGTAGTCGATGGTTATCAGCAGCCGGCCCTGCGCATCGGGCAGCGGGCCGGGGTCGGGGATGGCGCGCACGGCAAGCACGCGAATGCGCGGCTCCCAGCGCGCGAGCGCTTCTTGCACGTAATACTCGGCCAGGCCGGCGGTTGTCGCGTCGTTCGGCGCGAACAGCAAATCGTGGATCTGGCAGCCAAACTCGGGGCGGCGCAGGCGCTGGCCGGGCGGCGTAAGCAGAATGATCTGTATCGCCTGCTCGATGTCGCGCTCGCCGCGCGCTAGCTCGACGCGCCCGCATGGGTCGAGCGCCACGGGGAAGGCCCAGCCGACGCCGATAATACCGTCTGTCGCCATGATCAACCTCCGATCGTGACACTCGGCG
>NZ_JAXLWP010000053.1:0-14253 GCF_046328425.1 Kouleothrix sp.
CACGTGCTGTATGGTGGTATGGTGGGGGTTCGGGGGCAGCTTCGCCACCCCTGAAATTTCTTTTTGAGATGCCCTGCACGACTTCGCCGGGCAGGGCATCTCAAAAAAAGAACGCGATCAAACGATAGTATAACACTGGAGCCAGGCGTACGCCGAGGTGGGCGGGGGCGGAAGCGCGGGGTGGCGTCAGCCGCGCGCCACGCGCAGGATCGTCACGCCGTCGTGCTGGTACACAGTCACAAAGCCGGCCGAGGCCGGGAACGACGCCGGGGTGAGCGGGCCGGCCTGCGAGCCGAGAAACACATAGCCGATGCGCTCGCGGTCGATCATGGCGTAGAGCTGCTGCTCCTGGCCGGGCCGAAAATTCGCCACGAGCTGGTTGCGCTCGCGGGCGACGCGCACATACTCGGGCGCGGCGTAGTCGTAGATCACCGGCGGCGCGCTGGTCCAGCGGCCGGCCAGCGGCAGCAGCCACCAGCCGCCATCGCTGCCGCGCCCGGTGCCAAGCCAGCCGGCGGTGTTGATCAGAAAGCGCGCGTCGGGCGGGGTATGCTCGGCGGCCCAGCCGACCGCCGCAAGATCTCCCGCGCTGGCAAGCGTCGTGCTGGGGTTCACCACATCGCGCAGCTGCCAGGCGCCCCAGCCGGCCAGCGCGGCCAGCGCCAGCGCGGCCAGCGCGCGCGCGCCGCGCCGCCGCAGGGCCGGGGCGTCCCACAGCCAGGCCGCGCCCGCGCCGATCAGCAGGCCGAGCGGCAGAAACAGGCTGATCACCAGCGCCTCGTTGGTGATCAGCGAGAGGAATGGCAGCCGCGCCAGCCAGGGGTTGAGCGCCAGCAGCGCCAGGGCGGCCGCCAGCGCGGGCCAGCGCCGGCGGCGCACGGCCCAGGCCAGCAGCACGGCGCCCAGCGCCGGCGCGATATACAGCGCCAGCCAGGGGTTAGCCGCCACGATCAGTGCGGCCAGCCAACCCAGCAGCACTACCACAGCCGCCTGGCGCCGCGCCAGGCCCCACAGCGCGGCCAGCAGCGCCAGCGCAATCAACATGCGGTTCTGGCCAGCCCACAGCAGGTTCGGGTCGAGCGCGTTGAACGCGCCGCCGCCCAGCAGCGGCAGCGCCGAGGCCCCCGGCGCGGGCAGCAGCTTGCCGCGCGCCAGCACCAGCATCCACGGCGCGCTCAGCCCCAGCGCGCCCAGGCCGGCCGCCAGCGCCGCCGGCACGCCCGCGCGCAGGGCGGCGCGGTCGGCGCGCAGCAGCCACGCGCCGCCGCTCACCAGCATAAACAGCAGCGCAACCACCAGCACAATGAAATGGATCAGGCTCAGCCCGGCCAGCAGCAGCGCCAGAGCGGCGGCGCGGCGCCACGACGGCGCGCGCAGCAGCTCGAGCCAGCACGCCAGCAGCGGCGCCAGCAGCAGCAGCCCGCTGAGCTGGGTGTAGCGCCCCCAGCTCACATAGTACGCCGGCATGATCGAGATCAGGCCGACCACAATCGCCGCCGCGACTCCCGCGACCGGGCGGCGCCACAGGTACGCCGCCAGCCCCGCCGCCGCCAGCGCGTGCAGGCCATTCAGCGCCTGGCCGCTCCACAGCATCGCCACGGGCAGGCCGGCCCCCGAAAGGCGCATGAGCGTGGCGACGAACACGTGGTAGCCCCAGTGGTACGGCAGCTGCGCGATCGGCAGGTAGGGCCGCAGGTCAAGCGGCGCCATCCCGCGCTCGGCCGCCACGCGGATCAGCAGCGCGTGGTGGATCGAGTCGACCCAGTTGGGCAGCACCAGGCCGCGGATCTGCATGAAGCGCGTCCAGAACGTGAGCGCAAGCACAGCCAGCAGCGCGAGCGCCGGCTGCAGCCCATGCGCCGGCCAGCCGCGCTCGCGCCATAGCTGCCACAGCGCGCCGAGGCCACACGCCAGCGCCAGCGCCGCGAGGGCCGGCAGTGCGAGCGCAACGCCCAGCGCGGTGGCCCACTCGTACAGCAGCGCGATCACGCTCAGGCTGAGCCCGAGCCAGAGGGAGGGCAGCAGAAAGGGCGGCGAAGCAGGGAAGGGGCGCAGCCAACGCTCGATCAGCAGGCCGGGCGCAAACAGCAGCAGCGGCAGCAGCGCCAGCAGGCGGCCGGAAGGGCCGCCGAACCAGGCTGCGGCGGCGCAGCACAGCGCCACAAGCAGCACGCAGCGCTGCCACGTCAGTGCGCGCGTCATGCTGGTGCGATTGCGGGCAGAGGAGCGAGATACTCGGCGGGCGCGCCGGGGGTGGGAAGCGCGAGGGGCAGGAGCTGTGCGGCGTGTATCATTCGCAGATCCGGCGCTAGCGGCGATCGTCGACGTAGCGATACACCTGCTTGCGCTCTTGCGCCTGCTCGTCGGTCAAGTCGGGGCGCTGCTGCTCTTTGGCGCGGGCCTCGGCTAGCAGGCGCTCGAGGAAGCCGCTGCCGCCGGTAGCGTCGGCGGGCGTCGGCGGCAAGCGCAGCGGCGGCTCGCCAGCGCGCGCGGGGGGCGTCACCAGCGTGGGGTGCGGCGCGAAATGCGGCGGCTGGATGAGCACCAGGCCCTGCTCGACCAGCGCCATCAGCGCCAGGCAGGTATCGAGCATCACCAGGTTGAGAAACGCCGAGATCTCCTGCACCGAGCGGTGGCCGTCGATCGCCGAGAGCACCGGCCACACCGTCTCGTTAATGTGGATCTGGCCCTGCACCGGCGCGCCCGAAAGCTGCGGCACGTGCTCGAGCGTCGGCACAAACTGGCGCACCCGCAGCCACTTGCTGGCCAGGTCGGAGCCCTGGTCGAGCAGATCCCACGGGTCGGTCCAGAGCGTCGACTCGGCGGTGGCTTTATCGGCGACGAAGCGGAACAGCGCATCGCGCTGCTCGAACAGCACGCCAAGCGCCTCGACGCCCACGCGCTCGCCCACCGCGGCGTGGTATGGGCGGCCATCGCTAAAGAACACCTGGCCGATCTGACTGCCGGCGCCTACCTCGAGCACGCCCGTGACCGAGCTATACATGATCATCTCGATCAGCTCGCGCAGCGGAAATTTGTCGAGTGTGCCTTCGAGTTGCACGTCCGGCGCTCCTTCGTCGATATTACTACCATCGTACCATAGGTCGGGGGCCGTCGCAATACGTATCTACTGCAGATGAAGCGATTGAGATACAATCGCCTTGACCGGCCGCCGGGCCAGTGTTACACTCTTGGCGCCTTGCCCAGGGCGAAGCGCCGCCCATCCGGAAGCCCAGCGCGTAGCTTGTGTTATAGATAGGGCTTACGCGGTGTCCTCCCGCGTGGGAGGTTTGGAGGGCTTAGGCCCTCCAAAATCACTCTTTGGCTGGTCGCGGCCACGGCGGTGGCCGCGACCAGCCAAAAAGGAAGTTTTCGGGGGCGGCAAAGCCGCCTCGAACCCCAGCGCGTAAGTCCTGTTATAGAGTAAACGTTCGCCGGGCGCGATTTTACTCTGGTTACTAGAGGATACCACCATGCTCATCGTTATGGATGCACACGCCACCGCAGCGCAGATCGCGCACGTCTGCCAGGCGGTCGGCGAGCTCGGCTACAGCGCGCACCCCATGCCCGGCCCCACCCGCACGGCGATCGGCATCACCGGCAACCAGGGGCCAATCGCCGACGCCGGCCGGATCGCGCGGCTTCCCGGCGTGCGCGAGATCATCCGCGTCACCGCGCCATACAAGCTGGTGTCGCGCGAGTTTCGCGAGGCCGACACGGTGGTGCGGCTCGGCGCCGAGCTGGGCGTGGCCACGCCGGCCGAGATCGGCGGCGCGGCCGTCGCGGTGATCGCCGGGCCGTGCACCGTCGAGAGCCGCGAGCAGATGCTCGAAGTGGCGCACGCGGTGCGCCAGGCCGGCGCGGTGATGCTGCGCGGCGGCGCCTACAAGCCGCGCACCTCGCCCTACGCCTTTCAGGGGCTAGGCGCCGAAGGGCTGCAGCTGCTGGCCGAGGCGCGCGAGGCCACCGGCCTGCCGGTGGTAACCGAGATCATGGATACCGAGACGCTGCCGCTAGTGCTGTCGTACGCCGATATGCTCCAGGTCGGCGCGCGCAACATGCAGAACTACCCGCTGCTGCGCGCGGTGGGGCGCAGCGGGCGCCCGGTGCTGCTCAAGCGCGGGTTCGCCGCCACGGTGAAGGATCTGCTGCTGGCGGCCGAGTACATCCTGGCCGAGGGCAACCCGAATGTTGTGCTGTGCGAGCGCGGCATTCGCACATTCGACGACGGCGCGCGCTTCACGCTCGACCTGCACGCCGTGCCGCTGATCAAGCAGCTTTCGCACCTGCCGGTGATCGTCGACCCATCGCACGCGAGCGGCCGGGCCGACCGCGTGGTGCCGCTGGCGCGCGCCGCCGTGGCGGCCGGCGCCGATGGGCTGATCGTCGAGGTGCACCACGCCCCGGCCTTCGCCGCCTGCGACGGCGAGCAGGCGCTCACGCCGCCAACATTCGCCGCCATGATGGGCCAGGTCGAGCGCATCGCCGCTGCGATCGACCGCCCAATCGCCACGCCAGCCGCCGCGCTGGCGCCATAGCAAGGAGGAACCGAGGCCATGAGCGATCTTCGCGCCCAGTTCGAGGCCGCCGCCAAAGCCGCCCAGAGCCTGCCCAAGCGGCCCGACAACACCACCCTGCTGGAGCTGTACGCGCTCTACAAGCAGGCCACCAGCGGCGACGCCGGCGGCAGCCGCCCCGGCTTCACCGACCCGGTCGGCCGCGCCAAGTACGACGCCTGGGCCAAGCTCAAGGGCACACAGGCCGACAAAGCCATGCACGACTATATCGCGCTGGTTGGGCGCTTGAAGTAGCCGCCGCTACGATTGGCGCTGATATTCGACCCGCCGATGGTTGACGAATTGGCCGGCGCCGCGTATATTACAGCAATACATTGCAACTTGCAGGAGCTATGCACCCGCTCGCACGCCACCACATGAAAGCCCGGCAGTCGCCGCTGCTGCCCTCTGCGCCCTTGCGCGGGGGGTTTTTTGTTGCGCCTGACGGCAGCAATTCGCAAAGGAGGAAGCCCTATGACCATCGACTGGAACGATAAGTATGCCCGCGACGGGCTGACATTCGACGACGTGCTGCTGGTACCCGCCGAGTCGCAGGTGCTGCCGTCGGCGGCCGATGTCGGCACGCAGCTCACGCGCAAGATCCGCATGAACATCCCGATCACCAGTTCGGCAATGGATACCGTCACCGAGCAGCGCCTGGCGATCGCCCTGGCGCGCGAGGGCGGGATCGGCTTTATTCACAAAAACATCGCGATCGACGAGCAGGCCGAGATGGTGCGCAAGGTCAAGCGCTCGGAAAGCGGCATGATCACCGACCCGATCACCATGGGCCCCGAGAAAACCGTCGGCGACGCGCTCGACCTGATGTCGGAGTACCGGATCTCGGGCATCCCGATCACCACCGCCGACCGCGAGCTGGTTGGCATTCTGACGAACCGCGACCTGCGCTTCGAGACCGATCGCGGCCGGCCGATCCGCGAGCTGATGACCAGCCAGAACCTGGTGACGGTGGCCGAGGGCACCACGCTCGAGCAGGCCAAGGAGATCCTGCACAAGCACCGGATCGAGAAGCTGCTGGTGGTCGACCGGCGCGGCAAGCTTTCGGGCATGATCACGGTGAAAGACATCATGAAGCAGATCGAGCACCCTAACGCCTGCAAAGACGAGCACGGCCGCCTGCGCGTCGGCGCGGCGATCGGCGCATCGGGCGATTTCCTCGAGCGCGCGGCCACGCTGGTGAAGCTCGGCACCGACGTGCTGGTGATCGATACCGCCCACGGCCACTCGCGGGGCGTGCTCGAGGCCGTGCTGCGCGTGCGCGAGGCCTTCGCCGAGGTGCAGCTAATCGCCGGCAACGTTTCCACCGGCGCGGCGACTGCGGCACTGTGCGAGCGCGGCGTCGACGCGGTGAAGGTTGGGCAGGGCCCGGGCAGCATCTGCACCACCCGCGTGGTGTCGGGCGCGGGCATGCCGCAGATCACCGCCATCAGCGACTGCGCGCGCGTGGCCGAGCGCTTCGGCGTGCCGGTGATCGCCGACGGCGGCATCAAGTACAGCGGCGATATCGCCAAGGCGCTGGCGGCCGGCGCTCACAGCGTGATGATCGGCTCGCTCTTCGCCGGCACCGAGGAAAGCCCCGGCGAGACGATCCTGTACGAGGGGCGCAGCTACAAGAGCTACCGCGGCATGGGCTCGATCGGCGCCATGCAGCGCGGCAGCGGCGATCGCTACTTCCAGAGCGGCGCCACCGGCAAAAAGCTGGTGGCCGAGGGCATCGAGGGCATGGTGCCGTACAAAGGGGCGCTGGGCGATACGATCTTTCAGCTTGTGGGCGGCCTGCGCTCGGGCATGGGCTACGTCGGCGCAAAAGATATCGAGGCGCTGCGGCGCGACGCGCGCTTTATCCGCATCTCGATGGCCGGCCTCGTCGAGAGCCACCCGCACGATGTGACGATCACCAAAGAGGCGCCCAACTACGAGCGCCGCTGAGCGCGACGTGCCGCTAGCTTCACAGTCTACGCCAGCGACCACCGGCCCCTTTGGCCGGTGGTCGCTCGTTGTGCGGCGCCGGGCCTGAGCCCACTATGTTTCAAATAGGCACAAAGGCTCGAAGGCGCAAAGAATACGCGGCTGCAGCGCGCCTTCGAGTTTGACAAGACTTACACGGTCGCATGCGATATGGGCTTTGTTCTGCATGCGGCAGCATAGTACTTCGCTTTCTTTTGTGCTCAGATTTTGGCGCTTTGCGCCAAAATCTGAGCACCAAGATGATACCAACTCCGTTTGATTACTTGTGTTTTTCGGCGGCGCCCGGCAAAGCCGGGCGCCGCACAAGAAAAAGAATGGGCGGCTTCGCCGCCCCCAAACCCCTACCAAAGTGTACGTCATCAAGCGAATTTGGTATGAAAAGTACCGCTCTGCCGAAGGCAAAAACGCGCACCGCGTAAGCCGTGTATTTGAAAAGAATTGGGCCTAGGCCACGCGCTCCTGCGCGCGCAGCCGGCTCGCCAGATGCTGCTCGATCAGGCCGCTGAGGATCTCCAGATCGAAGGGCTTGGGAATAAACCCATCGGCGAGATCGCTACTGCTCGGCTGCCCCGCCGCGCTCATCAGAATGATCGGCACGCTTTTCAGGCCAGGGTGATGCTTCACGGCCCGCGCGAGCTCCAGCCCATTCATGCGCGGCATCATAATATCCGAAATGACCAGCGCCGGCGTCTGCGAGGTGGCGAGCAGCTGCCGCAGCGCCTCCTCGCCATTGGCCGCCGTCATTGGGTGCAGCCCCATATCCTCAATCAGCGAGGCTATCATTTCCACGAGAACCTGCTCGTCGTCAACTATTAATATCCATGCCATAATCGTATGCAGAAAGTATAACTGATTAAACCACTCAAGCCGTATGCACGCCAAACTGCTGGGCGCTACAGGCTTTGACCGCCCACACGCAAGAACCGTTCCACCGGCCTGCGCCGCTGTTTTACGCGTGGCACACTGTTTGCAGAACCACAGCCAACACGCCAGCGACTGGCGACAAAAGGAGGCTGGTATGCCATACACGCAATTGAGCGAACTGCCCGAATCGGTACGTAGGCATCTGCCGAAGCACGCGCAGGAGATCTACCAGGCCGCCTTCAACAGCGCCTGGAATGAGTATGATCAGCCTTCCGAGCGGCGCGAAGGGCGCAGCCGCGAAGAAACCGCCCACGCGGTAGCCTGGAAGGCCGTGGAGCACGCGTATCAGAAGGATCCGCGCACAGGCGAGTGGCAGGCGAAAGGCTAGCGCAGACTGCCGGGGTAGAATGGATTGGCGCGTAGCAGCGCGTCTAATGGGGCGATCATCTACTGATTGCGCAGATGATGATCGTATCTACGCCAACGATTGGCGTGGACTGTGCAACCTGTATCTGATCGCTCTACAAGGAGGTACGGCATTGATCTACGGACACAGCAACGATCGCCCGCCAATGGCGAATATTGGCGCGGCGCCATACGACTGGGGCGAATTCGACCGTCAGCGCCAGCAAGACCGCGCAGTCTGGCGAGCCGGCGCGTTGAGCGTGGTGTTGGCGTTGGCTGGCGCCGTCTGGATGTTCATCCGGGCACGCAGGCGGCCTGCGCGCCTGGCGCGCGCCGAGGCCACGCTGGCGGGCACGGCGAGCCGCGCCGAGCAGGCCGCCCGCACGGTGCGCAAGCACGGCCCTGCCTGGGTCGGGCGCGGCGCCAGCCGCGCCGAGCAGGCCGCCCGCACGGTGCGCAAGCACGGCCCCGCCTGGGTCGAGCGCGGCGGCGCGCAGATCGAGCACTGGGGCCGGATGCTGCGCAAGCGCGGGCCGGGGATGCTGGCCCGCGGGGCAGCCCGTGTCGAGCAGGGCGCGCGGAATGTGCGCAAGCAGGCGCCGGCGCTGGTGGCCCACAGCGCCGGCCGCGCCGAGCAGGCCGCACGCACCGTGCGCAAGCGCGGCCCGGCACGCTTGCGGGCGGGCTACTATCAGACCGAGCAGGCGATCGAGCGCACGCGCGACTTCGGCGCGGAGCTTGGCGCCCAGGCTGGGCAGGCGCTCGACCGATCGCGCGCGGCCGGCGAAACCGTAGCCGGCGCCGCCCAGCGCATCGGGCAGCGCGTGCGCGCGCGCCTGCACAGCGACGAGTAATACTCACTCCGTTTGGCGCTTTCTCTTTTGAGATGCCCTGCCCGGCGACGCCGGGTAGGGCATCTCATCGGGGGCGCCTTCTCCGCCCACGAACCCCCACTCCAAGCAAGTCATCAGCCGGATCCGGGCACACAGCAGCGCCTCAAGCCACAAAAAGGCCGCTGTACAGTACCGAATGCCTATTTTCAATTGCAAAGGATATGATACAATAAGTCAAAGGCTCGCTCGAGCCCTAATCGGCCCACCGCTTCCAAGCGGTTACAACAAAGACGGCTTGTCCCTGTATGACGGTCGCTTGCGTGCTACACGCACGCCAATCACCATGGTGTGGTCTATTGCTATGCCAACATTTCGTAAGGTCCCAACAGAGATTGCTCAGGCGTGGGATGCGCCACCGGCACGCGCGCCGCGCGCCGCCGACGACCGCTACACCTGGGTCGGTCGCCCGGCGATGATTTTCCTTGGCGGCAAACCACGCCCGCTGAGCGAAACGCCGCGCGTCGGCGATGTGCTACGGCTGCGCGCTGCGGCAAACACACCAGCCGATCGCACCACCGGCATCGTGCTCGATGTACGCACGCGCCAGGACGGCATCTGGACGCACGTGCAGCTGGCGATGAACGACACGATGCAGTGGGTGTCGAAAAGCACGATCGCGGCGCATCTGGGGCGGCTGAAAGGGATCACGCGCGTCGATCAGCCAACCAAGATGCTGAACAATCGCGTGCATGGCGGAACGCACGGCTGGTTCGTGCGGATCTACGAGGGCAAGTCGCCACAGCTGGCGCGCACGTTCAGCGATCGTTCGGCGGGCGGCAAGATCGCGGCGCTCAAAGCGGCCCTGGCTTTTCACGCCGCGCACGTCGGCCTCAACCCTGAAGAAGGCATCGCGTTCCCATAGCCCGGCTCGCACGCCTGGCTGGCCACATCTACGCGCCCGGCTTACCGGTACGCGCTTTTTGTTGCGCGCCCACTAACTTCCAGGCCACAGCGCCGCTGGTGCGCCATCCCCCGTTCGAGCGCGTTTGTTTGCGAATGCAGCGCCCGGCGACACCGGGCGCCGCACGGCATTGCGCTCGCGCACATACACACCGCGCGCCAGGCATCTGGCGCGCGGCCGCTGTGATCTGAGTGAGATTGGGGCTGGTGCTGCCGCCAGCCGGCTAGCGCAGGCGCGCCACCGCCGTTGAGATCGCCAGCACCATGTATAGCAGCAGCAGCAGACCGCCGAACAGCGCGAACGGCAGCGTGCCAAGGGCGATCGCCACGCCGATCGTGATCTGCATCGGCCGGCCGCGCTTGAGCTTGGTGACGCGATCGACCACGCGCACGATAAACTCGGCAATCGCCGGGCCGACCATCACGATAATGAAGATGCCGAAGAATCCGAGGCGCCCGACAAACAGCGACAGCAGCAGCGCAACCGCCGCCGAGGCGAGCAGAGCCACCAGGCCGCCGACGATCACGTCGCCGGCCGAAACCTTGTAGTTGCTGGGCCGGCGCGCGCGCCGGTCGTCGGGGCAGAGCTGGCCCACCGACGTCATGGTGGCGCACTCAGCACAGATCGGCCGGCCGCACTGAGTGCAGTGCAGCCCGGTCTCGCGGTCGGGGTGGCGGTAGCAGAACTCCACCGCCGTGGCGGCGGCCGGCTCGGGCGCGCCCAGCAGCGGCGAGGCATCACCCGAGGCGTTGCGCTCGTCGCGGCGGCGCGAGGGCTCGAGCTGCATCCCCTTGGCGATCAGCTGCTCGACATAGCGCAGGCTGGCGGCCGCGTCGGCGTTCTGCGGGTCGAGATCGAGCGCCTTGCGCAGGTACTCGCGCTTCTCGGCCAGGATCGGCACAACGCTGCTGAGGCCAACCCAGGCCTCGACGCTGGTTGGATCGGCCTCGGTGGCGCGGCGGAAGCTGCTGCGCGCAGCCAAGGTGTCGCCAGCCAGCGCGGCGGCGCGGCCCTCTTGCACCAGCTGATGAATGTCGGCGATCGGTAGCTCTGTCATTGTTCGGCTCGGCACTGCGCGCCACACCGGGCAGCGCGCTCGACTGTCTTGGTGTATATTATCACGCGGCAGCCGCAGCAGGCAACCGCTCGCGCGGTTCTATCATCGGGCTCTCATTTTACCCGAGCTACGCGGTGCCCTCCAGCATGGGAGGTTTGGAGGGCTTGCGCCCTCCAAAATCATCTCTTTTTGGCCGCGACCGGCCAAATAATGAATGGGAGTGACGCACGTGCGTGCTTCGGCTTCCTCACGGTACGCGATTGAGCCTGCGGCAGCATGGTACTTGTGCATCTTCTGTATGCGGTTTTCCACGCGGAGCGCGGAAAACCGCACACAATTCTGCCGAAGGCCCATACAGCAAGCGTTCAGCCGAATGTGGTATAAGCCCTAGCGCTATTTGCTCTCGGTTGTATCTTCAGGGTAGGCGCCGACGCGCTTGGCCATGAAGATATCGGGCCGGCCGCGGCCATTGGCGTCGGGCAGCACCCCGACGATCGTAAAGCCGCATTTCCGGTAGAACTCGTAGGGGTGGCCGCGCAGATTGCGGATCGCCGCGATATGCGGCCATACGTCGGGGTATAGGTCGGCGCCGGCGAGCGACGTGCGGTTGGTTTCGTCGTCGGTGCCGAGGAAGAGCGTCTGGATGCCGCGTGCCGCAGCCTGGCGCTCGAGGTCGGCGACGAGCGCCCGGCCGATGCCGCGCCCCTGCAGATCGGGCCGCACCACCAGCGGATGCAGCTCGAGCACGTGGCCACCATACTCTGGGATCCCGCCAACCCAGCCGGCAATCGCGCCGCCGGGCAGGCGCGCGGCGCGGCAGATCCGCCCTGGCGCGAGGGCTTCGCGCACCTCGTCCAGCGCCGAGGCGTGGTCGGGCCAGGCGGCGGGCGCGTGCTCGCGGAAGGCATCGACCAGCAGCGCGGCGGCTTGCGCTACTCCGGCCTGATCGTCGGAGTGTAGGTCGTCAATCGGCAGCATGGCGCACCTCAATCGAGCTTTCGGGCTCTGGGCATGTTTCAAACGTACTTTACAGTGTGGTGGGCGCAGGGGGCGAATCGCTTTGCACAGGCCCTGCCCAAAACGCTCGCAGTTGCCGGGTGATGAAGCGCAAAATGCTTCGTCGCCCGGCACAAAGAAACTCTCTTCTTGGAGGATCGACGCCCCCAAAGCTCCCAAGCTTGTAAAGCTCAGCTGTGGAGCGAGATGACGTCAAGCGGTACGTCGCCATCGCCGAGAAAGCGCGCGATCATCGCCGGGCGGTAGATGCCGCGATGGGTGACGATCGCGCTGATCTGCTCGGGCGCAATTGTGTCGGCGGGCGCGCCTGCCAGCTGCGCCGCGCCGGCGCAGGCCGGGTCGGGCCCGTCGGTGCTGAGGATATAGCACGGCAGGCCAGCACGGCGCGCCCGCGCCACCAGCTCGGCCGCGCCCGGCCCGGCCGCAACGCTGCCGTCGAGCGCCACCTGGGCTGCGGCAACCATGCACACGCTGCATCCCTCGTGCTCGCCTCCGGCCGCAGGCGGCACCAGCCGCGCCGTGATGCCAAGCCGCTCGGCTACGGCCAGCGTCATGCGCGGGGCGACCTGAGCGGGCGTGCCAGCGACGCTCAGGCGTACCTCGCCGCTGCCTTTGGTGGCCAGCAGCCAGCCCAGCGCCGGCCCGGCGTAGCCGCATGTCAGCAGGTGGTCGCCGTCGTCGAGCAGGCCGGCGGCCACGCGCCCGCAGCGCTCGGCGGCGCGGTCGGCACGGCTCAGCGCCGCGCCGGCATATTGGGCCAGCGCGTGCCCGGCGTCTTCGCCCGCAAGAATAGCTGCGTCGGCGTGGGCCAGCGCCGGCTCGAGCAGCCCGGCCAGCCGGCGATCGGCAGGGCGGGCCTGGCGCAGCCACTCGCCGGCCTGGATGATCGCGGCGCGGCGCGCCTCGGAAGGCCGATCGGCCCAGGCGTGCGCCGCGAGCGCCAGCCCGTAGCCGGCCAGAAACGCGGCCACAGCGCTGTCGGCCACTAGCTCGCCGGCCAGCGCGCGCGCGAGCTGCTCGGCAGTGGCGAAGCTGGCCCACTCCAGGCGCCCCGGCAGCTCGCGCCAGTCGAGCGCCGCCAGGCCATACGCGGTGTCGTAGCGCAGCATGCCGGCGTAGCGTAAAATCGCTGGCTGTTCCACAAACGTTCGCTTTCTGATGCCAAGATCGCTTTGCATGCTATCGCGTTCGGGCGGCGCGGCGCTCGAGCCAGAGGTAGCACAGCACGGCAGCCAGCGCCGCCGCCACAAACCCGATCGCCAGGCTGATCTGCATGTCGCGTGCCGCGATCTGCTGTAGCGCCAGCCGCGCGGCGCGCAGATCGCCAGGGGGCGGCCCCTCGAGCCCCGCGCGCAGCGCGCCGCCAACCTGCGCGAGCAGCTGGCGTTGGCGCACCAGCAGCAGCGCGCCACCGATCGCGCGCGCCACCAGGTAGGCCAGCGCGCCCGTGCCCAGCGCTGCGGCCAGGCTCGCGGCCACGCGGCCGAGCCAGGCGCGCGCCGCAGGCTCAAGCCGGGGCATGGTCGCGATCGGCTGCATCGTGCAGCGCCGCGTACACGACGTGGTGCGCAATCGCGCGGAAGCGGCCCCAGTCGCGCCACGACCCGCCGATCTCGGCGTCGGTTTGGTCGGGCAGGCGCGCCAGCGCGTCGGCCTGGGCCGGCAGCTCGGCGGGGGCCAGGAAGCGAAAGCCGGCGATCCGCTCGGCCGGGTCGTTCACGGCCAGCACGCCGCCGATCTCGTCGAGCAGAAACGCGAAGGTGGCGAACCGGCGCGGCGCCAGCGCCGGCATGGCGTACTCGATCACCGCGAGAAACCGGCGCACCGCCACCTCGAGCCCGGTTTCTTCGGCCACCTCGCGCAGCAGCGCCTGGGCGATCTGCTCGCCGTGGTGCACGCCGCCGGTAAGCAGCCGGAACGCCTCGGCGGGGTAGAAGGTCTTGCGCGCGCTGATCAGCGTGCCGTCGGTTCGCCGCACCACCATGCACACCTCGCCATAGCGATCGTCCATGGTCAGCGGGTCGAATGGCGCGCCCGCCAGCGTGGCCTCGACGCGCCTCGGCGCCCCGTAGCGCGCGGCCAGCGCGGCGATCTCGGTTTCGATCTGGTCGGAAAGCATCGCTTTACCTACTGCTGTTGCGCTTCGCGCTCATTATAAAGCAACTTGCGCCGCCGCACAGGCGCTGCCGAGGGGCGAGCTGAGCGTGTAGCCATGCTTGCTAGAGCGGGATGATCAGGTAGCCAGGGCATAGTCTTGCCCCCTCGACTATGGAGAGGGGGCAAGAAGGCGGGTTATCCATACGGCTTTGGTGTACCTTGTGGGACGATTTGGACTTTCCAAGCCCCTTAAAGCCGGCGCCGGCCAGCCCGCGCGCCGAGAAGCGGTCGGCCGACCAGCGCGCCAATGGCCATTACGACGAGTAGCAGGTTGCGCCGTTGGTATAGCTATTGTAGGTGTAGTAGTAGGCGTAGTAGCCGTACAGATACGCGTTATACGCGTAGCTATTGCCTGTGTTCTGGTAATCGGTCAGCGCATAGTTCCAGCCATAGTAGTCGTACATTGCGGCGTTG
>NZ_JAXLWP010000054.1:0-10956 GCF_046328425.1 Kouleothrix sp.
CTCGTCGCGGTACTTGGTATGGATCTGGTAGATGATCGCCGGCAGCTGGCGGTACGACGTCACCTCGCGGCGCGCCAGCTCGGCCACCGCCTCTTCGTGGGTTGGCGCGACGATCAGCGCGCGCTCGGATCGGTCGCTGAAGCGCAGCATCGCCGGCCCATACTCGCTGTAGCGCCCGCTCTGCTCCCACAGCGCCGCCGCCTGCACCACCGGCGTGCGAAATTCCTGCGCGCCGATCCGCGCCAGCTCGGCGTGCATGATCGCCTCGATGCGCCGCGCCACGCGCATACCCAGCGGCAGCAGCGCGTAGCCGCCTGCGAGCAGCGCGCGCGCCAGCCCGGCCCGCAGCACCAGCTGGTGCGCCGTGCTCTCGGCCTCGGAGGGGGCATCGCGCAGCGTGCGCCCAAACAATGTCGAAAGTCGCATAGAACCTCCTGTACCATCTACAGATTGCACTGATTTTGCGTTTCATACACGCCAGACGCATCGCTCCCTGCCCTGTTATACCAATACGGCTTGACCATGCGACTGCAGCAGGGACAAAAGACAGAAGACCAAGAACAAATAGCGCAGTCTCCTGTCCTCCATCCTCCGTCCAGCATTGGCAAACCTCTCGATCGCTTTGGTATTAGGCGAGGTGCGGGATCAAGCGCAGCCCAACAAAAAACGCCCCTGAGCTTCTCGCTCAAGGACGGCTGAACCGTGGTACCACCTTGGTTGGGGCAGGCGCCCCCACTCTGCCGCCGCCGCGCACGCCGCAGCGATGCGCGAGGGCGCGCCCGTGTCACGGCGGGCATACCGGCCAACCTTATGGCGACTAGTGCGGCAGCGCGGCTAACCGGCTGGCGCTCGCCCTCGGCGGCGACGTGGGCCGCCAGGGGCGGCCGCTCTGAGAAGGGGTTCGGCACCGGCCTGCTGATCGAGCTCGCACCTGCCTCGACTCGCTGGGCGCCCGGCGGGGTGCCTACTGGTTCTCATCGACGTCGTTTACTATCGATTATGACGCGGAGTGTAGCACGCGCGCGCGCGGCTGTCAATCGGCCGGGCACAGGGCTCTGCAACGTCGGCCCTCTTCCCCTACCCTGGCGCGCAAACGTCGGTACGACCACCGCTCGTCGCTGGTGGATCTATGCATTGGTACGCGGGCTGTGGTATGATTCATGGTAAAGCAAACACTCAATGACCATTGCTTCCAAGCCGAAGCCATACTGTGAGCACACCTGTGAATATCCCTGGAGCTATTCGCTACTCGGCGCGTCCCCAGCGGCGCCATATCGCCACGGTTGTTGGCCTATGTCTGGGCTACATCGCGCTGTTCGTGGTGCTCTACCCAGTGGCCAAAAACGGCGTCGCGCCGATCGGCATTGTGCCGGTGCTGGTGGCAGGCTGGCTGCTTGGGCGCGCTGGCGGCCTGATCACCGGCCTGGTGCTGAATATTGCCACCACCGTGCTATTCAGCCTGGTCGGCGCCGAGTTCAACCTCGAGCTGCTCTTCTTTCAAGCGCTACCGGCCAATATCGTGGTGCCTGCCGCCGGCTACCTTGTGGGCCTGCTGCGCGACCTGAGCAAGCAAACCCAGGCACAGGCCCACGAGCTCGCCGCCGAGCGCGAGCACCTGCACCAGGAGATCGCCAGCCGCAAGCGCGCCGAGATCGAGCTGCTGCTTGCCAAAGACGCGGCCGAGGCCGCAAGCCGAGCCAAGACGGCGTTTATCGCCAGCATGAGCCACGAGCTGCGCACCCCGCTCACCACGATCATGGGCTACGCCGAGCTGCTGCGCATGCACGCCGAAGAGCAGCACGAAAGCCAATGCATTGGCGACCTCGACCGCATTCTGGCGGCCAGCTACAATCTGCGCAACATGATCAATGGCGTGCTCGACATCGCGAATATGGAGGCGGGCCGCCTGGCGATCGAGATCGCGCCGTTCGCGCTGCCGGCGCTGCTCGCCGACGTGGCCACCGCGATACAGCCGGCGATGCTAGCGCGCAATAACACGCTGAAGCTCTCGATCGCGCCCGAGATTTCGAGCATGCACTCCGACGCTGCGAAGGTGCGCCAGGTTTTGTTCAACCTGCTGGCCGGTGCCGCACGGCTCACCAGCGCCAGCAAGGTGCTGCTTGACGCCTCGATTGTGGGCGACGCCGGCGGCGACTGGGTCGCGATCACCGTGGCCGGCGCCGGTGCCGGCATTCCGCCCAACCTGGTGCAGCAGCTGTTCGACGAGCAGGCGCAATTCGAGATTGGCAGCCTCCCCGAGCACAGCGGCGTGGCCCTGGGGCTGCTGATCAGCCGGCGGCTGTGCCGGCGCCTCGGCGGCGATATCATCCTGGCGAGCACGCCCAAGGGTGGCGCGGTCTTCACCGTGCGGCTGCCGCTGGTGCCGGCGGCTACATAGGCGGCTGCCAGCCGGCCTGAAACTCCAGCACGCGCTGCTTCAACTGCTCGGGCACGGCCACCGTGGTGCGGGTGGCGTAGTCGTAGGCCACCAGCACCGTGCGCGCCACCAGCACCAGCCGGCCATCGCCGCCGCTGATGCTGTGCAGCATGTCGAAGCTTTTGCCGCCAAAGCGCGACACGCCGACGCCGATTGTCAGCACCTCGCCAAAAAACGCCGGCGCTTTGTATGTCGCCGTCACTTCCGCCAGGATCACCGGCAGCTCGGCAGGATGCGCCAGATCGAGCATCTGGCACAGGAACTTGACCCGCGCGGTTTCCAGGTAGGTCAGAAATACGACGTTATTCACATGCCCAAGCAGGTCGAGGTCGTGAAACGCCACCTCGACGCTCGTGCGGTATGGGTAGGCATCGGCGCTGGCCATCGCTACTCCTCCGAAAACTCACTCAGCATCATCTCCTGCAGCTCTGGTGCGACGGTGTCGCGGCCAAGTGCGCGGCGGAACATACGCGCGCGCCGCTGGAATGCCTCGAGCGACAAATACATCGGCTGGAACTGCGCGCCGGGCTGGCCCACCAGCGGGCCAAACGGCAGAAACCCGAGGTGGCGGTACAGCTTCTGCTGGCGCGTGGTTCCCGAGATCAGCGCCAGCTCATAGCCGCGCTGCAGGCAGTGCTCGGCCAGCACCTTGCCCATGCCCCAGAACACCCAGCCGTTGCGGTACTTCTTCTCGACGGCCAGCAGGCGCAGCTCGCACAGCTTGCGGCCGGGCGGCAGGTAGCTGTCGAGATCGGCGAGTTTGGTGTCGAGCGAGAACGGGCGGTTGGCACGCACCGCGATCATCCCCACCACCCGGCCGTGGTCGAGGCAGATGATATAGGTGTTCTCCCGATGAAATTTATCGATCAGCGCCTGGCTTGGGTTCGCCGAGTGCTGCGGGATCTCTTCGACAAACGTGGTGTAGTTCAGCCGGTGGATCTGCTCGAATTCATCGGCTTCGCTGGCGATCTTGAACTGAAGCGTTCCAAACACGTCCTGCTCCTCGGTTTGTACGGCATCGCGGATGTACCGTTAGGCGCGCCCGCTGGCCGGCCGCAGCCGCGCCAGCAGGTTGTGGCGGTGCGCATAGATCGCCAGCGCCGCGAGCAGCACCAGCGCCACCACTGTGTCGGCCGGGTAGCCCAGCGCCAGCGCCAGCAGCGGCAGCAGGCCGATCGCCAGCATCCCCGCCAGCGTGAAGCTGCGCAGAAGTGCGAGCAGCGCCAGCACCATGCCGGCCAGTAGCAGCGGGATAACGTAGTTGTAGGCCAGCAGCGCGCCAACCATGGTGGCAATACCCTTGCCGCCGCGAAAGCCCAGCTGCGCCGGCCAGATGTGCCCGGCCACCGCGGCCAGCATCACCGGCAGCAGGCCCCAGCCGCCTACGCCGAGGTAGCGCGCCAGCATCACCGCCAGCAGCCCCTTCAGCGCGTCGAGCACGGCCACGGCGGCAAAACCGGCGCGCCCGAGCACGCGGCCGGCGTTGCGCCCGCCGACATTGCCGCTGCCGAGAGTGCGGATGTCTTGCCCTTTGACGACGCGCACCAGGTAGTACGCGCTGGCGATGCAGCCAAGCGCGTACGCCGCCAGCGTCGCCACGAGAATTTGCCAGCCGGGCACCTTCGCTTCCTTTCCACCGCGTAGGCTATGCTTGCACGATGCCGGGAGTATAAAGGAGATCGAGCGCAGGCACAAGCGCGGCCAGGCCTGGTCACTGGCTTTCGGGTATTTGTTGATCTTCTGTGTCCATTTTCCGCGCTCTGCGCGGAAAATGGACACAATACGGAGAATAGAACCGCTCACGAAGCAAGAGCAAGCTCGCGCCCGGCTGTGCTAGTTGCGGATGCGGCGCCAGTCGACGGCGGGCAGCATCAGCTCGGGGCGAATGCGCTCGCGGTAGCGCATCAGCACGCGCAGTACCGACTCGATCAGCGTGTCGCTGAGGAAATGCGGCTGGAGCCCTAGGTCGAGCAGGTGCGTGTTGCTGGCGTTGTAATAGTGCTCCTCGCGCTCGACGCGCGGGTTGGCGATGTGCTCGATGCGCACATTCAGGCCAAATACCTGCGCCGCCTCGCGCACCGCATGCGCCAGCCCGGCCACGTCGAACTGCTCGGTGAACTGGTTGAACACCCGGAACTGGCCGCGCTCGGCCGGGTGCGTAATCGCCAGCTCGACGCAGGCCAGCGTGTCGCGGATATCGAGAAAGCCGCGCGTCTGGCCGCCCTGGCCGTACACCGTCAGCGGCACGCCGGCCAGCGCCTGCACTAGGAATCGGTTCAGCGCCGTGCCAAAAACCGCGTCGTAGTCGAAGCGCGTGCGCAGCCGCTCGTCGGCGGCGATCTCGGGCGTGTCGACGCCATACACCACGCCCTGGTTCAGGTCGGTGGCGCGCAGGCCCCAGATCCGGCAGGCCAGCATGATATTGTGGCTGTCGTGCACCTTGCTGGCGTGGTACCAGCTGCCGGGCTGCTTGGGGAACGGCAGCGTGTCGGAGCGGCCCTTGTGCTCGATCGTGATATATCCCTCTTCGATGTCGATATTTGGCGTACCGTACTCGCCCATGGTGCCGAGCTTCACCAGGTGGCAATCGGGCGCGTGCTCGGCCAGGGCGTACAGCAGGTTGAGCGTGCCGGTGATATTGTTCACCTGGGTGAACACGGCGTGCCGCCGGTCGATCATCGAGTACGGCGCGCTGCGCTGCTCGCCGAAGTGTACCACCGCCTCGGGCACAAACGCGCGCAGCATATCGTCGACAAACGCCGCGTCGCACAGGTCGCCGATCCAGGGTGTGATCTCGTGGCCGCTGAGCGCACGCCACGCCGCCAGGCGCTCGTGCAGCGAGCGGATAGGCGTGAGGCTTTCGGCGCCCAATTCGTGATCCCACGCGCGGCGGGCAAAGTTATCGGCTACTGCCACGGTGTGGCCGCGCTGCGAGAGGTGCAGCGCAGTTGGCCAGCCCAGGTAGCCGTCGCCGCCGAGTATCAAGATACGCATCCGTTCCCCCTTCATACGCTATTCGCTTGATCACGTATAGGGTGTATTGCACGACGTGGCTTCGCCACGTCGTGCAATACAATAAGAAGTTTGGGGGCGGCGAAGCCGCCAAACCCCACCAAAGTGTCAGTAATCAAGCGAATTTGGTACCATACAGCTTCGCTCAATCCTACGCGCGAGGGTTGCGGGCATGCAATGCCACGCGCAACCCTGCTTGTTCGCCGGCCGCTGGCGCCCCAAGCATCCTACGCAGGCAGCGCGCGCCAGCGCTCAGCGCCAGGCGCAGCTGCAAGAAGCTTGCCGTTAGGGCTAGCGTATGCCATCTGGCTGGTCACTGCTGTATGGTGGGGGTTCGGGGGCGGCTTCGCCGCTCCCTGAACTTTCTTTAGGGCCTACGCAGGCGGCGCGCTTAGCCTTCGGCAGAGCGGAAAAACCACGCACAGACACGCTGCTTGCGATGCCCTGCACGGCTTTCCGGGCAGGGCATCGCGAAAGAGATCAAACGGAGCTAAGCAGATCGAGTGGTAGTGGCGGGGTTAGCCGGCCGCGGCTGCGGGCAGCACCAGGCGCGCGAACAGCTCGTCGAGCGCGGCAGCCGGGCTAGCGCCGACGCCAGTGTGCACCGGCGAGGGCTGGATCATGGCGCTGCGCGGCGCCACCAGCCAGTGGAAGCGCTCGGGCAGCGGCAGCAGCGCGATCGGCCCGCCGGCAGGGTCGCCGGCGCAGATCAGCGGGATGAGCCCAAGGTGGCGCTCGAGCTCGGCCGGGACGAGCCAGGGGGCCAGCGCGGCCAGGCGCTGCGCGTCGAGCGCCACGCGCGCCGCCAGAAAGCGCCGCGCGCGGCAGAACACGATCACGCCGGCGTTGAAGCACTCGCCGCGCTCGACCCGCGGCACCACGCGCACGATCGCGTAATCAAACGAGCTGTGCGCGGGCATGCAGCGCCTCCTCGGCAAACGCGCGCGGCGATTCAAGCCGCCCGCACAGGTACTCGACATACGCGGCGCGGTGTTCGGCCAGGTCGGCGAAGTGCGGCTCGCCCTCAAGCCAGCTGTCGGGTATCCGCGCGGCCACCTCGCGCACCAGGTCGCGGCTGAGCCTGGCGCTCAGCAGCGCGTCGGCCTGGGGCAGCGCGTCGGCGTAGCGCAGCAGCATGTGGTCTTTCACCTGTGGGAAGCGGCCATGGCTGCGCTCGCGCCAGTTCGCCCAGGTGTGGTGGATGTACAGCGCAGCGCCGTGGTCGATCAGCCAGAGCTGGCCGCCCGCCACCAGCATGTTGCTGTTGCGCGCGGTGCGGTCGACGTTCATGGTGTAGGCGTCGAACCAGACGATCGCCGATGCCAGCGCCAGTGTGCCCGGCGGGGCCAGCAGCGGCTCGAACGCAAGCGCGCCGGGAAGGTAGGCCAGCGCGAGGTTCAGGCCAGTGCTGGCGCGCATGAGATCCTGGATCTCCTCGTGCGGCTCGCTGCGGCTAAACGCCTCGTCGAGCTCGACGAACACCAGCTCGGGGATGGGCAGGCCGAGCGCGCGCCCCAGCTCGCCGGCAACCAGCTCGGCGATCAGCGCCTTGCGGCCTTGGCCGGCGCCACGAAACTTCAGCACGTACAGCCGCCCGTCGTCGGCCTCGACAATCGCGGGCAGCGAGCCGCCCTCACGCAGCGGCGTGATATAGCGAGTGGCGGCGACGGTTCGGATCGGTTGCATATGTCTATTCCGGTTGCTGGGTGGAAAGCAACGGGTTTGCAGGCTGAATGCACCTTCGAGTCTTCAAACCACCTCTTTTGAACATACCAGGCTTTCAAGCCTGCAAACTTTGAGCTACTTCTCCGGCTCGGGCGCGAACTGGTCGTGCAGCTCCTGCAGCCGGTCGTCGGTGTGGCGCGCGTAGTACTGCTCGGTGATGCGGGTGTTGGCGTGGCCCAGCAGCGTCGACACCTCGGACATCTGCGCGCCCTCGTTCAGCAGCCACATCGCCACGAAATGCCGAAAGGTATGCGGCGTGGTGTCGCGCAGCAGGCGGGCTTCGCGCGGGCGGCCCTCGGACTCGATGCGGTCGGCCAGGGAGTGCGCGGCGTTGGTCACCACCGTCCAGGCGGCCACGCGGTTGAGCCGGCCTCCGGCGCCGCGCGGCCCGTGCGAGATAATCAGCGGCAGGGCTTTCGGGAAGCTGCCGCGCCGCGCCAGCAGGTAGGCCTCGATCGCGCGCTGGGCGTGGGCGCGCAGGAACACCGCGCGGCGGCGGCTGCCCTTGCCGACCACATACACGCGCGGGGCGATCGCGCCGCCGTCGTCGCGCACGTCGGCCAGGTCGAGCGCCAGCAGCTCGGAGATGCGCGCGCCAGTTGAGAACAGCGTGTGCAGCAGCGCGGCGTTGCGCAGGCCGTTCAGGCGCTCGCGCTCGCGGGTGGTGCCGGGGTCGCCGGCGGGCAGCTCGGCGTCGTAGAAGCCGACCAGCCGCCGCAGGTCGGGCACGTCGGGGGCGCGGCCGGCCGGGGCGCGCGGCAGCGCGTCGCGCAGGTGCATGCGCAGCAGCGCCAGGTCGCACGCGAGCAGGCCGCGGTCGGCCAGGAACTTGCAGACTGCCAGCGCGCCGTGGCTGTAGGTGAGCGCGGTGCCGTCGGCGGTGTGCGTGAGCGAGTCGATCCAGCTTGCCAGGTCGTGCACGCCGATCTCGGCGACCGCGCGCTTCTGCTGGCGCGCCGCCCAGCCGGCGAACGAGCGCCACGCATCGCAGTACGACTCGATCGTCGTGGCGGCCAGCGGCTTGCGGCGGGCGCGCTGGGCCTGGGCCCATGCCTCGCCGGCGGCGCTGATCAGGATTGGTTGCTCGGGTTGATCTGGCATGGAGCCATTATAGCACAGGCATGCGATCAGGGCTGGTGCAAAGTCGGCCCTCACCCCCCCCTCCCGCGCGCGGGAGAAGAGGAGGATTATTGTTGGCTGTGTGGTGCGGTCGCGGCCGCGACCGCCCCCAGCCATGTGTTTCCCTCCCCTGTCAGGGGAGGGGTAGGAGGAGGGGTCGAAAGACGTTGCACCAGCCCTGGCATGCGATCAGGGCGGCACGGCTGCGGGCGCGCGAAAGTGGTATAATCGTCGCGTTTGTCGGCAGGGGAACATTCGACGCATGGCTGCACGACGTATATTCAGCATCACAACCGCCTGGGCTGTCGGCGTGGCGCTGCTGCTGGCGGCGCTGGCGGGCGGCATTGCCTGGCAGTGGCAGGGCCGCGCCGCGCAGTCGCTTGACCTTGGCGCGCCGCTCGACGACATCAGCGCTGTCGATTTCTACGCGCCCGAGCGCAGCGACGCCGGCGTGACCTACCGCTGGTCGGGGCCGGGCTCGCGGCTACGGCTGTCGGCGCCGCCTGCGGGGGCGCTGGTGCGCGCCGACCTGCGCATGTTCGCGCCCGAGCGCCCCGAGGGCCCGCAGCGCGTGGCGCTCAGCGCCAATGGCCAGCCGCTCGGCGAGGTCGCGGTAGGGTCGCAGCCGCGCGTCTACCACCTGCTGTTCGCCATGCCGGCCGGCGCGCCGCTCGAGATCGGCCTCAGCAGCCCGCCGCTGCAGATCGCCGGCGACCCGCGCGCGCTCGGCGTGGCCGTCGATACGGCCGCGATCGAGGTGCTGAGCCCTCCCGGGGCGCTGGGCCTGCTGCGCGAGCTGTGGGCCGCGCCGTACCTGCCGCTGGGCCTGCTGCTGCTGGCCGGCGCCGCGCTGCTGCTGGGCCTGCGGCTGTGGGCCGGCCTGGCGCCCGCGCTGGCGCTGCTGCTGCTCGTGCTGGCCGACGGCTGGCTGCACGACGCGCGGCTGCTCCTGGCGTTCGACCTGTTCGTCGCCGCGGCGGTGGCCTGCGCCGCGCTGGCGTGCGCCGCGGCGCTGCGCCGCTGGCCGCGCGCCCTGCCGCTCGACGACCGGCGCGCGCTGGCGTGGATCGTCGCGGCGTTCGCGGTCGTCGCCGCGGTCACATTCATACCGACGGTGCGCAGCGACGGCATCGAGTACTACGCCTACCTGCGCTCGCCAACGATCGACGGCGACCTGAACTTCGAGAACGAGTATCATCAGACGCCGTTCCCGCAGATCTCCGACAAATTCCAGCCAACTGTCACCGGCCACTACGAGAACCTGGCGGCGATCGGCCCCGCGATCGTCTGGGCGCCGCTCTACACAGTCGGCCACGTAATCGCGCTGGCAGGGCGCACGCTGGGCATGCCCTGGCGCGCCAACGGCTACGACCCGCCCGAGGTGGTGCTGGCGGTGTTCACCAGCGCGCTGGGCGGCCTGGTGACAATGCTCGCGGGATACCGGATCGCGCGGCGCTGGGCCGCGCCGCCGGCGGCCGCGCTGGCGTCGATCGCCACGCTGCTTGGCTCGAACCTGCTGTTTTACAGCATGCGCGAGGGTAGCTTCGCCCACGCGCTCTCGGGCACGGCGGCCACGCTGTACGTGCTGGCGTGGCTGCGGCTCGAGGAGCGCCCGAGCGTGCGGCGCTGGGGGCTGGTGGGCGTGGCCGCCGGCGCGACGGTGCTGATGTACTGGATCGCCGCGCTCACCCTGGTGCTGCCGTGCTTTACGTTTGCCCGGCTGCTGCTGGTGGCGCTGCGCGCCCCGGCCGGCGAGCGCGCGGCGCGGCTGCGGCAGCTGGCGCTGGGCGGCGCGCTCGCGGCCGTGCTGCTGCTGCTGGTGCTCAGCCCACAGCTGATCGCCTGGAAGATCATCTACGGCAGCTTCCTGGCCATCCCGCACGGCAGCGACTACATCCGGCCGCGCGGGTTTCAAGGCTTCAAGCTGCTATTTTCGCATTTGTACGGGCTGCTGCCGTGGACGCCGGCGTTCTTTCTAGGGCTGGTGGGCCTGGCGCTGCTGTGGCGGCGCGACCGCTACCTCACGGTGGCGCTGTTCGCGGCATTCCTGGCCTACTTCGGCTACAACGCCTCGCTGGCGCGCTGGTTCGGCGGCGGCTCGTTTGGGCTGCGGCGGATGACGGCGCTGGCGCCGCTGTTTATGCTCGGGCTGGCGCTGCTGTTCGAGCTGCTACGGCGCTGGCGCGCGATCGCGCCGGCCGCTCCGGCCGCGCTGGCGGCGGTGTGGGCGACGCTGCTGCTGGTGCGCTACGATCTGTTTCTGTTCCCGCACGTGCCCGAGGAGATCGCCGCGATGCCGGCGCAGCGCTTCTTTCTGAGCCGCGACACCCTGCCGTTCTGGGGGCTGCGCGGCTGGCTGAATAATGGCTTTGCGCTTCAGCAGCTGCGCACCGATGGCCCGGCCGACCTGCTGGCGTTCGCGCTGCTCGTGCTGGTGATGTTTGCGTCGGTGTGGCTGGTGGTGGCGCTGTACCAGCGGCTGTGCGGCGCGCCGGCTGGCCGGCGTGGCTGGCTCGCCCGGCGAGTGCGCAGCCGGCTGATGGCCGGCCGGGCGCGCGGCTGAGCCGCGCTACGGCAGAGTCATACCAAATTCGCTTGATAACGTACACTTTGGTGGGGGTTTGCGGGCGGCGAAGCCGCCCCCAAATTTCTTATTGTGCTGC
>NZ_JAXLWP010000055.1:0-6903 GCF_046328425.1 Kouleothrix sp.
GCTCGCGAGCGTCCGCCGGATGCACAGCGCCCCGATCGGCCCAACCGGCGCGGCGATGCTGAAGCCGATGATCAATCCTCTGAGCAGCAGGCTTGCGTCCATTCTATCTCCCTAAGCCACCAGGCGTGCGATGTGCTTCTCCAGCCGTGCGACGCGAGCCACCAGCCGTGCGACACGAGCCACCGGGCGCGTGCTGCGAGCCATCAGGCGTGCGATGTGCTTCTCCAGCTGTGCGACACGAGCCACCGGGCGCGTGCCGCGAGCTACCAGGCGCGTGCTGCGAGCCACCAGGCGCGTGCCGCGAGCCACCGGACGTGCGACACGAGCCACCGGACGCGTACCGCGAGCCACCGGACGCGTGCTGCGAGCCACCGGGCGCGTGCTGCGAGCCACCGGACGCGTACCGCGAGCTACTCCCCCGGACTGCGAGACTACGCCAGCACCTCGGACGGGTGGGTGATATACCCGGTCAGCGCCGTGGCTGCGGCCACCTCGGGCGAGCCAAGGTAGATATTTGCCTGCGGCGAGCCCATGCGCCCACGGAAGTTGCGGTTGCCGGTGAACAGGCACACCTCGCCTGGCGCCAGCACGCCCATGTGCCGCCCGATGCATGCGCCGCAGCCCGGCGTGCCAAGCGCGGCGCCCGCCGACAGCAGCGTGGCGAGCGTGCCGTCTTCGGTGGCCTGCCGTAGCGCCTCGCTGGTGGCCGGCACCACGATCAGCCGTACGCCCTTGGCTACTTTTCGCCCCTTGAGAATCCGCGCGGCCGCCGCCATGTCGGTGTAGTGGCCATTGGTGCAGGTGCCCAGGTACACCACGTCGACTGCGACCCGCCCCACGTCGCTCAGGTCGGCGACATTGTCGACGTAATGCGGCACGCTGACCTGCGGCTCGAGCGTCGCCAGGTCGACGTCGACTGTCTGGCTGTAGCGCGCGCCCTCTTCGACGCGCAGCCACTCGGGCACCTGGTTGGCAGTGGCCGCCCGGTCGATCGGCGCAAGCGCGGCGCCTTCCGGCAAGTCGAACAGCGGCGGAATGATGCCGGCCTTGGCGCCGACCTCGATCGAGAGCGTCGCCAGGGTCATGCGGTCGCCGGTGGAAAGGAACTCGACGCCGTGCCACTCGACCGACTGGTAGGTCGCGCCGTCGGCGCCGATCGCGCGGGCCACGCGCAGCCCCAGGTCTTTCGCGCTCACGCCGGGCCGGAAGCGGCCCCGCGCCTGCACGCGCACTGTCTCGGGAACGCGCAGCCACGTCTGGCCGGTGGCCAGCGCCAGCGCCATGTCGGTGGTGCCCATGCCGGTGCCGAACGCGCCCACGCAGCCGTAGCCCGTCGAGTGCGAGTCGCTGCCGACGATCAGCATGCCGGGCTGGGCCAGGCGCTCTTCCACCAGCACCGGGTGCGAGATGCCGCGCCCCACGTCGAACAGGTGGCTGATGCCCTGCTCGCGCACCCAGCGCCGCAGGTTGGCCTGGTGCTCGGCGTTCTGGATCGTCGCGGCCGGCGCCACGTGGTCGACAACCACCGCGATCCTGTCGGCGTCCCACACGCGCTCGGCGCCTAGCTCGCCGTGCAGTACCTTGATGATGCTGGGCGAGATGCTGTCGTGCATCATGGCCAGGTCGACATTCACCACGACATTTTCGCCGGCCTGCACCGGCCGGCTGGCCGCGTGCGAAAGGATCTGCTCCGCGAGTGTCTGTGCCATGTGTGTTCTCCTTTGTGGGCGTTAGGCGCCCTTGACGTAGGATTGCCCGCATGCTGTTGCCGCCGCGCCATGCCGGCGCGCGGCCCGAGAATGGCGACCAGGCGCGCCCGTACGCGGGTGCGCCGCGAGCACAGCCAGCGCTACGAGCACAGCAAAGCCGGCGTCGCGAGCGACTCGCAACGCGCCGGAGCAGTCATTGCTCGCCGGGGCCGCAGTGTGTGCCGAGCATACAAAATGCCCGCTTCACCGGTCTGGTGAAGCGGGCTTGTCTTCGCATCTCAGGACAAGCGAGCCTAACCAGACCGCGCGGCCGGCTTTTTGCTCTGCTTGACCTGCTTAACAAATGCGTTGATCATGTGTGCACGTGTAGTTGTTTTAGACGGCGGCGAGTATAGCATCGCTCCTGTAAAAAGTCAAGCGGTGGTTGAGACGCGCGCGCTGCAAACTTGACAGAAGCGCGGCTTCCCGCTATGCTGTTGCCGCATCTGAGCCTCCGAGGCGTGATTTCCGCCTTGCTGAGTTCCAAACTCTTTCGCTCAATCGAGGTATGCCATGCACCAAGAAACCTGGTCTCCGCTAGTGGAACCCGCGATTGGTTCCGCCGAGCGCCTGAGCTTCACAACCGCCGGCGACACGACCAACCAGTTTGTGTTGTGGTTTGCCAACCGGCTGCAAGAAACCTTGGCCCGCCAGGGCCACATCCATCGTACGGGCGCTCACGATGGTGGCGAGGGCTCCGGCGAGGCGGGCGCCGAGCCGCCGGTGCGGCTGGTGCTGAACCTGTGCGATTTCGACCGGCCGCGCCCGGTGCACCGCCGCGGCCAGGGCACGTTTGTCGCCACGATCGTCGAGGGCGCCGACGACGAGCGCGAGGTGATGAAGGCGGCCTACCCCGTGCTGGTGCGCTCGCTCTCGAATATGGTGGTGCTCAACACGCGCATCGGCGGCGTGCTCGAAAGCCACTTCATTACGATCGAGCAGGGCCACTATGTCGTGCGCCACGAGGGCGACGACCAGGAGTTCTTCGAGCGGATCTTCGAGCGCATCCAGCCGCTCGCCTGCAGCCACCTGGTGATCAACAACGACTTTGTGCCCAACCTGCCCGAGTCGCTCTGGAACGGCGACGAGCCGACGCGCCAGATCAGCTGGGCCGGCAAGCAGCTCGACACCATGGGCCTGCTGCCGGCGGCCTTTCCGATCCACGAGTTCCTCACCGAGCGCGACCTGCGCCACGTCAAGCGGCTCTACGGCATCGGCGGCCTGAGCTACGGCAACCTCAGCGCCCGCGCCCTGCACGACCCGGACACCTTCTGGATGTCGGCCTCGGGCGTCGATAAGAGCAAGCTCGAAACCGTCGGCCGCGATATCCTGCTCGTCACCGGCTACGAGCCCGAGCAGCTGATGATGCGCCTCAGCGTGCCACCGCAGGTCGAGCCGCGCCGCGTGTCGGTCGACGCGATCGAGCACTTCATGATCTACCGCGAGCATCCCGGCGTCGGCGCGATTGTGCACGTTCACGCCTGGTGGCGCGACCCGATCCTTTCGACCCAGGTGAACTACCCGTGCGGCACCTACGAGCTGGCCAGCGAGGTGGCCGAGCTGGTGCGCCAGGCGCCCGACCCCTCGCGCGCGGTGATTGGCCTCAAGAACCACGGCCTGACGATCACCGGCCCTTCGATCAAGGAGATCTTCGAGCGGATCGAGGGCATGATCGTGCCGCAGGTGCCGATGTCGTAGCGACGCCGGAGCTTGGTTTGGGGCGCGCGATCCGGCCTGCGCCGCGCGCTCGCCGTTGAACGTACATCCAATCGGGGGTGCCGTATGGCTCAGCTCGGCGAGAAGGTTGCGATTGTCACCGGCGCGAGCGGCGGCCTTGGCCCCGCGACGGTCGCGGCGCTGGTGGCCGCCGGCGCCACGGTGCTGGCGCCACACCGGCGCGCCGGCGATCTCGATCGGCTGCGCACTGCCGCCGGCCTGCCCGCCGCCGCGCCGCTCGGCGGCATGCTGCTCGACCTGACCGACGAAGAGGCGGTGGCCCAGGCCTACGCCGGCGTGGCCGCCCAGTACGGCCGCGTCGACATCCTCGTCAACATTGCTGGTGGCTTCGGCGGCGGCGCGCCAGTGCACGAGACGCCCTGGTCGCTCTGGCAGGGCCAGCTCGATATCAACCTCAAGACCACCGTGCTCTCGTGCCGTGCCGCCGTGCCGCATATGCTTGCGGGCGGCGGCGCGATCGTCAATGTTGGCACGCGCACTGCGACCCAGCCTGGCAAAAATCTCGCGGCCTACGCGGCCTCCAAGCGCGCGGTCGTGCAGCTCACCGAGGCGCTCGCCGCCGAGCTGCGCGACCACGACATCACCGCCAATGTGATCCTGCCCAGCGCGATCGATACCCCCGCCAACCGCGAGCGCGATCCTACCGCCGGCGGCGGGCGCTGGGTAAGGCCCGAGGCGATCGCCGAGGTGATTGTGTTTCTGGCTGGCCCCGGCGCGCGGATCATCAGCGGCGCGAGCATCCCGGTGTATGGCCGCGCGTAGCTGCCCGCTAGCCACCAAGACTCAAAGACGCAAAGACTATGCGGCTGCAGCGCGCCTTCGCAACTGTGTGTCTTTGTGGCATTTGAAAGGTATTGGGCCTAGCCGTCGATTAATGGAAGGAAGGCGATAGTGGCTCAACAGCTAGGAACCGAGGCGCGGCCACTGCGGGTCGCGATCGTTGGCGCTGGGCCGGCCGGCTTTTATGCCGCCGAGGCACTCCTGAAGCAAAAAGATCTGGTTCTGACAGTCGATTTCTTCAACCGCTTCCCCACGCCGTTCGGCCTGGTGCGCGAGGGCGTCGCCCCCGACCACCAGTCGATTAAATCCGTCACACGCATCTACGATAAGATCGCCGCCGACCCGCGCGTGCGCTATTTCGGCAATGTTACCTTCGGCGTCGACGTGCTGCACGAGGACCTGAAGGTGCTCTACGACCAGATCATCTATGCGGTTGGCGCCCAGACCGACCGGCGCATGAATATTCCCGGCGAAGACCTGGCCGGCAGCTACCCCGCTACCGCGTTCGTCGGCTGGTATAACGGCCACCCCGACTACCGCGACCTCGACTTCGACCTGAACCACGAGCGCGTGGTCGTGGTCGGCAACGGCAATGTCGCCATGGACGTGACGCGCATTCTGGTGACCAACCCCGACGAGCTGGCCAAGACCGATATGGCCGACTACGCGGTCGAGGCGCTGCGCGCCAGCAAGGTGCGCGAGGTGGTGTTGCTTGGCCGGCGTGGCCCCGCGCAGGCCGCCTTCACCAACGCCGAGCTGAAAGAGTTCGGCGAGCTTGAAGACGTGCAGGTGGCGATCGACCCGGCCGACCTCGATCTCGACGCCGATAGCATCACGGCCCTGGCCGAAGACAAGATCGCCGCGCGCAATGTCGAAATGCTGCGCGCCTATGCCGCGCGCACCGACTGGGCCGGCTCGAAGACCATTCGCATGTGCTTTCTCACCTCGCCGGTCGAGATCCTCGGCGCCGATGGCCACGTTGTGGGCGTGAAGCTCGAGCGCAACCAGCTGGTGTCCGATGGCCGCGGTGGCCTGCGCGCCAAGGGCACCGGCGCGTTCGAGTCGCTTGAGTGCGGCATGGTGCTGCGCTCGGTAGGCTACCGTGGCGTGCCGCTCAAGGGCGTGCCGTTCGACGAAGCCTCGTACACGATCATGAATGTGGCCGGCCGCGTGACGCACGCCAGCAGCGGCGAGCCAATCGAGGGCGAGTATGTCGTCGGCTGGGCCAAGCGCGGCCCCTCGGGCGTGATCGGCACAAACAAGCCCGACGCGGCCTCGACCGTCGCGGCTATGGTCGAGGATGTGGCGAGCCTGCCGGGCATCGACGACGCCAACCGCGACCCGGCGCGCGTTCTCGCGCTGCTCGAGGTGCGCAAGCCCGAGTATGTGAGCTACGCCGGCTGGAAAAAGCTCGACGCCTACGAGCTGGCGCAGGGCGCCGCGCAGGGCCGCCCGCGCCTGAAAGTCACGCGCGTGGCCGATATGCTCGACGTGATCCGCAACAGCTAGCCCGGCGCCTGCTGCTACCACAGCGGCACTGCGGCCTGGCTTTCTGCACCAGGCCACAGTGCCGCTGTGTTGCCTCGGCTGCTCGAACGGCCGGGCCTAGCCGATCCCCGCGAACAAGTCGTCCTCGTAGCCGTCGTGGGGCGGCAGCGCCACGCGCGCCCGCAGCAGCGTGAAGTATTCGACGCCGAACCAGCTGCGGCCAATATCCTCGGGCATCGAGAGAAACGGCCCGTCGGCGGCGATCTGCGTGCGGTGCTCGAGCAGCGCAGCGCGCTTCAGGCCCATAAACTCAGCCACATCGATCGCGGTGGTGATCAGCTCGTCGGGCGCGGTGAAGTTCTCGAGCTGGTAGTCGGGGTTGTCGAGCGGCGTCTTCATGCCGCGCTCGCGCATCCGCTCCCAGGCCTGGCGCGTCAGCTCGCGCGGGCGGTTGATCTCGTAGAGCTTGGATACCGCCCAGGCCGGGCCGGCCTCGGGGAAGCGCGCCGGGTCGGCGGCCGCCTCGAAGGCCGCCTGCGTGGCGTGATAGCAGGCGATATGGTCGGGGTGGCCGTAGCCGCCGTGCGCGTTGTACGAGATCAGCACCTGCGGCTGGTAGGCCCGCACCAGCCGCACCAGCCGCCCGGCTGCCTCGTCGGGGTCGGCCTGGTGAAAGCAGGCGGGGTGCTCGTTCGAGGGCCGGCCGGCCATGCCCGAGTCGCGGTAGCCCAGAAACTCCTGGTGCGCGATGCCGAGCAGCTCGGTGGCGCGGCGAAGCTCCTCGCGGCGGATCGTGGCCAGGCGCGCGTGGTTCTCCGGCGTGTCCATGTCCTTCACCACAATCTCGCCCTCCTCACCGAGCGTGGCCGTCACCAGCACTGTGCGCACGTGCTGCCTGGCGTAGCGCGCCAGCGTGCCGCCGGTGCCGATCACCTCGTCGTCGGGGTGGGCATGGACAATCATGAGAGTCGATTGGCTGTGCATGGGTTCGCTTTCTGTTGATACACTGTCCCGAATAATGGCACGAGCTACGCGGCGGGGGTTTGAGGGCGGCAAGGCCGCCCCTGAAAACTTCCTTTAGGGCTTACGCAGACGGCGCGCTTTGCCTTCGGCAGAGCGGTACTATGCTCCGTATCGTGTGCGGTTGTTG
>NZ_JAXLWP010000056.1:0-6566 GCF_046328425.1 Kouleothrix sp.
GGGTCGTCGATACCGCGAATGTTTCGGCCGGCGTGCTCTCGACGCGCGTGGTGGCCTACACTCAGGATTTTGCCGAGCACTCGCCATTCCTGCGGCGCTTCCGCGACAAGATCGTCGTCATCCCGCCGCCGGTGGAGGTGGCCCAGGCTAGCCAGGCCGAGATCGCCGGCTTCCGCGAGCGCTGGAATATCCGCGGCCCGGTGATCGGCATGGCCGCGCGCCTCGCGGCCGAGAAGGGCGTCGAGATCCTGCTCAACGCCCTGCCGCGCGTGCTGCAGGCCTACCCCAACGCCCGCGTGCTGTTCGCCGGCCCCTTCGAGAATGTGCTCGGCGAGGCCGACTACGCCCGCCGCCTGGCCCCGCTGTTTCAGCGCTACAGCGACCACTGGACGTTTCTGGGCACGCTGAACCCGCGCGAGATGGCGGCGTTCTTCCCGAACCTGGATATGATCGTCGTGCCGTCGCTCAATTCCACCGAAACATTTGGCCTGGTGCAGGTCGAGGCGATGCTGTGTGGCACGCCGTCGATCGCCAGCGCGCTGCCCGGCGTGCGCCAGCCAGTGCAGCAGACGGGCATGGGCCTGGTGGTGCCGATTGGCGACAGCGCCGCGCTCGCCGAGGCGATCGTCGAGGTGCTGGCCAACCGCGCCCGCTTTGTGCGCCCGCGCGCCGAGATCGCCGCCCGCTTCAGCACCGAGCGCACCGCCGCCGAGTATGAAGCCTTATTCAACGAGCTAAAACGATGACAACCGACCGCGATTTTTTGCGCCCGCACCTGCTGACTCTGCCGATCCACCGGGCGATGCTGCGCGCGGTTGAGGCGCGCCTGTTCGCCGAGATCGCCCCCGACCTACCCGAGCCGATCGTCGACATTGGCTCGGGCGACGGCACGTTTGTCGAGATCGCCTTTCCCGGCAAGCGGGTGTTCGGCATCGACCCGATCCGCAGCGATACGCACGAGGCTCTCGGCCGCGGCGTGTACGCCGGCCTGAGCGTGGCGAATGGCGCGCACCTGCCGTTCCCCGACGCCTCGTTTGCCAGCGCGATCAGCAACTGCGTGCTCGAGCACGTGGTGCCGCTGGCCGAGACGCTCGGCGAGGTGGCGCGGGTGCTGCGCCCAGGCGGGCAGTTCGTCACCTCGGTCGTTGGCAATCGCTTCCCGCAGGATCTGCTGGGCACCACGCTGCTGAACGCGGTTGGGCTCGATGGCAGCCGCTATGGCCGCTGGTTCAACACGCTTTCGTACCACTACAACACGCTCAGCGTGGCCGGCTGGAGCGCGCGCTTCGCGGCGGCCGGGCTCGAGGTGGTGTACCACCGGCCGTATTTCAGCTCGGCCGCGCTCAAGCTGTTCGATTTCAGCCACTACTACGGCGTGCCGTCGCTGATCACGCGCCGGCTCACCGGGCGCTGGCTGCTCAGCCCGCCGCTCACGCCCAACCTGCTATGGGAGCCGCTGCTGCGCCGGATCTACGAGGCGCCGCCTGGCGAAGACGGCCCGTACTATTTCTTTGTGTGCCGCAAGCCAGCCTAGCGCGCGGTCGTGTCTGCCGCCAGCACCGCCGGCGGCAGCTTGCCCGTGGGCACCTGGTAGATCACGGTAGCGTCGCGCCGGTACACCGCTGTGATCTGGCCAGCCTCGGCCAGCGCGTCGAGCTGCGCCAGGCCGGCGGCCGGGTAGAGCGCGCGCTCGAGCTGGCCAACATACACGTATTCCACGCCATATAGCTGCAGATCGCGCAGCGTCGCGCCAGCCGGCTCGGCGCCGCTGTAGAGCCGCGCGATCAGCCGCTCGCGCCGGTCGATTACGCCCCCTGCCAGCGCCACAAAGCGCTGGCGCTGCTCGTGCCACGGCCAGCCCAGCAGCGTCGGCAGGCCGGTATAGGCCGACACGCGCCCGGCCCAGCGGTATGGCGCGGTTTCGGCCTCGAGCACGATCGGCGTGCCGGCGATGTTCTGGCGCATCCACGCGATCGCCGCCGCGTCTTCGGCTAGCGGGAACTGCCGCTCGTTCTCGGCCCAGCGCGCCGTCTGCATGAACGCCATGCCGTCGAGCGTTGGCCCGATGCGCGCGTCGAAGCGATCGGCTATGCGTGCCGGCGTGGCGCTGAGTGGGTAGGCCAGCGCGCCGGCGATCAGCAGCCCTGCGCCGGCGCGCCAGCCCCAGCCGATCGCGCCGCGCGGCAGCGTGCGCCACAGCCATGGTAGCGCCGTCGCGGCGGCGCTAGCCAGCAGCACCCAGCTCTGCAGCCCGGCATGCAGCGTGCCGTCCAGCCGCCCGACGTCGTCGGGTGCGGCCAGCAGGTACCCCGCCGCGATCGACAGCAGCCCGCCCAGCGCCCACGTGGACGGTAGCAGCGCCGCCGCGCTTGGCGGGGCACTGCGGCGCGCGCGTACCAGCAGCGCCGCCGCGCTCAGCAGCACGAACAACCATAGCGCGTTGACTGCGAGCAGATCGCCAAGCGTCGCCACGCTGTCGGGCAGCAGCCGAATGCCGCCATTTGCTGCGAAGCGCTGGTCGAATGGCGCGAACAGCAGCAGGCTCAGCGCCGGCAGCGCCAGCGAGGCGCCCACGCCGATCGTGATAGCAGCGCGCCCGGCCAGGCCACGGCGGTGCATGCGCCACGCCGCCAGCCCTATCGTCGCAATTGCCAGCGCCAGGTAGGCCGGGTAGTCCCAGCCGTCGGCGGCGCGCAGCGCGCCCAGTACCAGCGCCAGGGTGCCAAGCACCACCAGCCACGGGCCGAGCGCGCGTCGCGCGAGCGCAGCGCCCGCCCCTGGGCTTTTGCCCCGCCCGATCGCTACCAGCAGCCCCAGCGCGGCCAGCACCAGCGGCAGCGCCAGCATATGCGGCTGCATATCGCCATACAGAAACGTGAAAAACGGGAATTCGATCGCCACCCCGGCCTGGCCCGGCCGTGCGAAGTGCGTCGCGTCCCAGTACAGCCACTCGGGCCGCCCGCCGCTTTGGGCCGCGCTGCCGCTCAGCAACGCGAGCGCGTTGGTCAGGCTGCCGGCCAGCGCTACGAGCGCCACCGCCAGCGCGCCCGCCAGCATCGCGCGCAGCTCGCTCTGTAGCCGCCGGCCCCGCAGCCGCCCGGCAGTGCGCGGCGCAAGCAGGTTGTACACGGCGCCCCAGGCGCCAAGGGCAGTGAGGGCGAACAGCGTGGGCACGGCGAGGTTGTAGGCGGTGGTGGGCGGCACGCCGGTCAGGTGCACCAGCGCGCCGACGAGCACAAAGCCGAAGTAGCGGTAGTTGAGAAACCCGCCGGCGAACCAAGGGTCGTAGGGCGGGAAGAACGGGCTCTTGACCACCGCCGTCAGAAACGCTAGGTCCATCGGCTTCTCGCCGCCGCGCGCCGGGTGCCACAGGTCCGGGTTCAGTGCCCGCACCACCACAAAGCTCAGCCACAGCAGCAAAAAGAGCTGCTCGGCCAGCAGCAGCGTGGCCCAGCGCTCGCGGGCAAAGGCGCGCAGCTCGCGGCGGGCGCGCCAGCCGGCGGCGGCGCCGAGCACGAGCAGCAGGCCGGCGCACAGCCACACGCTGGTGGGGCCGAAGGCGAGCAGGTGAGCGCTGCCGAGCAGCCAGGCGGCGTAGGCGAGCAGCAGCAG
This sequence comes from Kouleothrix sp., assembly GCF_046328425.1. NCBI lineage: Bacteria > Bacillati > Chloroflexota > Chloroflexia > Chloroflexales > Roseiflexaceae > Kouleothrix > Kouleothrix sp. Next base: position 3,613 of record NZ_JAXLWP010000056.1, read on the forward strand.
GGCGAGCGTCTTGGCCAGGGCGAAGCCACGGTCGGGCAGGCCGGGCAGGTGGCGGAACAGCAGGGCGAGCAGGCCGGGCAGCTCAAGCGCGAGCAGCGCCAGGCCAGCCAGGGCAGCTGGTTCGCCAGGCTCGCCGGGTCGAACAGCGCTGCCCACGTCCCGCCCGCGCGGTACTGCTCGAGCTGCGTATCGGTGAGGCGCAGCGCGGTAGGCGCGGCTGGCGCGGATCGTCGGCAGCTTGTACACCCTCGCTCCAGGCGATGCCGGCGGTGATCAGCTGCTCGGCGCGCTGGCGGAGAAGCGCTCGGTCTTCTTGAAGATCAGCACGCGCGGGTGGTCGTAGACGGTGAAGGCTTCTTCGGCGCTCTGGTCGGGGATGCTCAGGCCGAACAGCGTGGGAGTAGGAGTGAATATCGGCGACGAGGTCAAAGCCGAGGTCGCCGTCGGCGAAGGCACGCGTGGTAGTAGCGGGTGAGCGCGGGGTAGCGCATGGGCGAGGCGGGTGGCGGAGCCGTAGACGCGGTTGCTGCTGAGCACGACATAATCGGCGTCGAGCTGGTCGAGCAGGCCAGGCGAGTACTTGCCGTTGGCGTCGCGCGCGCCGAAGTACTTGCTCGCCTCGTCCTCGGCGTAGGGGTACGTCTCGACGCCGACAAAGCGGTCGTGGCTATAGCCATCGAGGTCGAGCGGCAGGCCGTCGTCCCACGACTCGGAGGTGATCGCCGAGCCAGGCGTGGCGTTGGCATACAGCCAGCGCGAGGCGGTGATGCGCGTATGCGCGCGGGTGTAGATCCGCGTGAAGGCGTAGGCCCAGCAGGCCGAGAACGCGACCACCAGCACCAGCGCGGCCTGGCCAAGCAGGTAGGCGCGGCGGCGCGTCAGAAACGCGCGGAGCAGTGTATCCTGGTTGTAGTGGCGCTTGCTCAGCTCGAGCAGCAGCCATGCGGCGAAGATCGCCAGCAGGCCGTAGAGCATCGAGTAGTAGCGCATGGTCATGAAGAACTGGCCGCCCTGCCAGCCGAAGAAGAACGTGATCCAGGCCCACGGCACAAGGTGCTTGAGCTTGCGGCGGCGCAGCAGCTGCCAGCCGGCCCAGGCCCAGCCGGCCCAGGCCGCCAGCCCCAGCGGCACGCCCATGCCCCAGATAATCATGTTCTGCAGCGCGAACACGAAGCGCGGCCGGCCGGCCCACTGCTGGCTCGGCGGCCAGTCCATCTCGCCGCTGAAGGTCGCGCCGATCGAGCGGTAGTTCTCGATGAAGCGCGCCTCGGGGCGGATGTCGAAAAAGCCACGGCCCTGCAGCAGCCGCGCGAGCGCGCCGGCGGGCTGCCCGGCCGGCAGCGCCGCCGACGTGCCCATGAACGCGTCGGGCTGGAGCACGCGGAACACCAGGAACGACAGCACGCCCGCCAGCGCCAGCCACATAAACTGGCCGTACAGCGCCGGCATCAGCCTGCCCGGCCGGCGCGGCACCCCGGGCGCATGCGCCGACTGCCAGGCGCGCAGCCCGGCTACCACGATCGCCAGCAGCGCCAGCGTGGCCATGGTCACGCGGGTCGACATCGCCAGGCCGATGCTCAGGCCCAGCGGAATGTAGCCGGCAGGGCGCTCGCCCTGGGCCAGCCGCACCGCCCAGTACACCGTCAGCAGCGTAAAGAAGGCCGTGGTCGAGTCGACGGTGAAGAAGTGCGCCAGCTGGATCGGCAGCACCGAGACGGCCAGCAGAAATGCCGCCAGCAGGCCCACCTTGCGGCCATACAGGCGCCGGCCGATCAGAAACACTATTAGCAGCGAGGCGATATCGAACAGCGCCGACCAGGCCCGGCCGACCTTGAAGATCTCGCCATAGTCGGTCAGGTTCTTGCCGGCCGGGTTCAGCAGCGCCTGCAGCGGCCGCAGCTTCGGCACGCCCAGCTCGGGGTTCGGCAGCTGCGCCGTGCCATTGGCCGAGGGCGTGGTTGGCGGCAGGGCCTCGTTTGGCGTCAGCATCACCGCCGCGATGCGTGTGAGCGTCTGCGGCAGCAAGCCATAGACGTAGAAGTCTTTGCCGTGGTTGCGCGGGTTGAGCGGGTTGCGCGCCGAGTCGAAATACTCGCCGAAGCTGGTGGGCACTCGTAGCAGCGAGGCCACGTCGGTCATGAAGCGCTCGTCGGGGTGCAGCCGGTACGATGGTTCGTCCCAGCTGAAGAGGCTCAGCGTGCGGAAGTATGCGCCGAGCAGCAGTATGCCGAGCAGCAGCGCCCAGGTAGCCTGCTGCTTGCGCCGCCGCAATCGCGATCGAGATTCAGAGGCAGGGGCGGAAGCCTGGCTAGGCAGCTGGTTGCTCGTCATAGTGGCCTTTTATCTGCTGGCGCGCCGGTACCGTAAGCCAAACACATTATAGGCATGATCCCGGCGCTCGTCCAACATAAATACGACGATACAGCTACAAGCTGTGCTATAATGCGCGCCGCCTGCTGCTGTGGCGTTTGCCGCCACCGGGGATGCGCGTTGCGAGCTTGCGCACAAGCACGAAACGCCGGCTGGGCTGCTGTGATCGGCGGCGTGAGGAATGCGGATGCGGCTGCTGTTTGGGCTGACGTACTACCGCCCGTATGTGAGCGGGCTGACAATCTATGTCGAGCGGCTGGCCACTGCGCTGGCCCGGCGTGGCCACGGCGTGACGGTGCTGACCTCGCAGTACGACCCGAGCCTGCCGCTGCGCGAGGTGATCGACGGCGTGCGGGTGGTGCGCGCGCCGGTGGCTGCTCGCGTCAGCAAGGGCGTGATCATGCCCAACTTTGGCGGGCTGGCCACGGTGCTGGCGCTGCACCACGACGCGATGAGCCTGCACCTGCCGCAGTTCGACGCGCCCGGCCTGGCACTGCGCGGGCGGCTGTTTCGCCAGCCGGTGGTGCTGACGTACCACAGCGATCTTCAGCTGCCGCCCGGCCTGATCAACCGCGTCGCCAACC
>NZ_JAXLWP010000057.1:0-5302 GCF_046328425.1 Kouleothrix sp.
CATATGACGTTCCACGCCGATCACTCGGCCGCGGCCAGCGCGCCCATCGGATCCCACGGCGGCAGCACCGTCGGGTCGGCTTCGAGCAGCGGCAGCAGCGCCGCCGGCACGAAGCGCTTGTCGACCACAACCTCGTACATGTACTCGTCGAACCAGCGGTCGCTCATCACCAGGAAGCCCTTATCGCCGATCTTATCGCCCCAGCTATTCTCGACGCGCCACTTGCGCGGGCGGTCGTCGGCGTCGAGGTCGACGCCGGTGAAGACCATGGCGTGGGTCATCATGCTGTGGCCGTACTCCACGCGCTCGGCCTTGTCGGCGCGGTAGCTGAAGCCATAGACCGAGGCATAATCGAACAGCTCCATGTCGAGGATGCCCAGGTCGCGCTCGAGCATCTTGCCGACATCGCAGCCAAACCACACCGGCTGGCCGTCCTTAAGCATCTCGACGGCAGCCTGCTTGAACACGGCCATGTCGACATTCAGGTAGCGCACGATCTGGCCTTCGGCGACATTGCCGAGGTGCTGGATGGTGTACAGCCGGTCGAACGGCTTGTCGGCGGTGGGGCAGTGGATCAGGCACACCAGCGAGTCGAGGTCGAAGCCGACGTAGCGCTCGAAGAACTCCTGCGGCGTGAGCGTGCCCGCGCGCTGAAACGCCTGGTCTTTGTCGCGCCACTGCCACTCAAACGAGCGCGGCGGCTCGCCGAGGTGCACGCACAGCATCTGGTAGAAGTTGCCGATCATGGCCTGCTTGCGGTCGCGTAGCGCGGCGGCCGGCGCGCCGCCGGCGTGCATGTGCCGCAGCTCAGCCGCGTTCTCGCGCAGCAGCGCGTGCATCAGGCCGGTCATGGCGCCGGTGCTGGCGCTGCTCTCGGTCTCCGGCATCACCGACTTCGGCACCACGCCGTACTTCTTCACCAGGTTCACGAACATATCCCACTGGCCGCCGTCTTGCAGCGGCGCCTGGAGCAGGAACATCAGCAGGCGGCCGTCGCTCGGCTCGTCGAGCGTCGACAGCACGGTCTCGAGGAAATAGTTGGCCTTCTCGAGCTTATCCCAGAACAGCAGGTAGTTCTGCGAGAGCTCGAAGCTCTCGACGTTCAGGCGCTTGATCGCCTCGACACGAAACAGGTTCAGGCCGGCGAACAGCCAGCAGCGGCCGCTGCGGTTCTGGTTGGTGATCGGGTTGCTCTTCAGCATGATCGAGAAGGTATGGTCGGTGCCGGCGATCACGCGGCGATTGAGCGCAACCGCGCTGATCGGCGATTTCGCCACCGCGTTGCCGGCCAGGCGGCGCTGCGGGTCGCGCTCGAAGGCCTCCTGGTAGCTTGCGATCTGCTCGGGCGTAATCCTCTGCTGTGCCATAATTTGGGTTCTCCTTTGCTGATAGTCCCATCGCGGTTCGTTTTCGACGTGCTACCGCGTAAATCCTTAGAGCCCGTTTGAAAGAGGGCGCGCGAGGGGTTATGCCCTCGCACTTCCTCTGGCGGGTGGCGGCCACGAATGTGGCTGCACTCCGCCAGAAAAGTGGATACTTGGAGGACAAAGTCCCTCCAAACCCTCTTTTCAAACAGCTTCTTAGGACTTATGCAGTCGGCGTGCTCAGCCTTCGGCAGAGCGGTACTTTCCTTTTGGACGTGTCCATTTTCCGCGCTGCGCGCGGAAAAACCGCACACACACGATGATCAAAAAGTACCGTGCTGCCGCAGGAACCATGCACGGCTTCGGGAAGCCGAACTGCGCAACTGCTACCACGCATGGTTCATGACTCAACGATCGCCGAGGCGCTTTGCCCGCGCACGGTCAGCCGTGCACGTGCGGGTGCTCGTGGTCGTGGTCGGGCCAGTGCTGATGCTTATGCGTATGCGCGACGCCCGGCGGCGGCAGCTCCTCGGGCGGGTGGCTGTGCGTGCCCAGGTGGTTGGCGTGGTCGTGGCCGAACCAGCGATCGGCCGGCACGTACTCGCGCACCGTCAGGCCCTGGCCGTGGTGCCAGCGGCGCTTGTAGATATCGAAGTTCTTCTTGCTCTTGGTGGCGCGCTCGTCGTCGCTGAGGCTGTACCACTCGCGGTGCGGGTGCTTGACGATCTGCTCGGCGACCTCGGGCAGCGCCACTACGCGGTAGCCGGCAGTTTTGACCATGAAGCTCTCGTAGACGTCGAGCAGGCGGTAGAAGCGAAACTTTTCTTCAAACGGCCCGATCTCGGGCAGCAGCGCGCGCCGGAAGGCCATCAGGTAGCCCTCGACCGCGTCGACATCCGGCCCGGCGCTTTCGTAGAACTCTTTCAGGTCGTCGGTGGCGAGGCCATACGGGCCGACCAGCCCGACCTGCTCGTCGGCCAGGGCGCGCTCGATCGGCGCCCAGATATCGCCGCGCAGCTCGATCGATGTGTCGATCAGCAGCAGCACCCGGCCGCGGCTGGCGCGCATAGTGGCGTTGCGCCCGGCCGCAAAGCCCATGTTGTGGTCGGCGAATAGCACGGTCAGCGGGATGGCCGCGCCGTCGGCGGCGCGCACGCCGTCGCGCGCGAGATGCTGCAGGTACGCCACGGTATCGTCGGTCGAGCCATTGTCGACGATCACCAGCTCAACCAGGCGGCCGCCGGCGTGCCGCGCGACGCTCTCGACACAGCGCTGAAGGTCGGCGCGGCTGTTCTGGGCCAGCAGGTTCACCGAGAACGCATAGCGGTCGGCCGCGCCGCGATGGTCGGGCGCATCGGCGGGGCGCGAGATGCTGCCGAACTCGTCTTCGGGCAGGCGCGGCAGCGCCACCGACCCGGCGGGCGTGTCGCGCAGGCCGAAGCCGGCGGCGGCAATACGTTCGCGCAGCGCGTCGGCCTCGGCGTAGCGCCCGGCGGCCCTGAGCGCGGCGCGCTGCTGTACCAGGGCGGCGATTTCCTCAGGGAGCTGAGACGAGCGACCAGCGACCAAAGACGTTGTTTCTTCGCGCGCGAGGTCTTCTTCGTCTTTCGTGGTTGCTCGTTGGTTCGTGGCCTGGCGCAGCCACTCGGCTAGCCTCAGCCCAAGCACCTCGTCGAATTCGAGCAGCAGCGCCAGGCGCTCGGCCGGCGGCGTCGCGCGGTCGCGCCGCAGCATATCCCACACCGCCGCGAGCGCGCGCGGCAGGTTCAGGTCGTGCTCGAGCGCGGCCACAAAGCGCGCGCGCCATGCCTCGGCGGCGGGCGAGAGCTGCGCGCTCGGCAGGCCGTGCCCACCAGCAGCGTGGGCCAAGCGCAGCGCGGCGGCGCGCAGCCGGCGCAGGGCCACCTCGGCGGCGCGCAGCGACGAGAACGTAAAGTTGAGCCGGCTGCGGTAGTGGATCATGGCGAACAGCAGCCGCAGCGCCATGGGGTCGAAGCCGCGCGCCTCGACGTCGGCGCGAGTGTAGGCATTGCCGGTAGACTTGGCCATCTTCTGGCCATCGGCCAGCAGGTGCTGGGCATGGAGCCAATAGTTGACGAAGCGCCTGCCGGTGAAGCCCTCGCTCTGGGCGATCTCGTCTTCGTGGTGCGGGAAGATATTGTCGACGCCGCCGGTATGGATATCGAACTGCTCGCCAAGGTGTTTGATCGCCATGGCGCTGCACTCGATATGCCAGCCGGGGAACCCGCGGCCCCACGGGCTCTCCCACGACATCTCGCGGCCGGGCTCGGCCAGCTTCCAGAGCGGGAAATCCTCGGGGTTGCGGCGGTACGGGTCGGCGGCGTCGCGCACGCCGGCCAGCATCTGGGCCAGCAGATTGCCCGAGAGCTTGCCGTACTCGGGGAAGCGGCGCACATCGAAGAACACATTGCCGCCGGCCTCGTAGGCCAGGCCCTTGGCCAGCAGACCAGCCGCGATCGCCTGCATCTCGGGGATGTGCTCGGTGGCGCGCGGAAACACGTGCGCGGGCAAAATATTGAGGCGGCGCTCGTCTTCGAGAAACGCCTCGGTGTAGAACTCGGCGATCTGCGCCGATGTCTTGCCCTCTTTGCGCGCCTGGGCAATCAGCTTATCCTCGCCACGGTCGAGCATCTCGACGCGCATATGGCCGACGTCGGTGATGTTCTTGATGTGGCGCACCTCGAGGCCACGGTAGGCCAGCGTGCGGCGCAGCCAGTCGGCCATGAGAAAGGTGCGCAGGTTGCCGATGTGAATGTAGCGGTACACCGTAGGGCCGCAGCTATACATGCGCACGCGCCCCGGCTCGATCGGCTCGAACGGCTCAAGCCGCCGCGTCAGCGTATTGTACAGTTTGAACATGGTGCTTCGGTTTCCACTCCGCTGGGCGTTCGGCGCAGGCCCTGGCCCACAGCTAGTATTGTACCACCGGGTTTGCGAGCATGGCGCAGCTGAGCTAGAATGGCCGGCGGCTTCAACAAATACGCGCCGGGCCGGGTGGCGGATGGCTGGCGCGCCAGCAGCGAGGCGGTATGCAGGTTCGCGGCAGCACCATGCTGATCACCGGGGCGTCGTCGGGCATTGGCGCGGCGTGCGCGCGCCGCGCCGCCGCAATGGGCGCGCGCGTGGTGCTGCTGGCGCGCACGCGCCCGGCGCTCGAGCAGCTTGCCGCCGCGATCCGCGCGGCCGGCGGCGCGGCCGATGCCTACCCCGTCGACCTCACCGACGCCAACGCGGTGGCGGCGACGGTCGAGCGCGTGCTGGCCGAGGTGGGCGTGCCCGATATCGTGCTCAGCAACGCCGGCGCCGGGCGCTGGCTGTTTCTCGAAGAGACCAGCCCCGACGAGGCGGTGGCGATGATGGCGATGCCATACTTCGCCGCGCTCTACCTGACGCGCGCGCTGCTGCCGGCAATGCTCAAGCGCGGCCGCGGCCGGCTCATCTATGTGAACTCGCCGGCGGCGCTGGCGCCGTGGCCCGGCGCCACGGCCTACACCGCCGCGCGCTGGGCGCTGCGCGGCTTCGCCGAGGCGCTGCGCGCCGACCTGCATGGCACGGGGGTGCGCGTGGCTACGGTGATCCCCGGCCGCGTCAGCAGCGGCTACTTCGAGCACAACCCCGGCGTGCTCGAGCGCGAGCCAAGGCTTTCGCGCCTGCTGCTGCCGACGCTCACGCCCGAGCAGGCCGCCGCGCATATGCTGCGCGGCATCGAGCGCGACGCGCGCCTGATCATCTTCCCCACACCCCTCAAGCTGCTGTACCTCTTCGACCGCGCGCTGCCCGGCCCGGTGCGCTGGCTGGCGGCGCGCACCGGCGCGCGCCGCGATAGGCTCGCCTGATTTTTCACTAACACGCGTTACGCGGCGGGGTTCGGGGGCGGCTTTGCCGCCCTCGAAAACTTCCGTTTTGCCCGGTTGCGG
>NZ_JAXLWP010000058.1:0-3769 GCF_046328425.1 Kouleothrix sp.
CACGTGCGCGGCGACGTTGCCGAGCGGGAAGGCGGGGCTGCGGCCGACCCAGTAGGCGTGCTGGACATCGGTGAGCGGGAAGGGCGCGTGCTGCCCCGCCGCGTCCGGCACGATCTCGGCCATTTCGTCGGCGGCCGTGTCGCTCTGCGCGCCAGTCTGCTCGGCGATCAGCGCGGCCATCGCGGCCACGGTCGGCGCCTCGAACAGCGCTCGCAGCGGCAGCTGAACCTGGAAGGCTTCGCGCAGGCGCGCGACGAGCTGCGTAGCCACCAGCGAGTGGCCGCCCAGCTCGAAGAAGCTGTAGGTGGCGCCGACCTGCTCGATGCCCAGCAGCTGCTGCCAGATGCCGGCAAGCGCGCGCTCAATTGGCGTGCGCGGCGCCACAAACGCGCCGGCGCGCGCGCGCTCGGCGCCGGCGGCGTACACCAGCGGGGCCTGCTCGGGGGCGATCCGCTCAAGCAGGCTGCCCAGCGTCTGCTCGGGCTCGGCGGCGATGCAGCCAAGCAGCAGCAGGATGTGGCTGAGCGCGCGCTCGGCGCCGGCGGCGTCGAGCCTGCGCCGATCGTACACCAGCTGGATCGCCAGCTCGGCGCCAGTGGCCGCCAGGATCGCCAGCGCGTACTTCGTGCGCGCCACATTCGAGCCATCCTGCACCGGCTCGATCGCCAGGCCGCTCGCGCCCAGCATAGCCGCGTCGACGGCGTAGCTCTCGACGACGAGGATGCTCTCGTAGAGCGGGCGCGTCGGCGGGGCGTCGCTCCACTCGTGCACCTGGCCGCCCGGCACATACTCGAACTGCCGCAGCTCGAGGTTTTCGGCCTGGATGCCGGCGAGCCAGGGCCACAGCTCGGCTTCCGGCTCCACGCGCACGCGCACCGGCAGCGTATTGATAAACAGGCCAATCGTCGACTCGATCCCCGGCAGGTCGCCCGGCCGCCCCGAGACTGTCGCGCCGAACACTACGTCGTCGCGTTCGCCGTAGCGGCTGAGCAGCAGCGCCCAGACGCCCTGCAGCACGGTGTTGAGCGTGAGGTGGCGGCGGCTGGCCAGGGCGCGCAGCGCGGCGGTGGCCTCGGCAGGCAGCCGGCCGGACGCGTAGCCATAGGGCTCGGCCAGGTCGGCGTGGGCGCTACGGGCCGCCACGCGGCCAAGCGGCGTCGGCTCGGCGAAGCCAGCCAGCTTGGCGCGCCAGAACCGCTCGGCCTGGTCGCGGTCGCGCTGCTTGAGCCACGCGATGTAGTCGCGGTACGGCCGGCTGTGGCCAAGCTGGGCGTCGGTCCCGGTGCAGATCGCCTGGTACAGCGTCAGCACCTCCTTGACGATCACCGGCCGGCACCAGCCGTCCATCAAAATATGGTGGTGCAGCCACACAAAGTAGAAAGCATCGTCGGCGATCTGCAGCAGCGCCAGGCGCATCAGCGGCGCGCGTGCGAGCTTGAAGCCGCGCCGGCGATCGGCATCGAGAAAGGCTTGCAGCCGCTCACGGCGCTGTTCTTCACCTATACCGCGCCAGTCTTGCTGCTCGACCGGTACGTCGACGTGGCGCAGCACCACCTGGAGCGGCTCGGGCTGGTCTTTCCACACGAACGCGGTGCGCAGAATGGCGTGCCGGGCCACGACCCGCTGCCACGCCTGCTCGAATGCCGCCACGTCGAGCTGCCCGCGCAGCAGGTACGTCGACTGCTCGATATGAATGCCGGCCGCCGGCCCGCTGAGCGTCTCGAGCAGCATGCCTTGCTGCGATGGCGCCAGCGCGTAGATCGCCTCGACGTTTCGGTTGCTCATGCGTCGTCTTCCTCCTGGTCGAAATCGATCTCGGCGAGGGCGTGCTCGAGCTGCTCCTGGCTCAGCTCGACGTCGAGGAAGTCGGCCGGCGTGTAGCCGCCGGCGTCGGGCTGGCGGCAGTGCGCAATGATCGCGCGTAGCGCCGCCAGGAAGCCTTGTGCCAGCCGCTCGATCGTGGCGTGCTGGTGCAGCTGCGCGCTGTAGACCCACTCGGCCTGCAGACGGCCGCCCACCACCATGGCGCGCACGTCGATCAGGTAGCGCCGCCGGCCGCGCGGGCTTTCGGCCGGCCCGGTTGGCTCGTGCGCCAGGCCGAACAGCGCCGCGCCCGCCAGCGTCTGGTCGAGCTGGCCGAGGTAGTTGAAGCTGATCTCGGCCTGGGGCAGCGCGCGCAGCTCGGCGCCGGCTTGGTCGTTCAGGTAGCGCAGCACGCCGTAGCCCGCGCCGTCGTTGGGCACGCGCAGCAGCTGCTCTTTGGCGGCGCGCAGCAGCGCGCCGGGGTCGCTCGCCTGGCCGATGTCGATCAGCGCCGGGAAGATCGCCGTGAACCAGCCGACCGTGCGCGAGAGGTCGATCTCGTTGAAGGGCACGGCGCGCCCGTGGCCCTCGACATCGGCCAGCAGCACCGGCGCGCCGCTCCAGGCGGCGCAGGCCTGGGCCAGTGCGGCGAGCAGCGCGTGGCTGATCTGGGTGCGGTACACCTCGGGCACGTCCTGCAGCAGCGCGCGCGTCTCGTCGGCGTCGAGCGCCAGCGTCACCGATCGGGCCGACGCCTCGGTGTTCAGCTCGTCGCCGGCGGCGAAGTCGCGCGGCAGTGGCGCCACGGCCGCGCCAGCTCGCGCCCGCCAGTAGGGCAGCTCGGCGAGCAGGGCCGGGGCCTGGGCGTGCTCGGCCAGGCGCACGGCCCACTGGCGGAACGAGCTGGTTTTGGGCGGCAGCGCGGCCGGCTCGCCGCGCAGAAGCTGGCGGCACAGCAGCTCGAGGTCGGCCACCAGAATGCGCCACGACACGCCGTCCATCGCCAGGTGATGCACCACCAGCAGCAGCCGCGCCGGCAGGCCCGGCCCGCGCTCGAACAGTGCAGCGCGCAGCAGCGGGCCGGCCGCAAGATCCAGGCTGGCCTGCAGCACGCGCGCGCGCGCCTCGATCGCCGCCGCGTGATCGGCGGCCAGCCCGGCCAGGTCGATCCGCTCGAACGGCACGGCGGCGCCGGGCGCGGCGTGCGACTGGCGCCAGCCGCCGCCATCGCGCTCAAAGCGCAGCCGCAGCGCGTCGTGGTGCTCGATCAGCAGGCCCAGCGCCCGCTCAAGCAGCGCGGCGCCGAGCGGCTGCCGCAGCTCGAGCAGCAGCGCCTGGTTGAAGTGCTGCGGGTCGGGGCGGCTCTGCTCGAAAAACCAGTGCTGGATCGGCGTCAGCGGCGCCGGCCCGATCACCGGGCCCTGCTCGGCGGCAGCTGCCGCCGCAGTGCCAACAATGGTCGCCAGGTCGGCGATCGTGTGGTGCTGGAACAGCTGGTTGGGCGTGAGACGCAGGCCGGCCTGGTTCGCGCGCGCGACGATCTGGATGCTCAGGATCGAGTCGCCGCCAAGCTCGAAAAAGTCGTCGTGAATGCCCACGCGCTCGTGCCCAAGCACCTCGGCCCAGATCTGCGCCAGCGCCTGCTCGGCGGCGGTGCCCGGCGCGACGAATCTGCTGCTGGTGTCGGCTGCATCGGGCGCGGGCAGGGCCTTGCGGTCGACCTTGCCGTTGGCCGAGAGCGGCAGCGCGTCGAGCAGCACAAACGCCGACGGCAGCATATACTCGGGCAGCCGCTCGCGCAGCCAGGCGCGCAGCTCGTCGCTCGCCGGTGGCTGCTGCTGGTCGCGGGGCACGAGGTAGGCGACGAGGCGCTTGGGGCCGAGGCGCTCGCCCACCGCTGCCGCCACCACCGCCCGCACCCCCGCGTGCTCCGCCAGCGCCGCCTCCACCTCCCCCAGCTCGATCC
>NZ_JAXLWP010000059.1:0-2651 GCF_046328425.1 Kouleothrix sp.
GCTGCGCGCCCCCGTGCCCCGCGGCAGAGGGCGGCCGCCCGCCCTCTGCACTCCCACGCTGGGGCGCTGCCCCAGACCCCACAAATGAATGCCGTCGTGTGTACACCGTTGGTGGCGCATGCCTCGTGGCAAACCGACACGTCACTCCGCGCCTCAAGGCATGCGCGTCTGGCATTGCAATTGGCATGGCCTTCGTTCCCGTAGGGCGCGCATCGTGCGCGCCTTCCCCCCGTCGGGGTGAGCGGGGCCTACGCGGCCACGTGCCCCGTAATGAATGCCGTCGCATGTACAGCCTTGGTGGCGGATGCCTCGTGGCGCGGATTCGGGTGTGGGTTCGCCCTGAGGCATAACGCTCCCTCGCTCCCTCGCTCCGCGCTAGCGCTCGAGCACCTGCTCGAACACGCGCATCCAGTTGCCGTAGAGAATCTGGGCGATCTGCTCGTCGGCGAAGCCGCGCTCGATCAGCTTGCGCGTCAGGTTGCGCGCGTGGCCGTGGTTCGAGAGATCGGGCAGGAAGTACGCCCGCGTCAGCCGCCCGTCCAGCTCGGCGCGCTCGGCCTCCGACCAGCGGCGATAGATGAACTCGAAGAAGTCAAACCCCAGGCCGACGCCGTCGATGCCGGCGAGCTCGACGAGGTACTCAATCTCGTCGGCGTAGGTGTCGAGCGTGCTGTCGTCGGCGCGCGGGCTGACGAGCACCGCGTTGGCGCCGACCACGCCGCCGCGCCGGCCCACCGCGCGGATGTGCTCGTCGCTGCTGTTGCGCTCGATATCGTAGAATTTGCGCGGCGTGGTGTGCGAGATGATCAGCGGCCCGCTGGTGGTGGCCAGCAGCTCGTCGACGCCGGCCGGGTTGAGGTGCGCCAGGTCGATCAGGATGCCAAGCCGCTGGCACTCGGCCACCACCGCGCGCCCGAAGTCGCTGAGGCCGTGGCGCGACGAGCCGCTTGGCGCGAAGACACCACCATCGGCGGCCATGTTGCGCCGGGCGTGCGTCAGCCCGACGCTGCGCAGCCCCAGCTCGTAGAACACCCGCAGCAGGTTCAAGTCGGTGCCGAGCGGCTCGACGCCCTCCATGGTGATCAGCACGGCGACTCTGCCGGCCGCGCGCGCGGCGACGATTTCGGCGTGGCTGCGGCAGATCGCGAAGCGCGCGCTCCCCTCGGCCTCGGCGTACAGCCGCGCCACTTGGCCGAGCGCCACGCGCAGCGCCTGCTCGGGCAGGTACTTGTCCTCGATGTAGATCGCCGCGCCGAGGATGCCCACGCCGCCCTGCTCCAGCTCGGGCAGGTAGTCGGCCTCGAGCACGCCAGCGCGCTCGCGCTTGTCGTACAGGTCCATCAGCATGTCGAAGTGCATGTCGACGACGCCGTGCGCGTGCAGCCGGTCGACGCGCGCCTCGACGGCGGGGTTGAGAGGTGTGGCCATCGCTTGCTCCCGCATATTCAGCCTGTGGCGGTTGGTATGCGGCATCGTAGCACAGCGGGCGCGGGCGCGTCAATTGCACTGGCGCGCCTGCGCGAGGGCCTGGCTCTACTCGCTGACGTGCGCGGCAGACAGCAGGCTGGTGTATGCCTGCATGTGGCCCGCCGCCTCGCCGAACAGCGCGTTGACGCGCTGGTTGTCCTCTTTGGCGAGGAACGCGTGGAAGCCGTCGATCGAGCTGCCCATCGAGGCCAGCATCTCGGCGTGCGCGCCGCTCAGGCATGCGGGCGGCGCGATGTCGGCGAAGCGCTGGCGGACGCTCTGCAGGCGCGCGAGCTGGGCGGGCAGCGCGGCGCGGCCGGCGGCGGTCGCCGCGCGGAACGACTGGCTCCACTCGTCGGTGAGCGGCTGCGTCGCCGCGAGGTACTGCTGCGCGCGATCGCTGCACACGGCCGCGCTGATGCGCGACATATCGCCGAACACCGCGAAGAGCACCGCCACGACCGCGAGCAGCACGAGCACGCGCAAGAGCGCGCGGGGCCAGCGCCAGCGGCGCGCGCGCGGCTGCGGCTGCTTGGCTGCGGCCGCCTGCTGGTCGGGGAGCAAGATCGCCGGCCGCATCTCTGGGCCGTCGCCGGCCTGCTCGAGGCGGCGCAGCGCGTGGTACTGCGTGGCCTCGTCGCCGAGCGCGCGCCGGAAGCAGTAGCGCCGCTCGCGCGCGTCGGCGCACACCGAGCCAAGCCACAGCCATGCCATGGCGTACTGCGGGTCGTCGGCGAGCGCCTGGGCGAACAGCTGCCGAGCCCACTCGAGCTCGCCGGCGCGGGCGGCCGCGATCCCGTCGCGTGTGTAGTCGATTGCGATCACGATGGCTCCTTTCCGTTGTTAGGAAAACGTTAGAGCCGGTGGGGGGGATTCGTGCGGGCCTTTTCTCTCTCGGGGGCTGCGCGCCTGTATCCGGGGCTGCGCGCCCCGTGCCCCGCGAGAGGGCTTTCGGGGGCTACGCGCCCCCGTGCCCTGCGAGAGGGCTTACGGGGGCTGCGCGGGCCTGGGCCCCGCGGCAGACGGCTTACGAGGGCTACGCGCCCCCGTGCCCTGCGGCAGAGGGCGGGCGTCCGCCCTCTGCACTCCCCCGCTGGGGCGTTGCCCCAGACCCCATAATGAATGCCGTCGCGTGTACACCGTTGGTGGCGCATGCCTCGTGGCAAACCGACGCGGTATTGTGC
>NZ_JAXLWP010000006.1:0-292517 GCF_046328425.1 Kouleothrix sp.
CGATTGCCAGCCACAGGCGGCCAGTGCACATAAACGCGCCGGCGAACAGCAGGCCCGCCGCCATGGCGCCGGCGGTGCTCAGAGCCGACGCGCCGGGGCCGGCAAGGTGCGCCGCGCCGAACAGCAGCAGCGAGAGCGCAATCGCCGGCCACGCGCCCAGGCGCGCGCTGGCGATCCGCAGCAGCACGCCGCGAAACAGCAGCTCTTGCACGAACGCGCTGGCGCTCGCACTGGCCAGCGCCGCTACCAGCACCGCCCAGCCATTTGTTCCAACCACGCGGTATGCGCCGATCAGCCACAGCGCGCCAATCACCAGCGCGAACAGCGCCAGGCCGCCCGCCAGGCCGGCGCCAAGCTCGCGCGCCGCGCCCGCGCCGCCAAGCTCGGCCGGCGCGCGCTGCTCGGCCAGCGCCAGGTACATGCGATATGCGCCGTAGGTCAGCGGCACAAACAGCGCGAATGCGGCCAGGCTCAGCTGGGTGCGCCCGGCTAGCACACCGGCGGCCCGCAGGCCATTGAGCGCAAGCTGCGCCACCACAAAGCCGGCGCCAACGAACAGCGCGGCGCACAGCAGGCGAAACAGGGTGTTGCTCAGCAGCCATTCCGGCCAGAAATGTGCGCGGCGCGGGCGGGCCTGGGTTGCCATTGTGTTACTCCTTGGCGAGGTGCCGCGTTGCCTGCGGCGGGCACGGCAGTTCTGCCAAGGAGTATACAGAAAACACCGCGCCGGCGGATCGTGCGCGCGACGGCATACGCATACATCGTTTAGCCGACTGCAGCGCTACAGCAGCACGATCTTCTCGCGGCCGGCGGCTACATTGCGTGTGGCATTGCGCGTGTCGACAATCACCGGCGCGCGGGCGACCACATTGGCGTAGTCGAAGGCGCTGTGGTCGGTGATGATCGCCACGCAGTCGGCCTGCTCGATCAGCGCATCGCTCAGCGGCGTGGTGCGGAAGGTGCGCCCGTGGTGATCCTCGAACTCGGCGACATGCGGATCGACCGTGACGACCTCGGCGCCGTCGCCTTCGAGCAGCTCGATCACCTTGAACACCGGCGACTCGCGGTAGTCGTCGACGTCGGGCTTGTAGGCCACGCCCAGCAGCACCACGCGTGCGCCGTTGATCGCCTTGCGGTGGCGGTTCAGCGCGCGCGCCACCAGGTCGTGCACGTGGCGCGGCATCTGCGTGTTGATCTCGCCGGCCAGCTCGATGAAGCGCGTGGTCAGGTCGAACTCGCGCGCCTTCCAGGTCAGGTAGAACGGGTCGACCGGGATGCAGTGGCCGCCGAGGCCCGGGCCGGGCGTGAACTTCATGAAGCCGAACGGCTTGGTGGCCGCGGCGTCGACAACCTCCCAGACATTCAGGCCCATGCGGTCGCACAGCAGCGCCAGCTCGTTCACCAGCGCGATGTTCACCGAGCGGAAAATATTCTCGAACAGCTTCGTCAGCTCGGCCACGCGCGGCGACGAGACCGGCACGACGCGGCTGGTGATGTGCGAGTAGAACGCCACTGCCAGCTCGGTGCAGCCGGGCGTCACGCCGCCGACGACCTTGGGCGTGTTCTCCACCGTCCAGCCCTTGCTGTTGGTCTGGCCGGGGTCGATGCGCTCGGGCGAGAACGACACGAACACATCTTCGCCGACCTTCAGCCCGGTCGATTCGAGCCTGGCCTGGATCACTTCTTCGGTGGTGCCGGGGTAGGTGGTGCTTTCGAGGATCACCAGCTGGCCGCTGCGCAGCGTGCGGGCGATATCTTCGGCAGCGCGCTCGATAAACGAGATGTCGGGGTCGCGCGTGATATTCAGCGGCGTGGGCACGCAGATCACGATCACGTCGCAGGCGCGCAGCCGCCGGAAGTCGGTGGTGGCCTCGATCCGGCCGTGCTCGCGCAGCTCGGCCACTTCAGCCGAGCTTACGTCGCCGATGTAGCTGGCGCCGGCGTTGATCTGGCCAACCTTGGCCTCGCTGACGTCGAAGCCCAGCACGCCGAAGCCGACCCGTCCCGCGCGCACTGCCAGCGGCAGGCCGACGTACCCCAGGCCGATGACGCCAATGCGCGCGGCCTCGGTTTGAATTTTCTGGAGCAGTTCTGTTTGAATTGACATGCGTGTTTCCTTGTTTCAAGATGGCGCTGAAGCCAGGAAGAGCCCGGCGTCTTTGCTGATATGGATCGGCCCGCCGGCCTGGATGGCCTGCTCGACATAGCGCAGCAGCTGCGCGCGCAGCTGCGGGCTGGCGTGCTCGGCGACGTGCATCGACAGTACGAACGCCACCAGCGGCTCGGCCTCGGCGACGCGCAGGCCATCGGGGTAGCGCCGCAGCTCGGCCGGCCCAAACCATGGCGCGAGCTGCGCGGCGCCGTTTTCGAGCGTGAAGTCGCGCGGCTCGGCCGAGCCCCAGGCCGCCAGGCGCGGGTCGACGCGCTGCACCAGCTCGCGCAGCTCGCGCATGTGGGCGCTGCCATTGGTGGCGGCGTAGAAGCGGCCGCCGGGCCTGAGCACGCGGCGCAGCTCGGCCAGCGCGCGTGGCCGGTCGGGCACGTGGTAGAGCATGTGGTTGGCGATCACCGCGTCGAATGCAGCGTCGGCAAAAGGCAGCTGCTGGGCGTCGGCCTGCTCAAACGCGATCTGCGTCAGGCCGGCCAGGTTGTGCCGCGCCTCGGCCAGCATACCGGCCGAAAAGTCGGCCAGCGTGATCTGCCAGCCGGGCGGGATGCGCTGGCGATTCTCGAACCAGAGCCAGCCTGGCCCACAGCCGACCTCGAGCACCTGGGCTGTGGGCGGCAATGCGAGCTGCTCGAACATCCAGCGCTGCCAGCCGTACGCGTTGGTGCTGAAGCGCGCGTGCAGCGCCACGCGGTCGTTCAACTTGCTCGCGGTGTTGTACTGCTGGGTTCTGAGGTACTGCTGGTCGTCGATCTTCGACATAGCCCCTCCGCTTATGACGCCTGTACCCGAGCTACGCGGTGGGGTTCGGGGGCGGCTTCGCCGCCCACGAAAACTTCCCCACGCTTCAGGCCTATGCCGGGCTGGCTGTACCGGCGCCTGGCTCCATGCCAAGCGCGCGGGCGTAGGCCTGCTCGAAGCGCGCGGCGGTCTGATCCCACGTCAGCTCTTCGGCGACGCGCTGGCGGGCCGCCGCGCCGAGCCGCGCCGCGAGCGGGCGGTCGGCCAGCAGGCGCGTCACGGCCACCGCAAGCGCGGCCGGGTCGCGCTCGGGCGTGAGCAGCCCGTGCACGCCGTTCTCGATCACCTCGGGGATACCGGCCACGCGCGAGGCCACGATCGGCCGGGCGGCGGCCATACCCTCGAGCAGCGCGTTTGGCAGCCCGTCGACATTGCCGCCCTGGTCGCGGATCGAAGGCACCGCGTACACGTCGGCGGCGCCGATGTACTGGGCCGCGCGCTCGCGCTCGAGCTGGCCGGGGAAGCGCACGCTCGCGCCCACCCCGAGGTCGCGCGCGCGGCGCTCCAGCTCGTCGCGCAGGTCGCCGTAGCCGGCGATCGCCAGCACCGCGCGCGGCTGCGCGGCCAGGATCGCCGGCATGGCGTCGATCAGGTAGGTCAGGCCCTTCTTATACACCAGCCGGCTCATCGTCAGCACCAGCGGCGTGTCGGGCGCGAGGCCCATCTCGGCGCGCACGCTTGCGCCGGATGCCTGGGCTGGCTGGAATGCGCCGGCGTCGACGCCATAGGGAATCACCGCGACGCGCTCGGCCGGCGCGCCCAGGCGCAGCGCGCGCTGCCGCAGGTCGCCGCTGCACGCGGTGATCGCCGCTGCGGCGCGGTAGGTGGCGGCGGCGGCGAGCGACAGCGGGGCGGCGCGCTCGGCCAGGTATACATCCGAGCCGTGCATGCTCACCACCAGCGGCAGGTGGCGCAGCCGGGCCACCAGCGCGGCCGGCGTGCCGTTGGGAATGACCCAGTGGGCGTGAACCAGGTCGAATCGCCGAGGAGCGGGCGCGCGTTCGGCCGGCGCAGCGCCTATCTCGGCGCGTGTGCCCGTCAGGCGCCACAGCGCCAGCATGCTTGCGCCAAGCGCCAGCGGGGCGGCGGCCAGCACCGCGCCGCGCAGGCCCACGTCGGCCTGGAGCGACTCGGCGTAGCCCCACACGTTCAGGGCGCGGGTTGGGCTGTAGCGGAAGAAATGCAGGTGCACGCCGCGCTCGACTGCGGCGCGCCGCACGTCGCGGTGGAATGGCGCGAGCACGTGCACGGTATGGCCGCGGCGCACCAGCCCGGCGGCGATCTCCTCGATAAATGGCGCGGTGGTCTCGCCAGCGTACTTCGGGTACGACGAGGTGAGCATGCAGATGTTGAGTGGTTGCACAGTGCTTTCTTTCATATTGCCAGCAGCTATGCGGCGGCGCGCGTCAGGGCGTCGCCGGCAGGCGATACACCCGCGTCACCAGCGTGGTGGGCTGTCCGTCGACCACCGCCGGGTAAGGCGGCGTCTGGTACGCCAGCTCGATCCCCAGCTCGTCGTCTTCGAGCAGGCCGTCGAGCAGCTGGCGCGTGGCGTCGCTGGGCTGGGCGAAGGTGTCGCGCACGAGGTAGCGCACGTGGTAGTGCCGCGCCAGCGCCAGAAACGCCGCGCGGTCGGCAGTGTTCGGCACCATCAGCGCGGGCCGCTCGCTCACCCAGTTGAGCTGCCAGGGCAGCCGGGTCATAGCTACGTCGGTGGGCGCGCTGTTGGCGCGCAGCCAGCGGTAGGCATCGGTGTCGGCCTGGTAGAGCGCCGGCTCCTCGCGCACTTTCTTGGCGATGTACGGCCACGAGGGCGCGATCATCAGCGCCAGCGCGGTGCACGCCAGCGCCAGCCCGGCCGGCGCCCAGCGGCCATCGCCGATCGCCGCCACCCGGTCGTAGCCGCGCCATAGCGCGTAGCTGGCCAGCAGCGCCAGCCAGGGCATCATCATCAGGAAGTAGCGCTCTTCGTCGGCGTGCCAGTAGCCTACCAGAAACAGCGTATACGGGCCGAACGCCAGCAGCAGCAGCGCCAGCAGGCGCCGCCGCGAGCGCAGCGCGCCGAGCGCGCCAAGCAGCGCCAGCCAGGCGCCCAGGCCGAACAGCAGCGCTTTCTTCTGGCTGTCGGCGTCGGCCAGCGCGCGCGTCTGATCGAGCCAGGGCGGCAGCAGGTAGTTGCGCACCGCGCGCGCCTGCGTGGCCAGCTTCAGCAGCGTCACGTCGAAGCCCCAGCGCAGCACCCAGCTCCGATCGGGCACGCCGGGGCCGCCCAGGCCGGCCTGGGCGGTGTAGATCTTGTAGATGTCTTCCCAATCGCCAAAGCCCAGCACCCACGCGTCGTAGCTCTCGGTCGAGTAGAACGGCTTGCCGAACAGCAGCTGGTTGCGCAGCAGGTAGGGCGCGAGAATGGCGAGCGCCAGCGCGGCCCACAGCGCCACCGGCGCCAGCGCGGCCAGGAGCGCGCGCAGCTGCCGCACGTGGCCGCGCCAGCCGGCCTGGCCGACGAACCACAGGCCCATACCGAAGGCGATCAGCGCGCCGCTGGGTTTCTGCAGCAGCATCAGCCCGGTAAGCACGGCCGAGCCGACGAGCATTCGCCATGAGATCCGCAGATCGTCCGCTGGCGCGGGGCTCCTGGCGCTCGCAACGCCCGCCTCGATGACGCGGCGCCAATGGAGCGACTGGTACAGCAGCGCGATTGCGCCGAACGAGAACAGCACGAATGCCAGGTCGCTGGTGGTGTAGATCACCAGGCGGAAGAACAGGTAGTTGGTGAGGATCAGCAGCGCGGCGGTGAGGCCCACGCGCCGATCCCACAGCCGCGCGCCAGCCGTGAAGATCAGCAGCGTCAGCAGCGCCATGAAGATCAGGTTTGGGATCTTGGCGGCCCAGGCGGCTGGCCCGAAGAGCAGAAAGAACGGCGCGATCCACACCGGCTGCAGCAGCGGCCACGTCTCCTGCGGGCGCGTGGTGCCGGGGTAGAGCTGGTAGAACTGCGTGACGTAGTCGACGACCCAGCCGCGGCCGCGCGCCAGGTTGCGCGCCACTACCGCGTTGTCGGCGTAGTCGGCGTGGCCGACATAGGGCAGCTGGCCGATCACCCAGGCCTCGTAGCCGAGCCACACCAGCGCGCCCAGCGCCAGGATGGCCAGCGCGCCGCGCCGCGATCCAATCAGCCGCACGATCGCGCCGGCCAGCCGCGGCAGGCCCTCGCGGCCGCGCACCAGAACCAGCAGCAGCAGGCCCATGCCCAGCAGGCCGTACAGCAGCGAGTCGGGGAAGCTGTCGCTCAGCAGCTTCAGGCCGGGCAGCCGCAGGCTGGCGCTCAGCCGCGCCGCGACGTACGCCAGCCAGGCCGCCACCATGCAGGTAAGGCCATAGTTCAGCGCCGCGCCGCGCGCGTAGCGCTGCAGCAGCCGCGCGAGCAGGCGCACCAGGTCGCGCTGGCGTGCCAGCGCCAGCACCACCACGAGGGCGCCGGCGGCCCAGGGCAGCAGCGTGGCGGCCCAGACGCGCGCCAGCGCCAGCGCCAGCGCCAGCCCGCTGACGAGCAGCGTGGCCAGCACAAACGCCAGTGTGGGCAGGCGCAGCAGCACCACTAGCGCCAGCAGCGCAAGCGCGCCGCACAGCACCAGCAGCGCCAGCGGCCGGGCCGCCGGCAGCGCAAAGCTGTTCTCGCGCTCGGCGCCGCGCAGGCGGAGCGCATCCAGCCGAATGCCCTTGGGGCGCGGGTCGTCGCCGGTGAATGTGGCCGAGGTGTGCAGCTGCAGCGTCAGCGTATCGCGCGACGCAACCGAGGCCGGCAGGCGAAAAGTGTACTCGGCCCACGCCGCGGTAGGCTGGAAACGAAACACTGGCACGCCGTTTGCTAAAATGTCGACGAGCGGCTGTTGGGCATCGGGTGGGAGTGCGGTGGTGGGCCAGCCCTGCGCGCGCAGCGTGACGGTCAAGTCGGCGCTGTCGCCGAGGCCGGGCAGCCAGATGCTGGCGTCCTGGCGCGTCCAGCGGCTGCGGTCGCCCTGGCTGCCAGTGATCTCATCGCCGTAAAACGTGCCGGCATCGGCGGCCCCCAGGCCCTGGCTGGCATCGAGAAACAGCCGGTCGCCGAGCCAACCGATCGCGATCGACGAGGCCGGCGGGGCCTGGTAAGCAAGAATTCCGGCGAGCAGTGCCAGCAGCAGGATGAGGATCAGGCGGCGATCACGCAGGTACGCGAGCGGTCCGCTCCGCGCGCCGGGTTGCGCAGGCCAGGTTGTAGAGGGTCGGCTCGCCGTTTCTGTGCTCACGGGCGCTATTATACCGCGAGTTTTGCTTGCGAAACAATGCGGCGCGGATGATGCCCGGCTGGCGCCAGGGCTCGTGCAACGTCTTTCGACCCCTCCCCCTACCGCTCTCCCCTGTCAGGGGAGGGGAAACACATCTGGCTGTGTGGTGCGACTGCCGCTCGAACGCTAGACATGGGGGGAGAATGTGATACAATAGGTTGATTATCTTCATCCCGCCAAAAAATTTGTCTGTTAAGCGCAGGCATAGCCACCTGCATGCGTTGCGAGAGGAAACCTACTATGTCTGTAGTTGAGCTGGACGTACTGATTGACCGGCTCCTTCCGCAGATTTTGGCCGACCGCGACCTTGGCGACGGGCGCACATTCACCCGGCTCCATCTTAATCATCTTTGGGCTCTCAGCTGCTTGTATGCGGGCGAATGTTACGACGAGGAGCTGCTTGCGAGGCGTGTAATAAATCATCTGCCGCCGCGGGTGCTGATGGCGCGCGAGGTGGTGGCGTAGGTTTCTGGCTTCAGCTGGTCGATCTGGCGCTCCGCATTGGCGGGGCGCTTTTCTTTACGCTTGTGTGCGGTTTTTCCGCGCGCAGCGTGGAAAAACGCACACTTTTTTGCAGTGCCCTGCCCAACGAAGCCGGGCAGGGCACTGCAAAAAAGTGTCAGACCGAGCAGCTATCATACCAACTCCGTTTGATTACTTGTGTTTTTAGGCGCGCGGCAGCCGCGCCGCAAAGAGGTCGCGGCGGCGAAGCCGCCCCCGAACCCCACCAAAGTGCCAGTAATCAAGCGAATTTGCTATCAGGCGTTTACGGCGCGCTCGTAGGCCGGCGGCGGGGCGTCGGCCGGGCTTGCCGCCGGGATGGCCACGCAGATCGTCGACCCGCTGGGGCCGCTGTCTTCCAGCCAGATCTGGCCGCCAAACGCCTCGATGTCGCGCCGGGCGATGCTCAGGCCCAGGCCGGTGCCGGGCGTGCCCGAGAGCGCGCGGGTGCCGCTGCCGCGATAGAACGCCTCGAACAGCCGGTCGTGCTCTTCCTGCGGAATGCCCGGCCCTTCGTCGGCGATGCTCAGCAGCACGTGGCCGTCGTGCGGCTGCGCCGCAAGCGTGACGGTGCCACCCTCGCTGTAGCGCACCGCGTTGTCGACCACCTCGTGCAGTGCGCGGCACAGGCTGGGGATGTACGCCATCACTGCCAGCTCGGCGCCGATGTGCAGGCCGAAGCGCACGCCTTTCGCCGCGGCGATCGGCAAATACGCCTCGACGATCTCTTCCAGCAGCGGCGCCAGCCGGATGGGAAGCAGCGGCGGCTGGATGTCGGTGGGTGGGTCGAGGCCCAGATCGAATGCCAGCACGCGGTCGACTAGCGCCTGGATCTGGGCGACGCCGGTGCGGGTGATGCTTGCGAGCGACTGGGGCATGCCCGCCTGGCGATCGAGCAGCTGGATCGCCAGGCTGAGCGTGGTGAGCGGCGTGCGCAGCTCGTGGCCGACGCTCTGGATGAACTCGGCCTTCATCTGGTCGAGCTCGCGCAGCTCGCGGTTGAGCCGGGCAATCTTGCTGTAGGCGCGGGCGTTCTCGAGCGCGCTGGCCACCGCAGGCGCGAGCATCAGCAGCACATTGATCACGCGCTCGGGGTAGAGCCGCCCGTTCACCGGCGCCGCGCAGCCGTAGATGCCGATCAGCTGGTTGCCAACGTGCAGCGGCAGCGCCAGCCGCACGCCCTGCTCGCTCAGCGGCAGCCATTCCGTGTCCACGCCCTCGGCGGGGAGCAGCAGGTAGTTCGGCTCGGCCGAGAGCCGGCGGGCGATCGCGCCATTCACCAGCAGGCGCCTGTCCAGCCGGGCGTCGTCGCGGCCGACCATCACGAACACCTGGTCGTGGGGCGGCTCGAGCATCCAGAGCGTCGCGCCCTGCAGGCGCAGGCGCTGCGGCAGGTCGTCGACGAGGATGGCGTGGATGCGGTCGAGGCTGATCGTGCGGCCGAGCGCCGCGCCGACATCGCGCAGCAGGGCCTGGGTGGTCTGCCAATCGCGGTACATCAGCCGGTTGAACACCAGCCCGAGCCGGTTCCGCACCGGCACGACTAGGGTGGCGATCAGCACCGCCGCGAGCGTGTGGCCGAACGGCATGCCGGGGACGTCTAACCGCGGTGCCAGTGCCGCCAGCAGGATGATGTACAGCCCGCTGAGCAGCAGCACCAGGGTGCCGATCGTCAACCCTTTCCCGATCAGCCGAGCGCGCCAATCAACCCCGACTAACGTCGTTCTGCCGTGCACCGCTCTACTCCCTTGCGAGATCGCTCTGATACGTAAAACGCTCGCATGCGGGGTGAAAGATACGCGCGCGGCCGAAAAGCTTGCGAGCCGGCGTAGCGCTGGCTCATGAGAGGCGCTCAGGCCGAATCGAGGCCGGCGCGGATGTCGTGCAGCAGCGCGCGGCAGCGGGCCGCGTCGTCGGCGAGCTCGGCCTGGCCTTGCGCGCCGGCAGTGGATGCCAGGTCGGCCAGCATTGCCTGCGCGGCGCCGGTGAGCAGCATCGGGTGTGCGCCGAGCACCTCGGCAACCGCGTCGTTGCCGTCGGCGTCGAGCAGGGCGCGCACTGCGTCGCCCAGCGCTTCGGCGCTGCCCAGGCGGGCGCGCAGCTGGGCCAGCGCCTCGCGCCGATCGTCGATCAGCTGCGCCAGGCGCTCGTTGCCCTCGTCGAGCGCGGCCTCGGTGCGTGCTGCCAGCTCGGCGTCGGCCCAGTCCTCCAGCAACACCGGGTAATCGCGCGCGGCGGCCTGCAGTGTTTCGGGCGAGGCGACGTGCAGCAGCGCCTGGTAGGCCGGGCCAGGCAGCCGCGTGCCTGGCGGCTGCTCGGCGGGTGTATCGGCCGGTGGTGCGTCGGCGGCGGGCGGCAGCAGCGGCGCGCCGCTGCGCAGGCGTGCCAGGGTGGCCCGCAGCTCGCGCAGCGCGTCGGACACCGCGCGCTCGCCTTGGGCGTAGGCCAGGTCGGCCAAGCTGCGCACCGCCGCGTCGCCAGCCTCGCTGAGCAGCGCGGGGTTGGCGGCCACAATCGCCTCGAACTCGGCGGCGTCGTCGGCGGCCAGCAGCGCGCGCACCGCGTCGCTAAGCTCGGGCTCGCGATCGGGCGTGGGCGTGGCCTGCCCGGCCGGCTCCGGCTCGGCCTGGCGCGTCACGGCGGCCGGGGCCGTGGGCAGCTGGCCCCGCAGCGACTCGACCGGCTTGCCGGCGGGCGGGCGGGCCGGCGCGGCCGCCCGCCCGCGCTCGCGGCGCAGCACGGCCCGGCGCACCCCGCCAAGCTCCTGCTCAACCTGCACATCGCCCAGGTAGGGCAGCCGATCGTCTTCCGGCAGCGCGCCCACCAGCTCGTAGAGCAGCGCCTGGGCCTGCTCGCGCCAGCGGTGCTCGCCGGTGTCGGGTGGCACCGCAAAGTACACCCGGCGGCTTGCTGGGTCGTGGAAGAGCAGCGCGGCGCCTGCCGGCGCCACAGCGCCGCAGCGTGGGCACTCGGCCAGGTTGAGGGTGCCGTCGCGCAGCGCGGCCGCCAGGTCGGGCCGCTCGGCCGCGTCGACCAGCGCCCATGCCACAGCCTCGAACGCGGCGCCGCAGCTGGGGCAGCGCAGCCGGATTGTTTCGCTCCGAGAGATCGCCATAGCATCTCGCAGCGCCGCAGCCAGCCGGCCGAGGCGCGATCGTTGATTTCGGGCGGCCGAACATCTGCCGGCCGCGCTCATTGTAGCGTATGGGCGGTGTGCGTCAAGCGCGCCGCGCGATACTGTTAGGGCCGGCGCAGCTGCGCATGTACAAAGCCCCGGCGCGCATAGGAGGCGTGCCGGGGCTTTGTATCGTGCCTGGCGTCGCGCATCAGGCCGGCGTGGCTTGTTCGGCGGGCTGTGGCGCCGATTTGGCCGCCATCTTCTGCTTTTCTTCTTCCACCAGCACGCGCCGCAGCACCTTGCCGACCATGGTTTTGGGCAGCTCGGCGCGGAACTCAACATCGCGCGGCACCTTGTAGGGCGCCAGGTGCTGCTTGCAGAACTCGCGGATCTCGTTGGCGTTGGGCTGCTCGCCCGGCTTCGGCACCACATATGCCTTCACCGTGTCGTCGCCGCGTGTCGGGTGGCGGATGCCCACCACCACGGCCTCGAGCACCTGCGGGTGCATGAACAGCACCTCCTCGACATCGCGCGGCAGCACCTTGAAGCCCGAGGCGATGATCATGTCCTTTTTGCGGTCGACGATATAGAAGTAGCCCTGGGCGTCGGTCTTGCAGATGTCGCCGGTGTGCAGCCAGCCGTCGGCGTCGATCGTATTGCGAGTCTCTTCGGGCTGGTTCCAGTAGCCCTGCATTACCTGCGGGCCGCGCACGCACAGCTCGCCCTCTTTCTCGCCGCCGATCGGCAGATCGGCGCCGGTTTCCAGGTCGATGATCTTGGCCTCGGTGTCGGGCAGGGGAATGCCGATCGAGCCATTCTTGCGCTGGCCATACACCGGGTTGCAGTGCGTCACCGGCGAGGCCTCGGTCATGCCGAAGCCCTCGACCAGCCGGCCGCCGGTGATCTGGCCGAACTTTTCCTGCACCTCCATCGGCAGCGGGGCCGAGCCGCTGATGCAGGCCTTCACCGATTTCAGGTCGTACTCGGCGACCTTGGGGTGGTTGATAATGCCGATGTACATCGCCGGCACGCCGGGGAACACCGTGCAGCGCTCTTTCTGGATGATATTCATCACGTTGTCGATCGGCCGCGGGTTGGGCACGATTACAATCTCGGCGCCGGTCGAGATCGCGTAGATCATGCCTACTGTCATGCCGTAGACGTGAAAGAACGGGATGGCGGCCATGAGCTTTTCGCCGCCAAGCTGGCCGGTGGTGAGCCAGCTGCTCACCTGCAGCGTGTTGGCCACCAGGTTGCGGTGGCTGAGCATCGCGGCTTTGGGCAGGCCGGTGGTGCCGCCGGTGTACTGGAACAGCGCCGTATCGTCGGGCGATAGTGTGACATTTGGCAGCGTGGGTGGGTGGCTGTCGATCAGATCTTTGAAAAAGAACACATTTGGCCCGGGCGGCACATCGACCCAGGCGGCATCTTTGCGCTGCTTCGCTTTCACCAGCAGGTTCGAGGGGAAGCCCAGCGTATCGAACACGTGCGTGACGATCACGCGCTTCAGCGATGTTTCGGCCTGGATCTCGTGCAGGCGCGGCCAGAACAGATTGAGGATGATGATTGTCTCGGCGCCCGAGTCCTCGAGCTGGTGCTTCAGCTCGCGCGCGGTGTAGGTCGGGTTGTTGTTCACCACCACCGCGCCGATCTTCATCGTGGCGAAAAAGGCGATCACGAACTGGGGCGTGTTCGGCAGCATCAGCGCCACCCGGTCGCCCTTGCGCACGCCCAGCTGGTACAGCGCATTGGCGAAGCGATCGACCAGCTCGTTCAGGCGGCGGTAGGTGAGCTTGCCGCCAACAGTGTAGCGCCCGCCCAGTAGGTAGCTCAGCACGAAGTTGCTGGCAGTGTTGAAGGGGTACTTGCGCGCGCTTTCGCTCAGGAAGACATCGAGGGTATGGTTCGGGTAGCCGAGCGTCTGCGGCACGCTCGGTTCGTAGTTGGTGAACCAGGGTTGTTCCATGTCATGCTCCTTCGCATAGTAACACGGCTGACGTGCTGGGTGGTTTGGGGGCGGCGCATCCGCCCCGCAAACCTCTTCATGGCCGGCCAGAAAAGAAACAACCGTGGAGGGTTGCGCGCTCGGGCAGCTTCTGGACGACCCCGCGCGGGAAGCGGCCGCGTAAGCCGTGATAATAACGCAAGGGCGGCGGCTTGTGCATGGCCGCGCGCCCGCGTGTCAACCCACCTCACATACAACCCTGCCAGGGCTGCTAGACATCGTCTTTCAGCCAGCCGCGTTCGCGCGCGATGAACTTGATCGTGGCGTCGTCGGGTGGGTACAGGCCCGCGGCCTGGTAGGCATAGGCCAGTAGCGCCGCTCCGCCGAGCATTCCCAGCATAAGCCCTATCAGAAATGTCATTATGCCAATAACCTTGCGCATTGGATCTCTCCTCGTGCAATCGTAAGCGGTGGGAGCGAGTGTGTGATGGTATGATACCGCAGGGCAATGCCTACCGTCAACCTCGCCAGCCCGATGCACAGGGTTGGTGCAACGTCGGCCCTCACCCCCCTTACCCGCCTCTCCTGGGTGCGGGAGAGGCGGGTAAGGGGGGTGAGGTGCGGTCGCCGCCGCGACCGCACCTCACAGCCAGATGTGTTTCCCCTCCCCTGTCGGGGGGAGGGGGTAGGGGGAGGGGTCGAAAGACGTTGCACCAGCCCTGGCCCGATGCAAAGCCGAAAGCTCTCGCTCCCGCCCGCCTCCGCTCGCGGGGAGGGTCAAGGGACATTGCACGACGACCGTCAACCTCGCGGCGTGTGTTTCCGGGGCGGCGCGCTACAGCGGGCGCTGGGCGCGCTGGCGCGCGCTGGCCAGCGAGCCGCTGAGCACCACGTGCTCGCTGGGCTGCCGGCTGCCGCCGCTGGCCTCGATCGTCACCATCACCTGGTCGTACTCGTTTACCGGCGCGGGCGCGTCGATCGCGAGCGTAGCGGTGCCGTCGGCGCCGACATCGAAGGTGTTTGCCGGCACCTGCACGCCGGGCCGGGCCAGCCAGAACTGGTACACCTGGCCGGACGCGGCGGGTGGCAAGCCCGACACCACCAGCACCGCGTGGACGCTGTTGGGCTGCATATACATGATCGCGCTGGCGTGCCGGTCGGGGCTGTCGAGGCGGCGCGGCACCGTTTGCGGCGCGGCGATAAACACTACGGTCTGCTGCTGGCGCGCGAGCGTGGCCTGCAGCCCGGCGATCTGCTGGGCCTGCTGATCGAGCCGGGCCGCGAGCAGGTCGGCGCGGCCGCGCGCGTCGAAGCCCAGGAAGCCAAACAGCAGCGCCAGCGCCAGCGCGCCAGCCGCCAGCCCGAGCTGCCAGCGCGGACGCGCCGGGCGCGTGGGTGCAGCCGCGCCGCCCGCGCCGGTGGCGGCAATGCGCGCGAACAGCTGCCGCTTGACGTGCGCGGGCGGCTCGAGTGGCCGCGCGGCGTAGGGCAGCAGCTCCACAACTGCGCGAAACGACTCGGCCTCGGCGCTGCACGACTCGCAGGCGGCCAGGTGCATGCTTACCTGGAATGTTTCGTGCGAGTCGAGCGTGCCAAGCACAAAGTCAGGTATCAGCTCAAGCGGATGCGCGTTTGCGTTCATGGGTGTTCGATTATATCTTCTATGCCGACCTGCTGGGCGGCGAGCACGTCGCGCATGCGGCGCAGGCCAGATCGAATGCGTGCCTTGATGGTGCCGACCGGGCTTTGCAGCCGCTCGGCGATCTCGCTCTGTGAAAGGCCGCCGAAGTATGCCAGCTCGATCGCCTGGCGCTGCTCGTTAGCCAGCTGGCGTAGGGCCGTATCGATCAGGCGCCGCTGCTCGTTCTCGATCGCGGCCGTATCGACGCTGGATCGCGTGTCGGGTAGCTCGGCCAGCGCCGCGCCATCGGCCGCGTCGGCCGCCTGGCCGGGGCGCACGCGCTGGCGGCGCAGCTCGTCGATGCTCAGGTTATGCGCGATGCCGCAGATCCAGCCCGGCACCGTGCCGCGGTGCGCCGTGAATGTTGCGCTGCGCCGCCAGACGCGCCAGAACGTTTCTTGCACGATATCATCGGCCTGCTCGGCGCTGCCGAGCATACGTAGCGCCAGCCCGTACACCACGCGAGCGTAGCGCTGGTAGAGCACTTCAAGCGCCTGAGTGTCGCGCTGGGCAATTCGCGCCATTAGGGCTTCATCATCGGGAGGCTGGGCTTCCGCCAGGCGCAGCGCACTCATGGCCAGGCTCCATAGTGGTGCAATCGCATATTCTGTACGTATAGCTTTCGGCAGCGGATGCCCGCTTGGGCAGATTGCGCCAACGCCGCCGGAATCGGGATGCGCCGGGAGTGCGGGGCTGGTGGCGGCGAGGCAGGGATGGTGCGCGGCATCGGCGCGGGCATTATAGCATAGTGCCGCGCGCCGGCAGATCGGGTACAATATCCTAGATCGCTGCTATACATCTTCAAAATCGCTTCACAATTGTGCTCTATTATAGACCCATCAACAAATCGTCGTTGATGGTTATAGAGGAGCAAGTCAATGGAACATAACGGACGTCGGCTTTCTTGGATCGCAATCGCGCTGAGCGTTGTGGCGCTGGTCGTTTCGCTCGGCGGCCGCATGCACGGGCCTGGCGCGGGCTTTGGCCCGCCTCAGGGCTGGCAGGGCCCGATGATGAGCCAGCAGGCGCCAATGCAGTATCAGCAGGGCCCGCAGGGGCGGCATGGCTGGCAGGGGCCGCAGGGGCCGCAAGCGCCTCAGGCGCCACAGCCGCCGAACGACATGCGCGGCTTCGGCAACGATATGCGCGGCCAGCGCGACTTTGGCGGCCCGGGCCGTATGGGCGGCTTCCCGTTCTTCTTCCTGCCGTTTATGCTGATCGGCGGGCTGGTGAAGCTGCTGTTCGTCGCTGGCCTGATCTGGCTGGGCTTCCGGCTGATCCGTGGCCGCGGCTTCGGCCGGCCGGGCGGCAATGGGCCATGGAATGGCCCCAAGGGCCCTGGCCCCGAGCGCGGGCCGTGGAACGAGGGCGGCGACAAACCGTCGGGTGGTTCCGACCAGCCGCCGTACACCGGCGATACGCGGCAGATCTAGCGCACACGAGTAATGCGGTGGCACGGTGGCACGATAGCGCCGGCTGTCTGGCCATCGTGCCACCGCGCTAGCGCACACCAATGGCTACACGCACGATACTGATTGTAGACGACGAGCCGGGCATCGTGGCAATCGCGCGCGATTACCTCGATCGCGCCGGCTTTCGCGTCGTCACCGCCGGCGATGGCCCCAGCGCTCTGCGGCTGGCGCGCGCCGAGCGCCCGAGCATGCTGGTGCTCGATCTGATGCTGCCAGGCATGGATGGCCTCGACGTGGCGCGGGCGCTGCGCGGCGACCCGGCCACGCGCACGCTGCCGATCATTATGCTCACCGCGCGCGTCGACGAGGCCGACCGGCTGATTGGCCTGGAGCTTGGCGCCGACGACTACATCACCAAGCCGTTCAGCCCGCGCGAGCTGGTGGCGCGCGTGCGCGCCGTGCTGCGCCGCAGCGAGGGCGAGCGCGACGCCGAGACGGTGCTGCGCGCCGGCGATCTGCAGATCGATTTCCAGCGCCGCGGAGTGCGCGTGGCCGGCGTCCCGGTAGACCTGACCGCCACCGAGTTCGATCTGCTGGCGATCCTCGCGCGCGAGCCGGGCCGCCCGTTCAGCCGCGCGCAGCTGCTCGAGCTGGCCTACGACGTAAGCTACGCCGGGTTCGACCGCACCGTCGACGCCCATATCAAGAACCTACGCCGCAAGATCGAGCCCGACCCGCGCAACCCGAAATATGTGCTCACGATCTATGGCGTGGGGTATAAGTTTGCCGACGACGCCGATGAAATCAGGTAGGGGCGGCATCGCTCCCGCCCGTACGCAATTCTGCTAGGACTTACGCAGTTGCGCTGTTCGGCTTTCCGAAGCCGTGCATAGTGCCTGCGGCAGCAAGGTACTTTGTGATCATCGTGCGCGGTTTTTCCGCGCACAGCGCGGAAAAACCGCACACCTCTACGGAATAATGGGGTACCGCTCTGCCGAAGGCTGAGCTCGCCAATTGCGTAAGTCATATCTGCTATGAAGCCACGCCTGTTCTGGACAATGCTGCTGGCCTTTGCGATGGTGATTGTGCTGAGCGTGTGCGGCATGCTCGGCTTTGTGGTGCTGGCGGTGTCGGGCCAGTGGCAGCCGGCTGCAGTGCGCGAGAGCTTTGTCGCATACCAGCGCTCGTACGCGCTTTCGCTGGGCGATTACTACGTGGCGAATGGCAACTCCTGGTCGGGCGTCCAGGAGCGCTTTGACGGCATTTCGTTCGCCGGGCCAGGCAACTTCTTCGACTACGCGCTGGCCGACCCTGGCGGCCGTGTGATCGCCAGCAACGACAGCGCCCTGCCGATCGGCGCGACGGTGGTGTCGGCCGAGCTTGATCGCGGCCTGCCGATCGACGCGCGCGGCCAGCGCGTCGGCATCCTGATCGTCCGTGGCGGGCCGCGGCCTCTGCAGCCGATGCCGCCGATGCCGCCGCAGCCGGTGGGCGGGCGCGCCCAGCGCGATATCGCCTGGCCGCTCATTCGCGGCTTCCTGATCGCCGCCGTGGCGCTGGCGGTCACGCTGCTGCTGCTGGCGATCTTCTTTGTGCAGCGCATCAGCCGGCCGCTGCGCCGGCTCACCGCCGCCGCCAAGCAGCTGGCCACCGGCCAGCTCGACGTCCAGGTCGGCCCTGCGCCCATCCGCGAAGTGAATGAGCTGACCCAGGCGTTTAACTCCATGGCGGTCTCGCTCGCCGCCGCCGACCGCCAGCGCCGCCAGATGACTGCCGATATCGCGCACGAGCTGCGCACCCCGCTCACGATCATCAAGGGCCGCCTCGAAGGCCTGCAGGACGGCGTCTACCGCGCCACGCCCGATGAGCTCGATCGCCTGCTGGGCGAGACGGCGCTGCTCGAACGGCTGATCGACGACCTGCGGCTGCTGGCGCTGGCCGAGACCGGCCAGCTTGCGCTGTACCGCGAGCCGATCGATGCGCGCGATCTGCTCGAAGGCGCGCGCAGCGCCTTTGCCGGCCAGGCTGATGCCCAGGGCGTGCAGATTGTGGTGCAGGCGCCGGCCGATCTGCCGCTGATCGATGCCGACCCGCAGCGCATGGCCCAGGTGCTGGCCAACCTGGTGAGCAATGCGCTGCGCTATACCCCCGAGGGTGGCAGCATCACTCTCTCGGCACACCAGCCGACCAGCGACCAGCGGCTGGCATCATCAGTCGTCCTGCGCATCAGCGACACCGGCCAGGGCATCGCCGCCGAAGATCTGCCGCACGTGTTCGACAGGTTCTACCGCGCCGATCGCTCGCGGGCGCGCAGCAGCGGCGGCGCCGGCCTGGGTCTGGCGATCACCAAGCAGATCGTGCTGGCCCACGGCGGTACGATCGAGGCCAGCAGTGTGGAGGGCCAGGGCGCGGCCTTCACGATCGCGCTGCCACTCGCGCCCGACCAAGCGGGATGATCTGGACTTTCCAAGCCCCTAGGTGCTGGTGCCTGCCAGCGCCCCGAGGAACTCGCTGATGATCGGCCCCTGCGGCTGGTAATCCACCAGAAACGCGTCGTGGCCGGCGCTCGACTCGAGGCTGGCGTACGTAGGCGCGCGGCCCAGGCGCGTGAGCGCGTCGGCGATCAGCTGCGACTCGCCCGGCGGGTATAGCCAGTCGCTGCTGAACGAGAGCAGCAGAAACTCCGAGCGGCTGCGCGCCAGCGCGGCGTCGAGCGAGCCGTAGCGCGCCGGCAGATCCCAGTAGTCCATCGCCTTGGTAATATACAGGTACGAGTTCGCGTCGAAGCGCGCGTTGAAGATCGCGCCCTGGTAGTCGAGGTAGCTCTCGATCGCGAACTCGCGGTCGAGCGAGAACGCCGGGCCGCTGCCGTCTTGAAACGCGCGGCCGAATTTGTGCTCGAGCGCCGGCTCGCTGAGGTAGGTAATATGGCCGATCATGCGCGCAATCGCCAGGCCGTCGGTGGGCGGCTCGCCGCCGTAGTAGTCGCCGCTGCGCCAGCGCGGGTCGCTGACGATCGCACGCCGGCCGATCGCGTTCCACGCCACCGTCTGCGGCGATGAGCGCGCGCTTGTGGCGAGCAGGATGGTGCCGCGCACGCGCTCGGGCAGTGCGGTGGCCCACTCAAGCGCCTGAAAGCCGCCCATCGAGCCGCCGGCCACCGCCAGCAGCTGCGCGATCCCCAGCCGGTCGATCAGCCGGGCCTGGGCGCGCACCATATCGCCGATCGTAATCACCGGAAAGCGCGCGCCGTAGGCCCGGCCGGTGGCTAGGTCGGCGCTGCTGGGGCCGGTGCTGCCCTGGCAGCCGCCGATCACATTCGAGCAGATCACAAAGTAGCGATCGGTGTCGAATGGCCGGCCGGGGCCGACCATCGCGTCCCACCAGCCCGGCTTGGCCGCGCCGGCGTGCCAGCCGGCGGCGTGGGCGTCGCCCGAGAGCGCGTGCAGCAGCAGGATGGCGTTGTCGCGCGCCGCGTTGAGCCGGCCGTATGCCTCGTAGGCCAGCGTGACCGGCGCCAGCTGCGCGCCGCTCTCGAGCACCAGCGGATCGAGCCAGGTCATCGTGCGCCGCTCGACCAGGCCAAGGCCGTCGCTCTGTCGCTCGCGTGTCATAGCGATCATCGTCTCGACTCCACATGTAAGGGCGAAGCATCGCCGGCACAACCTCGGGCTGGCATTCACGGGCGGCGCATCGCCCTTACCTAGTGGCGCCGGCTACACCTGGGCCAGCGCGTGATCCAGGTCGGCGAGGATGTCGTCGATCGTCTCGATGCCGATCGACAGCCGCACGTAGTCGTCGGTCACGCCGGTGATCGCCTGCTCTTCGGGCGACAGCTGGCTGTGGGTGGTGGTGGCAGGGTGAATGGCCAGGCTCTTGGCGTCGCCGATATTCGCCAGGTGCGAGAACAGCTTCAGGCTGTTGATGAACTTGGCGCCGGCCGCGCGCCCGCCCTTGATCCCGAAGCCCAGGATGCCGCTCTGGCCCTTGGGCAGGTACTTCTTGGCCAGCTCGTACGTCGGGTGGCTGGGCAGGCCGGGGTAGTTGACCCAGGCGACCTTGGCGTGCTCTTCGAGGTACTTGGCCACGGCGAGCGCGTTCTGGCTATGGCGCTCCATGCGCAGCGGCAGCGTCTCGATGCCCTGGAGCAGCAGAAAGGCGTTGAACGGGCTGATCGCCGCGCCGATGTCGCGCAGCAGCTGCACGCGCGCCTTGATGATATACGCCAGCGGGCCGAGCGCCTGGGTGTACACCAGGCCGTGGTACGACTCGTCGGGCTCGGTCAGGCCGGGGAAGCGGCCGCTGGCGGCCCAGTCGAACTTGCCGCTGTCGATCAGCAGGCCGCCGATGCTGGTGCCGTGGCCGCCGATGTACTTGGTGGCCGAGTGCACCACAATGTCGGCGCCCCAATCGAACGGCCGCGACAGGTACGGGGTGGCGGTGGTCGAGTCGACGATCACCGGCACGCCGGCCTCGTGCGCGATCGCCGAGATCGCCTCGAGGTTCAGCACGTCGAGCTTCGGGTTGCCGATAAACTCAAGGAAGAACGCCTTGGTGCGCTCGTCGATCGCGCTGCGGAAGCCATCGAGGTCGCGCGCATCGACGAAGCGCGTGGTGATGCCGAGCTTCGGCAGGGTGTGGCGGAACAGGTTGTAGGTGCCGCCATACAGATCCGACGACGAGATGATGTTGTCGCCCGCGCCGGCGATATTCAGGATCGAGAATGTCTCGGCGGCCTGGCCCGAGGCCAGCGCCAGCGCTCCCACGCCGCCCTCGAGCGCGGCAATCCGCTGCTCGAGCACGTCCTGCGTCGGGTTCATGATCCGGGTGTAGATGTTGCCGAATTCCTGCAGGCCGAACAGCCGCGCGGCGTGGTCGGTGTCTTTGAACTGGTACGACGTTGTCTGGTAGATCGGCACCGCGCGCGCGCCGGTGGTCGGGTCGGCCTGCTGGCCGCCGTGCAGCGCCAGCGTCTCGAAGCCGGTGAACGTGATATCGTCCGCCATAGTGGTGTGCCTCCTTGGGCGTTTCGCTAATTGCCAGCAGCGATCTTCCAGCGTGATCGAGAGCGCGGGTGCCAAATGGCCCGGTGAGCGGCGATGGGGCCTCAGCCGGCGATGCACGTGAGCTCGGCGTGATCGTGGCGGCTGGCAGCGAAAAGCCCTCATCGAATAGACGGATGAGGGCCAGCACTAGCTTCAAACAAAACGCCCTTCCAAACAAATTTGGAAGGGGCGTACGTCTGCGTATGCCTCTCATCTTCCAGTCGCGCTGCCGGATTTGGCACCCTAATGATTGAGGTTTGAGCCTTGAGCTTTGAGCCCTGAATAGTTCAGAACTCGCAGCCGAGAACTCAAACGTCTTTCCAGGGTTGCCGAGGTTTCACAGGGCCGGTCCCTCCACCTCTCTGGATAAGAGTCGCGCTCTTCAGTTGTTGCGGCCAATGATAATTGAGTCACGCAATTTTGTCAAGGAGCGCCCATGCCTTGACAGGGCTCGTGCAAGGTCGCTCGACCCCTCCCCCTACCCTCCCCTGTCAGGGGAGGGGCAACACATCGTACGCATGCCTTGACAAAATTACGCAATGCCGGCCCTGTGCCCCGTTTTTCGCACGCGGAAGAGAGGTGCGCTCGAAACACGTTGCGCGAGCCGCGCGCCTTGATAGCGCCGCGCGCGGCTGGTATAATCGCCAGCATCGAACCAACCATCCAAAAGGATCGTTTGTGGCAACAACCGGCCAGTCGCCTTCAGCAGAACCCCGTGGCCCGGCGCGCCCCCGGCGGCGCTGGCTGCCTTTTGCGATCGGGATGCTGATCGGGCTGGCGCTTGGCGGCGCGGCACTGCTGTACATGCAGGCCCGCACCACGCTGCAAAGCATCCAGCAGCCCGATGCCCGCCGTGCGCCCACGCCTACGCCGCGCAGCATTATCCAGCGGATCATTGGCGGCGGCGAGCTTTACCCGACCCAGCCCCCGCTGCCCGACGCGCTGCGCGAGCCGTTCACCACGCTGCTGATCGGCGTGGACACGCGCCCCGACCCCGGCGAGGGCGTGCGCAGCGATACGCTCATCCTGGTGCGCGTCGACCCGGTGGCTAAGTGGGCTGCGATGCTGTCGATCCCGCGCGACTCGGTGACCAGCATTCCGCACCTCGGCCGCGCCAAGATCAACGCGGCCTACTCGCATGGCTACGCTAACGCCGCCGCGCTGTATGGCCCCGGCACCACCCCCGAGGCCGGTGGCGCCGCGCTGGCGGCCGAGGCGATCGAAAATTTCCTGGGCGTCAAGGTCGACTACACCGCCCAGGTCGATTTCCACGGCTTTGCCGCGCTGGTCGACTCGATCGGCGGCGTGCTTGTCGACGTGCCCAAGCCGCTGCTCGACGCCGAGTACCCCACCGACGACTACGGCGTCGAGCGGATCTACATCCCCGCCGGCCTGCAGGTGCTCGACGGCCGGCACGCGCTGATCTACGCCCGCTCGCGCCACGCCAGCACCGATTTCGACCGCAGCCAGCGCCAGCAGCGCGTGCTGCGCGCCGTGCTCGACCAGGTGCGCGCGCGCGGGCTGCTCGACAACATCGCCACGCTGCCGCAGTGGGCCGATGTGCTGGCCCAGAATGTGCGTACCACGCTGCCGATCGGCCAGCTGGGCATGATCAATGGCCTGGCCGGCCTGGCCCGCGAGCTGCATGGCGACCGCGTGCTGCAGTTCAGCATCAACCCGCTCGACGTGGCGATCGACTACGAGGATGGCTCGGATATCTACTGGAACGCCGCCGACGTGGCTACGGTGGTGTCGCGCTGGCGCGCCGGCCCGCAGGCTGCCTCGCAGCGCGGCCGCATCCAGGTGCTCAACGGCGCAGCAGTGGCCGGGATTGCCGGCAAGGTCAGTAGCTACCTGCGCGGCCAGGGCTTTGTGCTGGCCGACCCTGGCCAGGCGCCGCAGGTGTACGAGCACTCGCAGATCATCGACTACACCGGCCAGCCCGAGACGCGCCAGCGCCTGGCGAGCTTGCTCGGCATCGACGCGCGCTACATCCAATCGTCGCCTGCCGCCGATGCGCCGGCCCGGCTCGATCGCGCCGATATTGTTCTGATTGTCGGGCAGGATTACCAGCCGCGCTGGGCCGGCGAGTAGGCTGCGCGCAGGCTGCGCCATTCTCGTGCTGTGCCGAGCTCCGCGGCTGCATTCCGCCGGCCGCTCGAAAGGAGAGCTGCTATGCGGCGATTTCGCTGGCCCGCGCTTGCGGCGCTGTTGCTCGCGCTTCTGGCGGCGCCGCTGCCGGCGCGCGCACTGGGTGGCTGGTCGCCGGCGGCGCCGATGCTCGGGCAGCATACGTTCGGCCGGGCGGTGGCGCTGAACGACGGCCGGGTGCTGGTGATCGGCGGGCAGAACACCGCCGCGACTGAGATCTACGACCCGCGCGCCGATCGCTGGACGGCAGCCGGCGATATCGAGAACAGCTCGGGCGCGGCCGTGCTGCTGGGCGATGGCAGCGTGCTGGCGAGCGGCGGCCGGCCGCTGCTCAGCCCGCACGGCGTGTTCGCCAGCGCGCTGCGCTTCTTCCCCGCCAGCAATAGCTGGCAGCCGGCCGCGCCGATGCTGCGCCCGCGCGCCGGCCACACCCTCACACTGCTGCGCGACGGCCGCGTGCTGGCGGCCGGCGGCGTCGACCAGATCGCTGCGACGGGGATCCGCACGAATAGCACCGAGATCTACGACCCCGCGCGCGACAGCTGGGCCGAGGGGCCGCCCATGCACACGCCGCGCGCCAGCCACACCGCCACATTTCTGGCCGACGGGCGTTTTCTGTTCGTTGGTGGCGACGAGGGCGGCGCCGAGATCTACGACCCCGCCAGCAACAGCTGGCAGGACGCCGCCCCGCCCGCGCGCGCGCGGCAGGCCCACACCGCCACCTGGCTGCCAAACAATACCGTGCTGCTGGTCGGCGATGGCTCGGCCGAGATCTACGACCCCGCCAGCAATCGCTGGCGCGACGCCGGCCCGATGCTGACGCCACGCACCGGCGCCGAGCACAGCGCCACGCTGCTGCCGGGCGGCCAGGTGCTGGTGGCCGGCGGCTGGCAGCAAACCGCCGGCGGCGCCGAGCTGGCGATCCTGGCGGCGGCCGAACTGTACGACTGGCAGCTCGACCGCTGGCTGCCGGCCGCGCCGCTGAGCGCCCCGCGCGCCGGGCACATCGCGATCGTGCTGCCCAGCTTCGCGCTGCTGGTTGCCGGCGGCTACAGCGACGGCGGGCGCGGCCCGCTGCCGGGCGGCGCAAATGGCGTGCACCTGGCCAGCGCCGAGCGCTACGCCGAGTCTGCCGCGCCCGAGCAGTGCTTCGCCGAAACCGGATTCTGCGTGAGCGGGCCGTTTCTGCGCTACTGGCAGGCCCACGGCGGCCTGCCGATCAATGGCTACCCGATCAGCAACGAGTTCGCCGAGGTGCTGGAGGATGGCAACGCCTACATTGTGCAGTACTTCGAGCGTGTGCGCATGGAGTACCACGCCAACAACGCGCCGCCCTACGACATCCTGCTGGGCCAGTTCGGCCGGCGCATTCACCCGGCCGATCCGCCCGCTGCGCCGATCGCCGGGGCGCGCTACTTCGGCGAAACCGGCCACAATCTGCGCGGCGGCTTTTTGCGCTACTGGGAGCGCAACGGCGGCCTGGCGCAGTTTGGCTACCCGCTGAGCGAAACCTTTGCCGAAGCGCTCGAGGATGGCAATACCTACACCGTGCAGTACTTCGAGCGCGCGCGCTTCGAGTACCACCCCGAGAACCGGCCGCCCTACGACATCCTGCTGGGCCAGTTTGGCCGGCGCATCCTGAGGGAACGCTAGCCGCACGTGCGCCGCTTCAGTTTCACGCGTAGCTCGTGTAAATAACACGAGCTACGGGGTGGGGTTCGGGCGGCAAAGCCGCCCCCGAAAACTTCCTTTTGCGCAGGTCGCGGCCACCGCCGTGGCCGCGAACGGCCAAAAAGAGATGATTTGGAGGGCGCAAGCCCTCCAAGGCTCCCGCGCGGGAGGCACCGCGTAAGTAGTGTACATAACATGCAACGAGAAAGAAAGATACACCAAATGACAACAACCAACGACCTGTGGTGGCAGCGCGGGATCATCTACCAGATCTACCCGCGCTCGTTTATGGACAGCGATGGCGATGGCGTGGGCGACCTGCCGGGCATCCTCAGCCGGATCGACTACCTGCACGAGCTGGGCGTCGACGCAATCTGGCTCTCGCCGATCTTTCCCTCGCCAATGGCCGACTTTGGCTACGACGTGGCCGATTACACCGCCATCCACCCGCTGTTCGGCACGCTCGGCGACTTCGATCGGCTGCTGGCGGCGGCGCACGCCCGTGGCATGAAGGTGATGCTCGACTTTGTGCCTAACCACTCCTCCGACGAGCACCCCTGGTTCGTCGAGTCGCGCTCGTCGCGCGAGAACCCCAAGCGCGACTGGTACATCTGGCGCGACCCGGCGCCCGGCGGCGGGCCGCCGAACAACTGGATGAGCTACTTCGGCGGCAGCGCCTGGGAATACGACCCGCCCACCGGCCAGTACTACCTGCACCTGTTCGTCGATAAGCAGCCCGACCTGAACTGGCGCAACCCGGCGGTGCGCGAGGCCATGCTCGGCGCGATGCGCTTCTGGCTCGACCGCGGCGTCGATGGCTTTCGGATCGACGTGATCTGGCTGATGATCAAGGACGACCAGTTCCGCGATAACCCGCCCAACCCCGAGTACCAGCCTAGCCAGCCGCCGCTGAATGCCACCCTGCCGCTGTATACTTCGGATCGGCCCGAAGTACACGAGCTGATCGCGGCCATGCGCCGGCTGCTCGACGCGTACGACGAGCGCATGATGGTCGGCGAGATCTACCTGCCGCTGCACCAGCTGATGATCTACTACGGTACGGCCGACGCGCCCGAGTGCCACCTGCCGTTCAACTTCCAGCTGGTGCTGCTGCCCTGGCAGGCCGCGACGATCGGCGAGGCGATTGCTGCCTACGAGGCGCTGCTGCCGGCCGGCGGCTGGCCCAACTGGGTGCTCGGCAACCACGACCAGCACCGCGTCGCCAGCCGCGTGGGCGAGCGCCAGGCCCGCGTGGCGGCGATGCTGCTGCTGACGCTGCGCGGCACGCCGACGCTGTACTACGGCGACGAGATCGGCATGCACGATGTCGAGATTCCGCCCGACCTAGTGCAGGATCCGCAGGAGAAGGGCGTGCCCGGCTTTGGCCTCGGGCGCGACCCCGAGCGCACGCCGATGCAGTGGAACGCCAGCCCCAATGGCGGCTTCACCCACGGCACGCCATGGCTG
Organism: Kouleothrix sp.; assembly: GCF_046328425.1. Taxonomy (NCBI): domain Bacteria; kingdom Bacillati; phylum Chloroflexota; class Chloroflexia; order Chloroflexales; family Roseiflexaceae; genus Kouleothrix; species Kouleothrix sp. The sequence goes on from NZ_JAXLWP010000006.1 coordinate 26,285, forward strand.
CCGCTGGCCGACGATTTTGCCGAGAACAATGTGGCCGCGCAGATCGACAACCCGCGCTCGGTTCTGGCGCTGTACCGCCGGCTGATTGCGCTGCGCCGCGCCACGCCGCCGCTGGCGATCGGCAGCTATGCGCCGCTCGCGGCCGAGGGCGATGTGCTGGCCTACCTGCGCGAGCACGCCGGGCAGCGCGTGCTGGTGGCGCTGAACTTCGGCCCCGAGGCGCGCACGCTGGCTCTGGGCGAGCTGCGCGGCCGGGTGCTGCTTTCTACCCACCTCGACAGCGCCGACGACCCGGTGGGCGATACGCTGGCGCTGCGCCCCGACGAGGGCGTGATCGTGGCGATTGACGCCGGCAGCGCGCCAGACTCCGTTCTGCGCACGAAAGCTTGAGAAGCTTAGAAGCTGTTTGTAAAGGGTGATTTGGAGGGACTTTGTCCCTCCAAGTTTCCACTTTTCTGGCGGGTGGCGGCCACGAATGTGGCCGCCACCCGCCAGAAGGAAGTGCGAGGGGCTATGCCCCTCGCGCACCCCTTTTCAAACAGGCTCTTAGGAGTTGCGCACGTGCGTGATTCGGCTTCCTCAAGCGATGCGTTTTCACCTGCGGCAGCCTTCTGTGCGGTTGTCCGCGCGGAGCGCGGAAAACCGCACATACTACACGAAGGGAGTACCCTATGCCCGAGATCACAACCCAACGCCTGCGCCTGGTGACTTGCTCGGTGGAGGCGGCACAGGCCGCGCTCGACGACCGCGCGGCGCTGGCGGCGCGGCTGGGCGTGCATGTGCCTGGCGACTGGCCTGGCGCTGATCTGCGCGATTTCCTTCCGCTGTACGGCCAGCTTGTCGGCGCCGAGACCGCCGCCCAGGGCTGGGGTATCTGGCTGATGCTGCTGCCGGCCGAGGCCGCGCTGGTGGGCGATATCGGCTTCAAAGGCCCGCCCGACGCTGCCGGCGCCGTCGAGATTGGCTACAGCGTGCTGCCGGCATTCCGGCGGCGCGGCTACGCCGCCGAGGCAGCGCGCGCCCTGGCGGCGTGGGCATTTGCCCAGCCCGGCGTGCAGCGCGTGCTGGCCGAGTGCCTGCACGACAACATTGCCTCGATCGGTGTGCTCGAGCGCATCGGCATGCGCCAGGTTGGGCGCGATAGCGAAAACATCAAATGGTCGCTCGACGCGCCTTCTGTGGTACAATAGCCGCGCAGCTTGTTAAACTATTTTTATACCTTCAGCTTGAATGGCGAAAGAAAGGGCATGACCACCAAATCAACCCTGTCGCTGGTGCACCTGAGCCAGCGGCCGCGCCAGCGCGGCAATGGCCCGCCGCCGCTGCTGATCCTGCTCCACGGCTATGGCAGCAACGAGGCCGACCTGTTCGGGCTAGCGCCCTACCTCGACCCGCGCTTTCTGGTTCTCAGCGTGCGCGCCCCCTACACCCTCATGCACGGCAGCTACGCCTGGTTCGAGCTGGGCTGGACGGCGAGCGGCATCTCGATCGACGCGCGTCAGGCCGAGGCAAGCCGCAAGCTGACCGGCGAGTTCATTCATGCGGCCACGGCCGCCTACGAGGCCGACCCGCGCCGGGTGTATGTGTGCGGCTTCAGCCAGGGCGCGATGCTGGCCTCGAGCATCGCGCTTACGCAGCCCGAGCTGGTGGCCGGGGCGGTGCTCATGAGCGGCCGCGTGCCCGACGAGCTCAAGCCGCTGATCGCACCGGCCGCGCGTCTGGCCGGCAAGCCGTTCCTGGTGGTGCACGGCATCCGCGACACAGTGCTGCCGATCCAGAACGGCCGCGCCAGCCGCGCGATCCTCGAAAAGCTGCCGGTCGAGCTAACCTACCACGAGTACCCCATGGCCCACGAGGTCAGCACCGACAGCCTCGCCGATGTCACAAGCTGGCTGAGCACGCGCTTGAACAGCCCTGCCTGACCTGCGCCGCTGGCATGGGCACTTGCGCAGGTGCGTGGTGATAGTGGTGGTGAGGGTGAGGGTGGTGGTGATGTTGGGGTTCGGGGGCGGCGTTGCCGCCCCCGACCCCCCCCGCGTAACTCGGGTTATTTTAAGGGTGCGCGCGGGGCCTAGCCAGGGTGCCGACAGGGCTCGTGCAACGTCTTTCGACCCCTCCCCTCTCCTGTTACGGAGTGGGGGTATGGGGGGTGAGGGCCGACGTTGCACGAGCCCTTGGGCGCCGCACAAGAAAACACAAGTAATCAAACGGAGTTGGTATAATAAGGCGGCTTCGCGCCACTGCGCTCTCGGCCTGGGCATCGAACCTGTGAAGAGGAGAAAATATGCGCTTGCTCGTATGCGCGCTGATCGCGCTGGCCCTGTGCTGCCTCGCCGGTGTCGCTGGCGCCGCCCCGCGGCTCGCCCCGCCACCGCCCGCCGCAGTGCGCGCCGCTACCCCCGGCCCATGCCACGACGCCACCCTGGCCACCGGCGCGATCACGCGGACCTGCGTGCCCGCTAGCGGCTGGAACGGCGACCTGATCGTGTTCGCGCATGGCTACGCGGCCCCCGGCCAGCCGCTCGCGCCACAGGATCCGTCGTTCAACGGCGCGCCGCTCTCGTCGTCGATCCAGGGCCTCGGCTACGCCTTCGCTACCACCAGCTACCGCCGCAACGGCCTGGCCGTGCTAGAGGGCGCCGCCGACATCCGCGACCTGCTTGGCGCCTTCCCGGCCGCCGCCGGCCAGCCCGCCGCGCACACCTACCTGCTGGGCTTCTCCGAGGGCGCGCTCGTCACCACGCTGCTGGCCGAGCAGTCGCGCACGCTCGTGAGCGGCGCGATCGCGGCGTGCGGGCCGATTGGCGATTTCGAGCGCCAGACCGGGCACTTCGGCGATTTCCGCGTGCTGTTCGATTATTTCTTCCCCGGCAAGCTGCCGGCCAGCCCGGTCAGCATTCCGCAGAGCGTGATCGATACCTGGGCCAGCGCCTACGCCCCGACGATCGCCGCCGCCGTGGCCGCCAATCCCAGCAAGGCCGGCCAGCTGATCGCCACCTCGGGCGCCGCGATAAACAGCGGCGACCCGGCTACGGTCGTCTCGACAACGCTCGATCTGCTGTGGTACAACGTGTTCGCCACCAACGACGCGCGCGGCCAGCTCGGCGGCAACCCCTACGACAACCGCACGCGCGTGTACAGCGGCTCCAGCGACGACACGGCGCTGAACGCTGGCGTGCAGCGCTTCGACGCCGACGCGGCCGCGCTGGCCGCACTGGCGCCCTACCAGACCAGCGGGCGGCCGCAGGTGCCGCTGGTGGTGCTGCACACCACCCTCGACGACGTCGTGCCGTTTGAGCAGTTCACGCTGTACAAGTCCAAGGCGCAGGCCCAGCGCAGCCCGAACGCGACGTTCGTGCCGGTGGAGCGCTATGGCCACTGCCAGTTCAACAGCGGCGAGATCCTGGCGGCGTTCAGCACGCTGGTTCAGCAGGCGCACACGCCGCGCCCGCAGATCTACCTGCCGCTGGCGAAAACATAACCAGGAATACTGGCCGCGCCGCTGCTGCGCGGCTTGTTTGCAACCCCTGGGGCTTCCTTAGGAGGCCCTGCAGTTGCGCTGTTCGGCTTTCCGAAGCCGTGCATATTGCCTGCGGCAGCAAGGTACTTTTTGATTATCGTGTATGCGGTTTTTGCGCCCGCCGCGCGGAAAAACCGCATACCATACACGAAGAGAGTACCGCTCTGCCGAAGGCTGAGCGCGCCAACTGCGTAAGTCCTAAGCTAGTTTACCACCAAGGCACCAAGGCACCAGGCGCTCATACGCTGAAAAAACACCAACACGACATGCTCGATCGTGGTGTCTTCGTGTCTTGGTGGTTGCTTCTCAGACAACCTCTCAGGCGGCCCTGAACAAGCTTCGCGGCGTGCCAAATGTTCCGCCCAAAGCCCGATAGACGCGATCCTCCGCTGTGGTAGAATACTGCCAAGGAATAGCTGACGGAGCAACCAGGCTGTGATGATCGAGCGCACAATCCTCAACGATCTGCCGCTCGCCCTCCTCGATCCCGGAGGGCCACTCGGCGGTGGGAGGCTGTGCGCATGATTCGCTAGCGCGAACTGATCTGCCCCGGCAGCGGGCGCATCACACAGCCTTCCCACGCGGGAAGGTTTTTTGTTGCCTGCGGTGCGTTTGTGCCTGGCAGCACGAGCACACTGTTCTTAGGATTTACGCAGTTGCATTGTTCGGCATCTCAATGCGGCACATTTGCCTGCGGCAGCATGGTACTCAGCCATTTGTGTGCGGTATTTCCGCGCGAAGCGCGGAAATACCGCACACAGATACAGAAGCAAGTACCGCTCTGCCGAAGGCCAAGCGCGCCAGCTGCGTAACATACGTTCAGCTGTTCGCGCGAACCGCGAGCAGCTGGTAACCAAAGCAATCACACTGGAGAATACTTCCATGCGTACCAAGAAAGAAACACGCTCCCTTCTCCCTGGCGTGCGCCGCCTGCTGCGGCTGCTGGCCAATACGCACCCGCTGGTCGTTGCCGTTTCGCCAACCAGGGAGCAGATCCATGAGCGAGGAGTATACCCCCACCGAGATTGAGGCGCGCTGGCAGCAGCGCTGGGCCGCCGAGCGCCGCGGCGTGGTCGATCTGGACCACGCCGCGCGCCGGTTCTATAACCTGATGGAGTTCCCTTACCCCAGCGGTGAGGGCCTGCACGTCGGCCACGTGTTTAGCTTCGGCGGCGCCGATACCTACGGCCGTTTCATGCGCCGGCGTGGCTACGATGTCTTTCAGCCGATCGGCTTCGACGCCTTCGGCATCCACTCCGAAAACTACGCGCTGAAGATCGGCGCGCACCCCCGCGACCTGACTCCGCGCGCCGTCGCGCGCTTCCGCCAGCAGCTGCGCCGCCTGGGCGCGGCCTTCGACTGGAGCCGCGAGGTCGATACCACCGACCCGCGCTACTACCGCTGGACCCAGTGGATCTTCACGCGGCTGTTCCGCGCCGGCCTGGCCTACCGCGCCGAGGCGAGCGTGAACTGGTGCCCGGCCTGCAAGACTGTGCTGGCCAACGAGCAGGTGATCGACGGCCGCTGCGAGCGCTGCGATACGCCCATGGCCCAGCGCCAGATGACCCAGTGGTTCTTCCGGATCACGCGCTACGCCGACCGGCTGCTGGATTTCGGCCAGGTCGATTTTTCGCCTGCGGTGGTCAAGCGCCAGCAAGCCTGGATCGGCCGCAGCGCGGGCGCCGAGGTCGACTTCGCGGTTGCAGGTTCGAGCGTTGGAACGTCGGCGGGTTTGCCTGCGTTTTCCGGCGTTGCTGCGGTGCGCGGCGATGAGAACATGCAATCTTCAAACGATGTCATCACGGTCTTCACCACCCGCCCCGATACGATCTTCGGCGCGACGTTCGTGGCGCTGGCGCCCGAGCACCCGCTGGTGGCCGGCATTGTCGCGGCGGGCGGGCCGCATGCCGAAGCCGTGCGCGCCTGCGCCGAGGCGGCGCGTGGCCGGCTCGAGCTGGAGCGCCAGCAGGGCCAGCCGCAGGGCGTGTTCAGCGGGCTGTACGCGCACAACCCCGCCAACGGCGCGCGCCTGCCGGTGTGGCTGGCCGACTACGTGCTGGCGAGCTATGGCACCGGCGCGATCATGGGCGTGCCGGCCCACGACGAGCGCGACCGGCGTTTCGCCGAGCAGTATGGCCTGATGCCGGCGAGCGCCGAGCAGGTACCTGCGGGCGGCCCCGAACACCAGGAGCAGGGCGACCTGGCGACGCTGACCGCGAGCTGGCAGGCGCCCGGCGCCGCCCGCCCGGCGGTGCGCTATCGGCTGCGCGATTGGCTGATCAGCCGCCAGCGCTACTGGGGCCCGCCGATCCCGGTCGTCTACTGCGCGCGCTGCGGTACGCTGCCCGTGCCCGACGACCAGCTGCCGGTGATGCTGCCGCCGCTGGAGCACTTCCGCCCGACCGGCGCGGGCGTGTCGCCGCTGGCCACCGCTGCCGGGTGGGCCAATACCACGTGCCCGCAGTGCGGCGGCCCGGCCACGCGCGAGACCGACGTGTCGGACAATTTTCTGGACAGCGCCTGGTATTTCATGCGCTACCTGTCGAGCGAGCGCGACGACGTGCCGTGGGACGGCGCGCGTGCGCGCGCCTGGCTGCCGGTGGATATGTACACCGGCGGCCCCGAGCACGCGACCATGCACCACCTGTACGCGCGCTTCGTGGCTATGGCCCTGCACGACCTGGGGCTGTCGCCGGTGGCCGAGCCGTTCGCGCGCCTGCGGCTGCACGGCACGATCACCAAAGGCGGCCGCAAGATGAGCAAGTCGCGCGGCAATGTGGTGAACCCCGACGAGTACATCGCGCGCTACGGCGCCGACGCAACGCGCATGGCGCTGCTGTTCCTGGGGCCGTTCGACGAAGACGCTGACTTCAGCGATCGCGGCGTGGCCGGCATGGTGCGCTTCCTGGGGCGCGTGTGGGCGCTGTGCATCAGCGACGGCGGGCGGGCGGCTAATGCCGAGGGCAACCGCGCCGACCCGCCCGCGTTCGCCGTTCGCCGCTCGGCGTGTGTCAGGCGCGTAACCGAGGCGCTTGAGCAGCGCAGCTTCCACACCGCAATCGCCGCGCTGATGGAGTACGCCAACTGGCTGCGCGGCGTGGGCGCGGCCGACCCGGCCGCGTATGCCGAGGCGCGGCGCACGCTGGTGCTGCTGCTGGCGCCGTTCGGGCCGCATATCGCCGAGGAGCTGTGGGCGCGGCTGGGCGGCGCCGGCTCGGTGCACGACCAGCCCTGGCCCGCGGCCGGCGATGTCGCCGAGCAGTCGATCGAGCTGCCGGTGCAGGTGAACGGACGGTTGCGCGAGCGCATTCGCGTGCCCGCCGGCGCCGACGAGCCCGCCGTGCGCGCGGCGGCGCTGGCCGCCCCCAGAGTCGTCGCGGCGATTGAGGGCCGCACAGTGCAGCGGGTGATCATCGCGCCCGGCCGCATGATCAACATCGTCACCGCGTAGGCGCGGCCCCGGCCGGGCGGCTGCAAGCGGCCGCCTGGCCGGCGTTGCCCTGGGCACGTGGGAACCATTGGGCTGCCGGCGGCGTCCTTCCCCTAACAAAGAAGGAGGCCAACCCATGCAAACCCAACCGAACCCTCGCAGCCGGCGCTACGTTGTCGCGGCCCTCGCGGCGGTGATTATACTGGGCCTGGGCTACTGGCTGCTCGCGCCCTGGCTGTCGAGCGCGGCCGCGCCCGAGATTGAAGGCGTCACCTGGCAGCTGGTGAGCGTGAACGGCCAGCCGGCGGTGCCGGGCAGCCACGCGACGGTCGCATTCAACGGTGGGAAAGTCGGCGGCAGCGGCGGTGTCAACCAGTTTGGCGGCAGCTACCGCGCCAGCGGCGGCAGCCTGGCGATCACCGATCTCGCCTCGACAATGATGGCCAGCGCCGACGCGGCGCTCAACCAGCAGGAGGAAGCGGTGCTGAGCATTCTGCAGGGCCAGAGCACCTACCGCGTCAGCGGCGGGCAGCTCGAGCTGCGCTCGGCCGCCGGCACGCTGATCTTCCGGGCGTAATACCAAATTCGATGGTACTTTTTCATCTTCTTGTATGCGGTTTTTCCGCACTCCGCGCGGAAAAACCGCATACGATTAGTAGATACATTACCGCTCTGCCGAAGGTTGAAGGCGCCAACTGCGTAAGTCATATTGTGTTGCATCGCGTGGCGAAACCACGCGGTGCAGCGCTACAGGCTGTACAGCTCGGCGAACTTGCCGCGCAGGTAGCGAATATATGGCGCAAAGCTCAGTGGGCCGCCGGTAGCGCGCTGCACCAGCTCGGGCGCGGTGAATGTCCGCCCGTGGCGGTAGATGTTCTCCTTCAGCCAGCCGTGCAGCGTGCCGAACTCGCCCTGGGCGATCTCGGCCGGGATGCCGGGGTGCGCGCGCGTGGCGGCGTCGTAGAACTGCGCGCTCAGAATATTGCCGATTGTGTAGCCCTGGAACACCCCGCCGATCCGCCCGCCGTACCAGTGCACATCTTGGAGCACGCCGTCGCGGTCGTCGGGCGGCGCCACCCCCAGATCCGACTCCATACGCTCGTGCCAGGCGTCCGGCAGGTCGCGCACGCGCATGCTGCCCTCGAGCAGCGCGAGCTCGAAGTCGAAGCGCAGCATCACATGCAGGTTATACGTCACCTCGTCGGCGTCGACGCGGATGAGCGAGCGCTGCACTTTGTTGATCGCGCGGTAGAACGTGTCGAGTGATACCTCACCAAGCTGCTGCGCGAAGCTCTGCTGCAGCTGCGGGTAGAAGTGCTGCCAGAAGCTGCGGCTGCGGCCGACGATATTCTCCCACAGCCGCGACTGGCTCTCGTGCACCCCCGACGACGTGCCGTTCGCCAGCGGTGTGCCCTCGAACGCGGGGTTGATGCCCTGCTCGTACATGGCGTGGCCAGATTCGTGCAGCGTGCTGAACAGCCCATCGCCGAGGTCGTGCTCGTTGAAGCGCGTGGTGATGCGCACGTCGCCGATCGAGAACTTGGTCATGTACGGGTGCAGGGTTTTATCCTGGCGGCCGCGGCTGAAGTCGTAGCCGTAGCGCTTGATCACCGCCTCGCCAAACGCGCGCTGCTGGTCTTCGGGGTAGCGCAGCTTCAGGCAGCTCTCGTCGGCCGGCGGCTGCGCGGTGATCGCCTGCACCAGCGGCACCAGCTGGTCGCGCAGCTCGCGAAACAGCGCCCGCACCGACGCCGCCTGCATGCCTTGGTCGGATTCGTCGATCAGTGGGTCGGCGATGTGCTCGTAGCCGGGGAAGAACTCGGCGTAGCGCCGGCTGAGATCGAGCGTCTTCTCGAGCATGGGCGCCACTGCGTTGAAGTCGTTGGCCGGGCGCGCCCGCGCCCACGCCTCGTATGAGGCCGCCGCGTGGGTGTACAGCTCGGTCAGAAACGCGGCCGGCACCTTGATCGCGCGCTCGTAGTCGTGCTGCACCACGCGCAGCAGGCTGGCCTCGGCCGAGTCATACGGCTGGCTGGCCTCGAATGGGCGCAGGTCGTCGAGCAGCCGGCCAATCGCGTCGTCGGTAAACTTCTCGTGCGCTACGCGCGCCAGGGTCGCCAGCTGGCGTCCACGCGCCTCCGCACCGCCCGGCGGCATGTAGGTTGTCTGATCCCAGTTCAGCAGCGCGGCGGCGGCCTCAAGATCGTTGATCTCGCGCAGCCGCGTCTGCAGCTCCTCAAATTTTGGTTCCACGGCGACCTCCTTACTGTTACGCGCCGCGACAGTGTACCACGTTTCTGCTCTCCCAGAGCCGCCTAGCAGGCAGGTTGCCCACCGGCCCGCGCTAGGCGGCTTCGGCGGCGCGCGCGCGCAGGCTCGCCAGCAGAAACGCGTCGATCTGGCCGCCCTGCAGCACTGCTCCAACATCGGCCACGCGCGCGCCGGTGCGTGGGTCGCGCACCGAGCGGTGGCGGCCGCTGCTGGTGTAGATGCGCGCCAGCGCCCCGTCGTCGTCGGCTGTGTCGCCGGCAAGTGCCAGCTGCGCCAGCGCCCCGTACAGCTCGGCCGGGTCGTCGTCGGGCACGCCCTGCGCCGGCAGCACCGTCACGCGCGCCAGGTCGCGCTGGCGGTCTTCGGCTGGCCCGCTGAGCAGCTTGTGCAGGCCAGCCTCGCCGCGCAAGAACTCGTACACATTGCTGCCGCGCACATACAGCGTTGCGGTGCCGCGCGGCCGCGCCCCTGCGCCCTCGGGCGCCAGGATGGTGTACTCGTGGCCTTTGTGCGCGGCCCAGGCGCTATACATTGCCAGCAGCTGGTCGGCCCAGGCGTCGCTGGCGCGCCCCAGCGGCGCGATCTTCAGCAGCGCCTGGTCGTGGCCGCTGCCCGCGCCCGCGCCGGCCAGCTCCATGCGCACATACGCCAGCTCGGCCTCCAATGTGTCGAGGTCGCGCGCAAGCTCGGGGATGCCGCGCCGGTCGCGGCGGATGCGGATCTGGCGGCCTTTCTCTTCGAGATACTCGGCGCGCTCGGCAAGCTCGTCGAAGCGCTTGAGCACGCGCTCGAGGTGGTACACCCGGCCCAGCACCTCGCGCGCGGCCTGCGGCGCGTCCCAGAAGCTCGGCTCGCCGGTGCGCCGCAGCAGCGCCGAAACCTCGCGGCGCAGGCCGCGCACCACCGGCCCGGCGGCCTCGTCGGCGGCTTGCGCGCGCAGCTCGCGCACCGCGCGCAGCACTGCGGCCAGGTCGGTCTCGATCCGCGCGTCGGCCGCGCGCGCCGCAGGCGTCTCGGCCGGCTCGTCGGCGACCTCGAGCGACACCAGGCTCAGCTGGATCTGGCCCTCGCGCACGCCAAAGCGCAGCAGCTGGCCGGCGCCGGGGTTGTGCTCCACCACCAGCCGCGCCAGCGGCAAGATCACCAGCCGCTCGATCTCGCGCTGCAGCGGCCGCGCGCCGTACAGCGGGTGGAAGCCCTGTGCCAGCAGGCGCTCGATCACCGCGTCGTCGATCTCGACCAGCAGGTTGCGCCGCACCACGCCCTCGCGCATCAGCAGCTTGCCCAGCTCGCGCCGGGTGATCAGCCGCATGGCTGCGAGCGTTAGCGGCCGGAACGCGACGATCCGGTCGATCCGGTTGAAGAACTCTGGCCGGAAAAACTGCTCGGCCTCTTTGGTAAAGTGCGCACGCAGCCGCGCATCGTCGCTGGCCTGCCCGTCGCGCCCGTTCGCCGCGAAGCCGATGTCGTGCATCTCGCGGCGGCTCGCCCCCAGGTTCGAGGTCATGATAATGATCGCGTTGCGGAAGTCGGCCGTCCGCCCGGCGGCGTCGGTCAGCCGGCCCTCGCCCAGCACCTGCAGCAGCGCGTCGAATACGTCGGAGTGGGCTTTCTCAAGCTCGTCGAACAGCAGCACGCAGAACGGCTGCTCGCGCACCCGGCGCGCCAGCTCGCCGGCGCTGTCGGGCTTCCAGGCCGTGCCAATCAGCCGTGGCAGTGCGTCAGGCCCGGCGTACTCGCTCATATCGAAGCGGATCAGCCGGTCGCGCGCGCCAAACAGAAATTCCGCCAGCACTTTGGCCAGCTCGGTCTTGCCCACGCCGGTCGGGCCGACGAAAAAGAAGCTGCCCAGCGGCTTGGCCGGGTCGTGCAGGCCGGCTTTGATCACCGTGATCAGGTCGACCATGGCGGCTACCGCGTCGGGCTGGCCCAGCAGCCGCTCGTCGAAGTACGCCCGCACCTCGTCCGCGCGCATGCCCTGCTCGTCCGACACAATGAACGCCGGCAGGCCGGTGGCGCGCGCGAACGCGCGAATGGCCGCGTCGCGGCCGAGCCGGGCGCCGGGCTGCTGGGCCGCGTCGCGCGCGAGGTCGGCCAGAAAGCGCACAGCCTTGCCGGGAAAGGCGCGGTAGGGCATGAAGCGGCGCGTCAGGCTCAGCGCGGCGGCGGTGGCATCCGGCTCGATCGCCACGCCGTGGGCGGCTTCCAGGCGGCGCGCGGCGGCATGCGCGATCGCCAGCGTGTCGGCCTCGTCGGTCTCGCCTACGTCAACGCGGCGGAAGGCGTGCATAAAGCTCGGCTCGACCTTCACCCCGGCGTCGAAGCCCTCGGGCGCGCACTCGCAGATGATCGTCAGCTCGCCGCTCTCGATATATGGCCGCAGAAACCGGCCCATGTTGTTGTCGCTGCCGCTCCAGCGCCCGGCGTCGAGGATCTCGTTCGGGTCGGCCATGTACAGGATCTGCCGCCCGCGCCGCGCCTGCTGAACCAGCTTCTGCGCTCGCCCCTGCCACTCGCCGGTGTATTTCATGCCGGCGATCAGGTTGTTGGCGGTTACGAACCACACCTCGCGATCGCGCAGCGCCGGCGGCACGCTGCCGGCGCGGATACGCTCGACCACCTCGTGCAAGATCGCGGTTTTGCCCACGTCGGCGCGGCCTACCAGCACGACGCTGCTCATGCGCTCGCCCGCCAGCGCGGTGAGCACGTGCTCCACTAGCGTGTCGCGGCGGTCGGCGCGGCCAAGCTTGCCGCGCCCGGCCTGCTCGCTCAGGTTCAGCCCGCACAGCGCCAGTACCTGCTCGCCGCCGGGCGGCCCGCTCGGCTCGGCCGGCGCGGGCGCGTCGGGCAGCTCGATCGTCAGCGTCGCCAGCGTCTCTTCGCCGTCCAGGTCGGCCGCAACGATCGCTGGCGAGCGCCACTTGCGCATGTGGTGCAGCAGCGCGGCGCGTGCCAGTTCCTCGATCTGCTCGGCTGCCGGCGCTACCACGTGAAAGTCGGCGATGCGCGGGGCGGTGATCAGCAGGTGGCCCGCGCCGCCGCGCCGCGCGTCGGTCACCAGCACGTTCACGCTGATCGCGATCGGCGGCTGCGGGCCGCCGCCCTTTGGCGAAACCTCAAGCGCGATCGGCCGCAGATCCTGGCGCTCGTGAAATGGGTAGCGCCCAACCGCGCGCGGTCCGGCGCTGGCCAGGTGTGCGCTGAGCTGGGCCGCGATGTCGCGAATGGCTTCGTCACGGGTGGCGGCGTAGGCCGCGAGCGCTGGCGCCGCTGGCACCAGGATCGTCCAGGCGCCGCCGCTGTGCTGCTGGACGAACAGGCGAAATCGTAGCTGCATTGTTGGTTGTGTGCGATTCAGGCGGGGCGCTCGGCAGGGGCGCGCCCCGATGCCCCATAAGTAAGAACGCGCAGCGATGCTAAATTAACAGGGCTTAGGCGGTGTCCTCCCGCGCGGGAGGTTTGGTTTGCGCCGGTTCGGGCCAGATGCTATACTCCACCTGCGTGAACCATCCTTCGCAATCTGCAATCGACAAGAGGCTGCATGTCCGCTCATAAGAAGCGCTGGGTGCTGCGCGACCCGGCCCCGGCCGATTTCCTCGCCACGATGCGTGATCGCCCTGCCGTGGTGGCGACGCTCCTGTACCAGCGCGATCTGCGCAGCCAGGCCAGCATCGCGTCGTTCCTCTCCTCCGACTACAAGAGCGGCCTGCACGACCCGTTTCTGCTCAAGGGCATGGACGCCGCCGCCCGCCGCGTGGCCGCCGCGATCGCCGAGTCCGAGCCGATCGCCGTCTACGGCGACTTCGACACCGACGGCGTCACGGCGGTGACGCTGCTCATGCAGGCGATCGGCGCTATGGGCGGCGATATTCGCCCCTACATCCCGCACCGCCTGCGCGAAGGCTATGGCCTCAACATCGAGGCGATCGACCAGCTGGCCGCCGAGGGCGTGCGCGTACTGATCACCGTCGACTGCGGCATCAGCAATCTGCGCGAGGTTGCCCACGCCAACGCCCACGGCATCGACGTGATCGTCACCGACCACCATACCCCGCCTGATACGCTGCCCGATGCCTATGCCGTTGTGAATCCCAAGCAGCCCGGCTGCGCCTACCCCTACAAGCAGCTGGTCGGCGTCGGCATTGCCTATAAGCTGGTGCAGGCGCTCGCTCGCCTGGGGGTGAAAATGCCGCTGCGCGGGCGCGACCTGCTCGACGTGGTCGCGCTCGGCACCGTCACCGATATGGGGCCGCTGAACGGCGAGAACCGCGTGCTGGTGCGCGCCGGCCTCGAGTCGATCAATGCCAGCCAGCGCCCCGGCCTCAAGGCGCTGGTCGTCGCCGCTGGCCTGGTGCAGGGCAAGATCACCTCTACCGACATCAGCTTCATGCTCGGCCCGCGCCTCAATGCCGCCGGCCGCCTCGACGACGCGGTGCTGGCGTACCAGCTGCTGCTGGCCGACGATTTCAGCGCCGCGCAGCAGCTGGCCGAGCGCCTCAACCAGGCGAATCGCCAGCGCCAGGAGCTTACCAAGCAGATCCAGCAGTCCGCACGCCAGCAGGCCACCGACCAGAGCAAGCACGAGAACCGGATTATCGTGCTCGACAACGCCGAGTACCCAGCCGGGCTGGTCGGCCTGGTCGCCGCGCGCCTGGTCGAAGAGCTTGGCCGCCCGGTGCTGATGCTCGAGCGCGGCGAGGAAGTGTCGCGCGGCTCGGCGCGCTCGGTGCCCGGCTTTAATATCTTCGAGGCGCTCACCAGCTGCGAGGATCTGTTCGTGCGCTATGGCGGCCACTCCGCTGCCGCGGGCTTCACCATCGCCACCGCGAACCTGCCCGCCCTCGAGCAGCGCCTGCTGGCATATGCCGACGCGCACCTCCCCGACGACCTGCTGACGCCCGCGCTCGAGATCGACGCCGAGGTGCCGCTGGGCCAGCTCAGCTGGGAGCTGCTGGCGCAGATCGCGGTGCTCGAGCCGTTCGGCCAGGCCAATCCACAGCCGGTGCTGCTCAGCCGCCATGTGCACGTGGCCGGCGCATGGCCGCGCGGCGCCGAAGGCCAGCACCTCAAGCTGCGCATCGACGACGGCGCCGGCGGCCCGGCCTACGAGGCGATCGCCTTTCGGCTCGGCAAGCTCGCGCACTACTTCGAGCGCCACCCCTGGCTTGATATCGCCTATACCCTCGAGGCTCACGAGTGGAACGGCACGCGCTCGCTCCAGCTGAATGTCAAGGATCTCCGCCGCGCCCAGTGAATCAGGCTGCATTGTAATCAATAATTTATGCCTGCGCGCCCGGCTTCTGCTATGATGGCGATCGGAGGACGATCGCGGGCATGAGCGCCCGCGTTCGAGTGTGCTCTGATTCGAGCAGACTAGCGAGGAGACGACTATGCGCGATGCGGCGACACAGACCGAGCGCGAGCGAGCTTTTGCCAGCGCTGCGATGATACTGCGCGCGCTGGCCGAGGGGGCGCTGCTCGTCGATACCGCCGGTACGCTGCGCCAGATCAATGCTGCCGCTGCCACCTTGCTGGCGGTCGACGCCGACACCGTGCTCGACCGGCCTGTCGCCGGGCTGCCCGGCGGCGCGCTCTTCGCCGGGGTGGGCGGCGCCGCTGCCGGCGCGTTTGAGTGCGCCGGGCGGCCGCTGGGGTTTCGTCGCCAGCCGCTGCTGAGCGACGACGATCGCGGGCAGGTGGTTGGCGAGCTGATCCTGCTGAACGATCTCGCCAGCGAGCTGGCCGAGCATCGCCGCCAGTACGATTACCTCTGCCGCGCATTGCACGATGTGCGCGTGCCGCTGCAGGCGATCGGCGGCGCGGCCGAGGGGCTGATGCGCGGCTGGTTTGGCCCGCTGAACGACGAGCAGCGCGAGTTCGCCGGCATGATCAAGGAGAACGCCAACCACCAGGGCCAGCTGTTCTCGCAGATCTACGACGCCTACGCGCTCACGAATGGCTTTGTGCAGATCTACCCCGAGCCGATCAGCATCGACGGGGTTATTCACGAGGTCGAGCACGAGCTTGCTGGCCGGTTTGCAGCCCGGCCACTGAGCTTCGCCGTCGAGCTTGCAGGCGGCCTGCCGCTCATCCAGGCCGACCGCCAGCGCTTGCGCCAGGTCGTGCTGTTGCTGCTCGAAAACGCCCTGCGCTACACTTTCCCCGGTGGCGCCGTAACGCTGCGGGCCGTGGCGCACGCGGATGGCGTGCGCGTCGACGTGGCCGACACAGGCGTGGGTATTCGCGCCGCCGAGCATCCCCAGATCTTCACGCCATTCTTTCGCGGCGAAAATCCACTGAAGGAAGGCCGCTACGGCGGCCTGAGCCTGCCGATCGTACGGCAGATTGTGCTACTGCACGGCGGCCAGATCTGGTTCGAGAGCGTCGAGGGCCAGGGCAGCACCTTCAGCTTCTCGCTGCCTGCGGCAGCTTAGCCATGGCTCATACCAAATTCGCTTGATAACTTACACTTTGGTGGGGGTTTGGGGGCGGCGATGCCGCCCCATTCACCTTCTTGTGCGGCGCCCGGCAAAGCCGGGCTTTACTGAAAAACACAAGTAATCAAACGGAGTTGGTATTAGCCCAGCACGAGTAGCACCATGCCCGCCGCCACCAGCGGCACGCTCAGGTTGTCGGTGCCGTGCGGCGATATCGCCTCCGCTGCGGTGGCCGTGCCGGCTCCCAGCAGCGTTGCCGCGAGCGCGCGCCCTGCCCCCGGCGTCGCCGCGAGCGGGCTGAGCGCCGAGCCGGGCATCCGCGTCAGCACCAGCCATATCGCCACGGCCGTGGCCGCGAACATCGCCACCGAGCCCTCCCATGAGCGTGTGCTGCGGCCGACCGTGTAGCGGTGCCAGCCGTAGCGCTGGCCAACCAGCGCGGCCAGCGCGTCGCCCCAGGTCATGGCCATCGCGCCGGCCACGGCGATCGGCGCCCGGTCTAGCGGCCCCTGCGGGCGCCACAGCAGCCCGAACAGCAGCGTGATCGCCAGCGCGAAATACACCGTGCCGGGCGTGCTGTTCTCGCTGTCCATCGAGCCGAACATGCGGTAGCGGTAAAACAGGTAGTTGCCGCCGATAAACGTCGCGAATGGCAGAACCCCCCACTGCCAGTGATCGAAGAGTGCCAGTACGCCGAACACCCACATGCCGGCGCCGATGTGCACTAGCTTGCGCGTCAGCTCTTGCGGCACGCTCAGCAGGCGGCGCAGCGCTTCGGCCAGCGCGATCAGGCCGATCGCGTAGGCGTACGAGGCTGCCAGGCCAATCACGTCGTTTGTTGTCATACCCTGCTTTGTGTTTCAGGCGCGAAGTAGCGCGGGCATACGGCCGGCACTTTGCACGAAGCGGCTACAATCCTTCGACATAGCGGCCAGGGTTGATCTGCCCGGCCGGGTCGAACTCGCCCTTGATCCGGCGCATCAGATCGAGCCCGGGCGGTTGCTCGCCCCAGCGCGGCACGCCCTGCAGCGCGCACGCCACCCACTGCAGCCCCGGCAGCGCTGCCAGCAGCGCGCGCTCGGTTGTGGCGCCCAGCGGGCGCAGCCGCGCGTAGATCACGCCGTTGAGCGCCCGCGCGCTGATGCTGGCCTGCCCGCCATTGCGCGCCGCCAGCGCCTCGATCTGGCCGATCGCCTGCTCGGTGGCGCCCGGCAGCGTCGCCAGCTTGATCACCGCCTCGTCGCCAGCCAGATCGGCTAGCTGCGGTAGGTCGGCCACGCGTAGCCAGAACTCGGTGTCCTGATCGTGATCCAGGCGCGTTGTGTCGGTCGCCTCGTGCGCCAGCGCCAGCGTGCGCAGGTCGCTCAGGTGGCGCTCGACTGCGGCCGGCAGCCCTTCGGCGCGCAGCGCCAGCGCGCACTCTCCGCCAAACTCCAGCGCGCTCAGCGCGCCGCGGTTCAGGTACTCGGCGGCTGTGGGCGTCAGCTGTGTGCGCTGCAGCGCATCGATCGCCGCGAACGCCGCTGCCGACCGCCCGAACCGGCACAGCAGCGTAGCCGACGCGCGCGGCAGCGGCAGCAGCTTAAAATTGGCCGACGCGATGACCGCCAGCGTGCCGAGGCTGCCGTGGTACAGCTTCATCATGTCGAAGCCGCTGACGTTCTTTACCACCATGCCGCCCGCGCGCGAGACGCGCCCGCCGGCTTCGACCACGGTGATGCCAATCAGCAGCTCGCGCAGCGTGCCGTAGCCCAGGCGGCGCGGGCCATCCGCCGCAGTGGCGATCAGCCCGCCGATCGTGGCGCGCGCCGGCAGCGGCGGGTCGAGCGGCAACATCTGGCGGTGCTGCCCGAGGTAGTCGCGCAGCGCGCCGATCGTCATTCCGGCCCCAACCGAGATCGTCAGATCGGCAGGCTCGTGCATCAGCACCGCGTTGAGTCTGCCCGTACGCACTACCAGGCCGAGCCGGCCGGGCGGGTTGCCGATCTGCTGGTGCGTGCCGCCGCCCCACGGCGCGACAGCAGCGCCGTGCTCGTGCGCTATGCGCAGCACTGCCGCCAGCTCCTCCAGGCTTCCGGGCGCAGCCACGCAGCCGGGCACCACGCCTTGAACCGCGTAGCCCGCGCGGCCAGCTAGGTCGCCAAGCACGTAATCTGATCCCACAACCGCGGCCAGGGCCGACGCAAGGGCATGCTGCTCACTCATACGACTCCTAGCTCTTTCTGCATTGCTTTTGGTCGCGCTAGCGTGTCAACCGCCGTGCTCATAGCCATGCCGCGCTTGGCGCGTCGCGCTGGTCGCGCACGCCCGAGACGTCGGCCGGGCCGAGCGCGCCGCGCCGCAGCGCCGCCAGCTCGCCGCAGCCGCGCCCGGCCGGAAACACCTTGCCTGGGTTGAATAATTCAGCGGGGTCGAAGCACTGCTTCAGGCCGGCCATTGCCGCGAGGTCGTCGGTGGAAAACAGCATGGTCATATAGTCGCGCTTCTCGACGCCAATGCCATGCTCGCCGCTGATCACCCCGCCCTGGTTGATCGACTCGTGGAGCACCTGCGTGGCCGCCAGCAGCGCGCGCTCGAGCTGGCTTTTGTCGCGCCGGTCGAACAGGATCAGCGGGTGCAGGTTGCCATCGCCGGCGTGGAATACATTCGCGATCGGCAGGCGAAACTCCTGCGATACCTCGCCGACGCGCGCGAGCGTGGCCGGCAGGCGCGTGCGCGGCACAACCGTGTCGACCAGGTAGTAGCTTGGCGAGAGCCGCCCCATCGCGCCGAATGCGTTCTTGCGCGCGGCCCACACCTGCGCCTGCTCTTCGGCAGTTTTGGCCGGCCGTACCTCGATCGCCCCAAAATCACGGCACGTGCTCGTCACCTCGGCCAGCAGATCGTCTAGGCCGTCGGCCACGCCGTCGAGCTCGATCAGCAGCGCCGCACCAGCGCTCTCGGGCAGGCCCAGCCGGTACATCCCATTCACAGCCTTGATCGCCAGCTGGTCCATCATCTCGAGCGCCGCCGGCAGAAAGCCGCGCGCTACCACCGTCGAGACCGTCTGCGATGCTGATGGAATGTCGGGGAATAGCGCCAGCACGACGCGCTGGGCCTCGGGCAGGCGCGTCAGCCGCACCCACGCCTCGGTGATCACGCCGCACATACCCTCGCTGCCCGTCAGCACGCCCTGCAGGTCGTAGCCGATCCGGTCGGCGCGGCCGTCGCCAGTCCAGATCACGCTGCCGTCGGGCAGCACCACCCGCAGCGCCAGCACATGGTCGGTGGTGGTGCCATACTTGAGGCAGTGCGGCCCGCCGCTGTTGTTGGCAATATTGCCGCCTACGGTACAGGCTTTTTGCGATGAAGGGTCGGGCACGAACTGGTAGCCTTGCGGTGCGAGAAACTGGCTCAGCTCCCAGTTGATCACGCCGGGCTGCACGCGCGCGCGCCGGTTGCGCGTGTCGACCTCGAGCACCTTGTCCATGCGCGTAGTCGAAATCACGACGCCGCCCTGCATAGGCGTGGCGCCGCCGGCCAGCCCGGTGCCGGCGCCGCGCGGCACGATCGGTACGCCTGCGCGTAGTGCCAGCCGAACCACGTCGGCTACCTGCTCGGTGGTGGCCGGCAGCACCACCAGGTTTGGCGCGTGCAAGTCCATAACGCAGCCGTCGGCTTCGTAGGTCATCAGCGCGGCGGCATCGTCGACGACGGCACGCGCGCCAACGACACGTCTAAGCTCCGCGGCGAGGTTAGCGCGATCCATGCCTGCTCCTTGCTGATCAATGGATGTATGTGAGCCTCTATGGTAGCACGTTTTTGGGCAAGCGTGGTCGGCGTCGTGCAGCGAAAAGGGCGGCTTGCGCCGCCCCTGCTCCGAAAGTGGTATGTGCGGCTCGTTTATTTCTTCGGAATGCGCAACACCTGGCCGACGCGCAGGCTGTCGGGGTTCGCGATCTGGTTGTTCGCGATGATGTCTTTGACTGTGACGCCGTATTGCTTGGCGATCGCCTGAAGTATGTCGCCGCGCTGCACTGTGTATTCGGCGAAGCCGCCCGTGGCCTCGGCAGTGGCAGCGGGCGCGCTGGTGGCCTCGGCGGTGGCTTCGGCAGTGGCTTCGGGCGCGCTGGTGGCCTCGGCGGGAGGCGCGGCGGTGGCCTCGGGCGCGCTGGTGGCCTCGGCGGTGGCTTCGGCAGTGGGCGCACTGGTGGCTTCGGCGGCGGGCGCCGCTGTCGGGTTCGTGGGCGTTGCCTGCAGGCTGGTCGGCGCCGCAATGCCGGCGCTAATCACTGGGCCTGTTTGCGCCGACATCCCAGTGACAATGTACCCGGCCGCCGCCGCAACCACACCAAAAAGCACACACACGAGCACAATCATTCTTCGTTGCATACGCACTCCTTTATGGACAACTATACTCAACAATCACAATGTTCTAAATAGCGGCTTTATGTAGTAAACGTCGTCGGGTGGCTCGGCGCTACGCTGTGAGATAAACAGTTTGTCATAATTGCGGCTGAATTATGCCAGTTGCCAGGCTATCTTCTGGTATAATAGCCCAGACCGACGCCATGGTCTATACGACATAGGGAGAGTCGTGAGCATGGAGCAAAAACCAACTATTCTCATCATGGACGATGATCTTGCTATGCAGACAGTGCTTGAGATCGCGCTGCGCGAGGCAGGCTATCAGGTCATTCTTGCCAACGACGGCCAGGAGGGCATCGATAAAATTCGCTCGCTCAAGCCGAACTTGGTGGTATCGGATATCATGATGCCACAGATGGACGGTGTCGAGGCGTTTAACCTGATCAAAGAAGAGCTGCAGGACGACGGCATTCCGATCTTTATCATGACTGCGCTCAATCGCAAGCCCTGGTTCGCCGATATGGAAGCCGATGGCGCGGTGATCATCCAAAAGCCGTTCGAGGTCGATCAGTTCGTGCAGCTCGTCAACGATATGCTGCTCTGATACGCCGGCCGTTCTCCGGCCATTTCCTCTCTCATCGCCTAAATTCGGGGCTGCCAGGCTGCTGAAGCCTGCCGCCCCGAATTGTTTTTCCCTCCCCTCCCCGCCGCTGGTTTGGGCCGCCCCCTGCCCATTGCCCTTCGGCAGGCGCCCCGCTTTGTAGGCTGCTCCGCCCCCTGCTACGCTCCATAACATAAATTGACGCCAGATTCGGCTCATAATGATCTAATTGTCGTAGTAATTGCTTTCATTTCGCAATACGCTTACGTAACAAATTGAACGGTGTATCGGTCTATTCGTAGAGCGTTCGGAGCTGATTAGCGAAAGAACGGTCTAGCTGCATACTAAAACGCAAGAGCTTCATTATCCCACGGCATACGGATCTGGCTAGCATATCACCCGCGATGCCAACGTGCTAGTGGCATAGGTATCAACGAGTATCGTAACCGAGAAATGACCTTGCGTGTCATTTCGCCGGAACCGTGTTCCTCAGCAGGATATGGTTGCCGGTTGTATTTGCGTCTGTACGCTGAAGACAGGAGGCCCGCTTGTGAGTCGCCGCAGAGGATGGATCTTCTTTGTTGTGGGCCTTGCGCTTGCGCTAGGCACCGGGGTGCTGGTGTTCATTTTCCTGCAGCGCCAGGCGGTGATCGCCGAGCAGCAGTCGCGCCAGGCCGCGCTCGAAAAATACGCGCCGCCGCCTACCATGCCGATCGCCGTAGCCGCGCGCCCGCTTGAGGCTGGCACAACGCTGACGCCGAACGACTATGTGATGAAAGAGTTTCCGCTCGATCTGGTGCCGATACAGGCAATCACCGACACCACCAAGCTCGATAACCAAATGCTGGTGCGGCACGTCGGCCAGGGCGAAACGTTTCAGACCGCGCAGTTCCTGGGCGGCCAGGGCTCGTCGATCAGCCAGCAGATCAAAAAAGGCTACGTGCTGTTTGCTTTTCCAATCATCGATCTTATGAGTCAGAGCAATGTTCTCCAGGAAGGCGATCATATCGACCTGTATATCACCCTGCCGCTCAAAGAGCTGGGCAAGGGCCAGGATCAGCCCGATAAAGATCTGGGCAAAGCCACCGCGCTGACACTGCAGAACATCGAGGTTTTCAAAATTTTACGCTCGGTCAAGCAGCAGGACGACAAAGAGGAAGGCGCGCCAACCGCGCTGCTGTGCAGCGTGACGCCTTCCGACGCGGTGATCTTGAAATATGCTAAGGACTCGGGTGGCACGATCGACTTTGCGCTGCGCTCGCCAGCCGACAAAGATCCGTTCACCACGCCGTGGATCGATCCACTGGAGTTCTCGCGTCGCTACTTGCTCTCGCAACAGTAGCGTGTGGCTACGATGGCCAACAAGGGTTCGTAGAAAGGAACCTTGCCGTGATTGGTAACACACTACCCCATATCGTCGTCATTACTGCCCCCGAGCGGCTGGAGCAAGACTGGATCCAGCGGCTGTCGAACGAGGCTAGCTTTGGGCGAGTCGACCGTGCCGGCGTAGTGCAGGCAGGTCTGGATCTCGTTCGCCAGACCAATCCGGCACTGGTCATTGTCGATCGCGATTTCGAGCAGGCCGAGGCTTGCGTGCGCCAGATCTTTACGACCATGCCCACCACAATCTGCATTGCGATTGTGCCGAAGCCCGATGTCGCCGCGCTGCGCCGGCTGGTGGCCGCCGGTGCGCGCGATGTGCTGGTGCGCGCGGCGTTTGAGTACAACGAGCTGCTCGAGAGCGTGCGCTCGCTGGTAGCCGCCGAGCAGGATCGCCGCACCCGCGCTCAGGCTGGCCCGGGCGAGGGCCGCTCGAGCTCTAGGGGCCGGCTGGTGGTGGTGTTCTCGCCCAAGGGCGGCTCGGGCACCACCACGATCGCTACGAACCTGGCGGTGGCGCTGCGCCAGATGGGCGCGGGCCGGGTGGTGCTGGCCGATTTTAGCTTCCAGTTCGGCGATGTTGGCGTTCAGCTCAATATCTGGTCGAAATATACCATCCAGGATCTCTTGCCACGGGTCGACGAGATCGACGATGCCATGCTCGCGCCGGTGCTCCAGCAGCATAGCTCGGGCATTCAGGTGCTG
Organism: Kouleothrix sp.; assembly: GCF_046328425.1. Classification (NCBI taxonomy): domain Bacteria; kingdom Bacillati; phylum Chloroflexota; class Chloroflexia; order Chloroflexales; family Roseiflexaceae; genus Kouleothrix; species Kouleothrix sp. Next base: position 48,976 of record NZ_JAXLWP010000006.1, read on the forward strand.
CTGGCGCCTACCACGCCCGACGGCGCCGGCGAGGTCACGGTCGATCAGCTGAACGTGGTGCTCGATCGGCTGCTCGAGCGCAACAGCTATGTCGTCGTCGATACCTGGTCGTTCCTCGACGATGTGGCCGGCACGCTGCTGCGCCGCGCCGACGAGGTGCTGGTGGTGGCCACGCCCGAGGTGCCGGCGCTGCGGAGCGTCAAGCAGTTCCTCGAGTTTATTCGCCAGCAGGGCCTGATATCCGGCCGGCTCACTCTGGTACTCAACCGCTTCCCCAGCGTCAACAACATCTGGCTCGAAGATGTGCAGCAGCACCTACGGCATCAGGTCGGCGCGAATATTCCCAGCGAGGGCCGCCTGATCACCCACAGCATCAACCGCGGCGTGCCGATCGTCATCTCGCACCCGCAGAGCTGGGTAGGCCAGTGCATGATCAAGCTGGCGGCGCATATCGCCGGCGATGCGATCGACCCGATCTCGCTGGCGCCCGACAAAAACCAGCTGAAGCATATGTCGCAGCCCGAAGACAAGGGCCGGCGCAACTTCTTCCGCTTTGTACGGCGCGAGGCATAGCGCGCCACAATACCCGGTGAACCTGCGAACGCGGTGGCAGATTGAAGGAGCTTGACCCATGAATCGAATTCGCTTTTCGCGCCCTGCTGAGCCCAAGCCGGCGCCAGCCGAGCCGAGCGCCCCAGCCGAAACCCGCCAGCCTTCGGCCGAGGCGCAGCCGGCGCTGGCCAGCGGCATTGTGTCGCGCGAAGACCGCGAGCTGATCGAGCAAGTACAATCGCGCCTGCTCTCGGAGTCGACAGCGCTCAACGCCGGTCGCGAATCCGATTATCTGCATCGCCGGATCGCGACGCTCGTCGGCGAGCAGCTCGACCTCACCGGCCGGGTGATCTCCGACCGCGAGCGGCTGCGGCTCACGCGCTTGGCGCAGGCCGAGCTGCTCGGCTTTGGCCCGCTGGAGCCGCTCCTCGCCGACGAGAGTATCTCGGAGATCATGGTGAATGGCCCCGATCAGATCTGGGTCGAGCGCAACGGCAAGCTCCAAGAAACCAATACGCGCTTTGCCGACGACGACCACGTGCGGCGAATTATTGATCGCATTATCTCGCCGCTGGGGCGCCGCTGCGACGAGACCATGCCGATGGTCGACGCGCGCCTGCCCGACGGTAGCCGCGTCAACGCGATTATTCCGCCGCTCTGCCTGAATGGCCCATCGCTGACGATCCGTAAATTTTTCAAAACTCCGCTCTCGGGTGCCGACCTCGTGCGGCGCGGCAGTGCCTCGACCGAGCTGATGGATTTCTTGTATGCCTGCGTGCTCGGCCGGCTGAATGTGATTGTTTCGGGCGGTACCGGCACTGGCAAAACCACGCTGCTGAACGTGCTTTCGTCGTTTATCCCCGAAGACGAGCGGATTATTACGATCGAGAATGCCGCCGAGCTGCAGCTGCAGCAGCGCCACGTCGTGACGCTCGAGTCGCGACCGGCCAATATCGAGGGGCGCAACGAGATCAGCATCCGCGATCTGGTAGTCAATGCCCTGCGTATGCGCCCCGACCGGATCGTCGTCGGCGAGTGCCGCGCGGGCGAGTCGCTCGATATGCTCCAGGCCATGAATACCGGCCACGACGGCTCGATGACCACGCTGCACGCCAACAGCCCACGCGATGCGCTGCACCGCATGGAGACGATGGTAATGATGGCCGGCATGGACCTGCCGATCCGCGCCATCCGCGAGCAGATCGCCTCGGCGATCAATGTGATCGTGCAGCTCGAGCGTATGCAGGATGGCTCGCGCCGGATTACGTATGTCTCCGAGATCACCGGCATTGGCAGCGAAGCCATCACTATGTCGGATCTGTTCTTGTTCCAGCGCCAGGGCGTGCAGGACGGGCGGGTGATTGGCAAGATTATGCCGACGGGTATTCGGCCACGCTTCATGGAGCGCCTGCAGCAGCTGAACATCACGCTGCCCCCGCAGGTTTTTGGCGGAAACCCGGCTGCGCGCTGATCGATAGGTGGATGCTGCGATGAGTATAATTGTCGATCTTTTGCCATATAGCGCGGCAATGTTGGGCAGCGTGGCGGTGCTGACGTTTCTGTTCGGCCTGCGTCGCATCCTCCGCCGCGACATCACCGTCGACACCCGCCTGAGCACATACCTGGAGCCGGGCAGCGTCGCGCCACAGCTGGAAGAAGCGCCTGCGGCGCCGGCGCTGGCCGAGCGGCTCAACAGCGTGATCAAGCAGCAGAGCTTTGCCGAGCGCATCGAGCAAGATCTGCAGCAGGCCGATCTGCCGCTCACCGTGCCGGAGTATCTGCTGGTGCGGGTTGGCGTGGCGCTGCTGCTGGCCATCGGCGCGCTGCTGCTCTGGCGCTCGATCCTGGCGATCCCGCCGGCAATGCTGGTTGGCTATATCATCCCGATCTTTTGGCTGCGGCGGCGGCGCACCCTGCGCAACCGCGCGTTCAACGACCAGCTGGCCGAAACACTGGCGCTGATCGCCGCCTCGATGCGCGGCGGCTTCAGCTTGCTTCAGTCGGTTGCACAGGTGGCGAAGGACGCCCCCGAGCCGACCAAGCGCGAGCTGACGCGCGTCGGGCAGGAGATCCAGCTTGGCTTGAGCCTGCCGCAGGCGCTCGATAACCTGGTGGTGCGCATGGAGAGCGAAGACCTCGACCTGGTGGTGACGGCGATCAAGATCCACGCACGGGTCGGCGGTAACCTGACGACCATACTCGATACCATCAGCAATACCATCCGCGAGCGTGCGCGCTTGCGCCGCGATGTGCGCGTGATCACATCGATGCAGCGGATGTCGAGCTATATCATTGGCTTTCTGCCGATCGGCCTGGCGCTGATTATTTTCACCATCAACCCGAAGTACATGAGCAAGCTATTTCTGCCGGGCTGGACGCTCTGCATCCCGATTGGCGCGATATTCTTCTGGCTGATCGGCTTTTTGGTCATTCGCAAGATCGTCGATATCAAGGTGTGAGGCGCGCGCGATGGTAATGATAGTAGCACTGAGCGTCATGGCCGCCTTGAGCATAGGCTTTGTGGTTGTCGGTGTGATGGCAACCCAGCGCGATAAACAGCTCAGCCGGCGGCTCGACGTGTACCTTTCGACTGGCGACCCCGAGCAAAGTGTGACGCTGAAGGAGCTTGAGCTTTCGAAGCCCTTTCGCGAACGGGTGATCTTTCCTGCCGCGCAGCGCGCTGCACGCCTGTTCGTATGGATGCTGCCGAAAACTCGCGTTCAAGCTTTGCGGCAGCGCCTGGTGATGGCCGGTAACCCTTCGAATATTCAGCCAACGGCGTTTATTGGCGTCAAGGGCCTGGTGATGGTGCTGACGGTCGGCATGTCGTTGGCCTTCGGCTACCTGACGCATTACCCGGCGACGTTTTTTAACATGCTGATGCTGGGCTTGCTCGCGTTTTGCTCGTTCGCGCTGCCCGACTTCTGGCTTTCGCGGCGTGTTACGCAGCGCCAGCTGGCGATCGTGAATGCGCTTCCCGACGCCCTCGACCTGCTGGTGATCGCCAACGAGGCCGGCCTGAGCTTCGAGAGCGCAATGCAAGAGATCACCAGCAAGTGGGATAACGAGCTTGCGGCGGAGTTCGGGCGAGCGCTCGCCGACATGCGCATGGGCCAGGCGCGCCGCGAGGCGCTGACGGCGCTTGGCGATCGGACTGGCGTGCTTGATGTGAACACCTTTGTCTCGGCGGTGAACCAGGCCGAGAGCATGGGCGTGAGCATTGGACGGGTGCTGACGGTGCAGGCCGAGGAGCTGCGCGTGAAGCGCCGCCAGCGCGCGCAGGAGCGTGCCAACCAGGCCCCGGTGAAAATGATGATCCCACTGGTGTTTTTGATCTTCCCGTCGATCTTTGCGGTGCTGCTCGGGCCGGCTGTGCCCGAGCTGCTGACGGCTTTCGGCGGCCTGTGAGCGCGTGCGAGCAAGTTCGGCGTATCGAATAGTATTTCAGGAATGACACCGCAATGTACGATGAGCAGAATCTCAAACCCGAAGAGCTATACGAGCGCGGCTTAGCTTACTACCGTGCGGCCGAATGGGAAGCTGCCATTCAGGATTTTTCGCGGCTGCAGGCTACGAGCAATGCCTTCCCCGAGGTCGATGATCTGCTGGCCAATGCCAAGTTGAAGATCGAGATTGAGCGATCCGAGGCGCCGCCCGGAATTCTGCCGCCTAAATACCGTACGTTTCTGCGCCCGCGGTTTGCCACTGCGGTGCCGGTGCTGCTGATCCTGGGCTTGCTCCTGCTGGCGCTCCGGCCCAAAACCGACCCAGCGCCAACGAGCGCCCCCGCGCCGACGCAGGCGCTGGCGCTGCCCACCCGCGCCCCGACAAATACGCCGGTGCCGGCGCCGACGGGCACGGCCGCGCCAACAGGTACGCCAGCGCCTACCGCGACGCCTGGCCCCGGCACGCTGGTAGTGCGCCTGGCGGCGCAGCAGTCGCAGCCACAGCTCGACAGCATCGAATTGATCCTTGATGCGTCGGGCAGCATGGGCGCGCTGGTTGGCAATCGGCGCCGTATTGATATTGCTCACGACGCGCTGGCAACCCTGATCGGCCAGATGCCGGAAGGCGTTAATGTCGGGCTGCGCACGTATGGCCACCGCCGCTCGGGCGACTGCAACGACATTGAGCTGGTGGTGCCGCCTGGGCCGCTCGACCCGGCCAACATGACGGCGCATATCAATGCGATAAACCCGGTGCGCTTGGGCCAGACGCCACTTGGCGCCAGCCTGAGCCTGGCGGGTGAAGATCTCAAGGCGGTGTCGGGTGATGTTCGCGTGGTGCTCGTGACCGACGGGGAAGAAACCTGCCGTGCCGACCCGGTACGTGTGGCAGCGCAGCTGCGCGCGAACAACCCCCGCCTTACACTCGACGTGATTGGCTTCAATGTCGACAGCCGTACGTCGGCGCGGCTTGGCGCGATAGCGCAGGCTGGCGGCGGGCGCTACTTTGACGCAGCCGATGCCCAGCAGCTGGTTGATGCGCTGCGCCAATCGGTGCTGCGTACGTACCGGGTGCGCGACGCGGCTGGCAACGAGGTGTACACTGGCCAGCTGGGCAGCAGCGCCAACCTGCCTGCCGGCCGCTATACCGTCGAGATCGCCGGCGCGGCGCCGCTGACGATCGGCGGTGTGACTGTGGATGGCGCACATCCGGCTACAGTCGAGCTGCACGAGGAGAATGGCAAACTGGTAGCGACTTTAGCGCCCTGACCGGGCTTCGAGCTAGGCACCGGCTGGCGCGTTGAGCTGGTCGAAGAACGGCCGCAGTTTGGCGTAGGTCTGGTCGAGGGCTTCGGGAATAAGCTTGGTGCCGCCGACGATCGGCATAAAGTTCGAGTCGCCGTTCCAGCGCGGCACGATATGCATGTGCAGGTGTTCGTCGATGCCGGCGCCGGCGGTGCGGCCGAGGTTCATGCCGATGTTGAAGCCATGCGGCGCCAGCGCTTCAGCAAGGATTGCCACGCAGCGCTGGGTAAGATCGAACAGCTCGTGCGCACTGGCAGGCGCCAGGCCGGGCAGATCGGCAGTGTGGAGGTAGGGCACTACCATCAGGTGCCCGGTGTTATACGGGTAGAGGTTCATCAATACATAGCAGCCGGTGCCACGGTATAGCACCAAGCTGCTCGAATTCGGCTCAGTTTGGCCGTTTGCGCATAGCACGCATGCCGGATCGGCAGGGGTAGCTGCGCTTTTGATATACGCCATGCGCCATGGTGTGAATTTAATGTCCATGTGGAAACGCTCCTCTTGGTAGGGTGCCCGACAGGCGCATCATACCACGACCGCTGCCAAGTGGTAGCAGGCGCACGCCGCGACCGCGAGAGGAACGTTTTGGTGGTAAGGAGGATGTTGGGCAATGCGAGCATATTCTACACGACATCGCAAGCCTCGCGCGCAGAGTATGGTCGAGTTTGCGCTGATTCTGCCGGCCTTGGTGCTGCTGATTGTTGGAATTGTTGAGATGGGCTATGCGACGTTCATCTATGTTGAAGTGAACAACGCAGCACGCGAGGGCGCTCGTTCGGCGGCGGTACACGCCTGCCCAAACAACGACGATTATATCGCGATTCGAGCAGCGGCGCGCGCTCGGGTGGTCGCGCTGGTCGATCAATCGAGCATTACGCCGCGGCTCGACTATATCGGCGTATCGGTCGACACCGCGCCGAACACCCCGCTGTCTACCGGCACAACCGGGTATGTTGGCCTGCCGAAGCAGAGCTTTGGCGACCCAGTGACGGTGACGGTGCAATACTCGTTTGATCTACTCGACCCGCTTACGCGCAGCGTCATCCCGCATGTGAACGTTGATGCGGTGGCGAGCCGTACGATCACGACTGGCTGCCAGGTGACATCCGGGTTCGTGCCGACGCCGACGCCGGTGCCGCCGACGCCGACGCCAAGCGACACGCCGACGCCAAGCGACACGCCGACGCCAAGCGACACGCCGACGAACACAGCGACGAGCACGGCCAGCCCGACCAGCACTTCGACCAGCACGCCGAGCAATACGCCGACGCGCACCAACACGCCAACGATTACGAATACGCCGAGCAATACGCCGACGCGGACGAGCACGCCGACGCCGAGCAATACGCCGACGCGGACGATCACGCCGACGCCGAGCAATACGCCGACGCGGACGATCACGCCGACGCCGAGCAATACGCCGACGAATACACTGACGCCAACCGCGAGCGGCACGCCAACCAAGACGCTGACGCCGACGAATACGAGCACGCCGACGATCACGCCGACGCCGACAAACACGCCAACAGCGCACCAACACGCCGACGATTACAAACACGCCGACGCGCACCAGCACGCCGACGATTACAAACACGCCAACAAACACGCCGACGCGCACCAACACGCCGACGGTTACGAATACGCCGACGCCGAGCAATACGCCGACGCGCACAAGCACGCCAACGATCACGCCGACGCGCACAAGCACGCCAACCGCCACCAGGACATCGACGCCGACGAATACGCCGCTGGCGCCACCGACAAACACGCCGACGCCAACGCCGCAGCCGCTGGCGGTGAGCGTGCTGCCTCAGAAGTATACGGTGACGAATGGTGGAACTGTAGCGGCGCCGTTCTACCTGCAGGTGCAGGTGTACAACCCGCTCACCGGCCAGGGTATTGCCGGTGTCACCGTCACGATCTATCGCTCGAAGAATGGTGTTGCCCAGTCGTCGCTCACGCTGACAACCGACTCGAATGGCATCGCGCAGATCTGTGGTATGTCGGGGTACACCGTGTCGGATCAGCTGCAAATCGGCTACCCGGATGTTTCGGCGCCGGGGTATATAACCGCGCCAGGCGATAGCAACGTGCCGGTGACGACATCGCCGGGCGTGCCATCATTCTGCTAGAGACGAAGCTGATGAAGAGTAATCGTACACAACATGGGCAGGCGTTGATCGAGTTTGCGCTGGTGGCGGTGCTGCTGCTGACGCTGCTGATGGGCGGTGTTGATTTCGCGCTGGCCTACTCGTCGCAGGTGGCGCTGCGCAATGCAGTGGCCGAAGGGGGCTACTACGCCATGCAGCACCCGCGCGACGAGCCAGGCATTCGCGGGCAAGTCGAGAGTGAGCTGGCCCAGCGCACATTTCTCGAAGAGGTGAGCGTCACGATAAACCAGTGCATCGACGACGCGGTAGGCAGCAAGGAAACGACGATCGAGGCGACATACCACCACAATCTGCTGTTTAGCTACCTGGTGCCCAGCATGCAGGTGACGCTGCGCAGCCGGACGGTGGTTCCGCAGCTGGGTTGTTGAGCGAGGAGCAAGGACATGATCCGACGACATGCGCATCAGCCGGGCCAGGCGGTAGTACTGGTGGCGCTGGTGCTCGTGCTGCTGGTGGCGCTGGTGGGCTTGGGCGTCGACGGCGCATATGCATTTGCGCAACGCCGCAATGCCAATATTGCGGCCGACTCGGCGGCGATGGCCGGCGCTCGCGCGCTGCTCGATGCGAACCTCGACAGCTCGCAGAATCATAACAGCACGGTGTACAACGCGATCGACAGCTACCTGAACGCGCATCTTAGCGGCAGCTCGGCCGGGTCGATCAGCTGGACAGCCTACTATATCAGCAAGGTCGGCACGCCGATTGGCAGCGCGATCGCGAACAATAGCAGCTCGGTGCCGCAGGTGAAGGGCATCAACGAAACCTCGGATGATATTCGTGGGGTTTCGGTTGAGCTGCACTATACGTTCCACACGTTTTTCATGCCGCTGATGGGGCGCGACACGCTGAACGCCCAGGCGTTTGGGCTGGCGTTCGTCGGCCCGCTAGGCGGCGCGAGTGGGGTGGACATTGTGCCGCTGGCGATCAATCGTACCTGGGCGTCGCTGTGGTCGCGCTCGGTGACGGGAACGGCGTGGGATATTGATATGTTCAGCTCGACCGTCACGACCTCGACAAGCGGGCATATTGGCACGGTGGATCTGCGCCAAGTGACGCTGCTGCCGGATGGGCCGGCGCCGCCGCTGGGCTCAACCAGCAGCTGCAACAGCTACAGCGAGACGGCATTTGAAGACAACCTGAGCTACTGGTGGTGCAAGGGCTCGGCGCATCGGCTGGTGAGCGACACCGAGCAGCAGACGCTGGCTGTGCCGGTGAATAGCGCGCTGAAAAATGCGGTGGACTGGCGGATTAGCCAGGCCGATCGTTCGACGGTGCTGTTTCCGGTGTACGAGCGGCTTTCGTCGGGCGGCGCGATCTCATATAACATACGCGGCTTTATGGCGATCAAGCTGGTGAGCCGCAGCGGCAACGTGGTGCGTGGCGAGCTGGTGAAATACTATAGCGCGCCCGGCCCGATCAACGGCAACACTACCTCGTTCTTTGGCACATTCGCGATCAACCTGGTGCAATAGATTTTATGCGCTCTCGCTTGATCATGTATAGATTGTGTGTCACTGCGTAGCTTCGCCACGCAGTGACACACAAAATAGGAGATTACCCAGTTGGCGTGCTTAGCCTTCGGCAGAGTGGTACTTTCCTTTTGGACGTGTGCAGTTTTTCCGCGCGGAGCGCGGAAAAACTGCACACAGAAGATGAATAAGTACCATGCTGCCGCAGGCTCGATCTCGTCGCTTGAGCAAGCCGAAACACGCAAATGCGTAACTCTTAACAAAAAGAAATTTGGGGGCGACGAGGTCGCCCCCAAACCCCCATCAAGGCGAAACTGCCCCAAACCCCCACATCAAACCAAGCGATTGGCCTTTATGCGCGCCCGTCGGGCAGGGCTGGCGGGGCTGGCTGGCTTGCCAGCAGCTGGGTGATGATCTCGCTGCGCGGCGGCACCAGGGTGATCGGCACCTTACCCTCGATAAGCCGCTGGTTCTCGAGGATCTCGAAGAGCGCCTGGGCCACCTCGGGATCTTGCGCGATCTCGTTGAGCGCAGCGCCGACAATCGTCGGGCGCATGGCTTCGGCCTTGGCAAACTCGATGGCGGCCTGGCGCTCGGCGGTGCTGGTGATGATGCTGACCTGGTTGGCGCCATCCTGCTTGATCGCCGAGGTGACCTGGCGCAGCCGGTTGACGACCTTGGCCTCGATCTGGCGAATCATGCCCTCATCGCGGAAGTGCACTTTGCGGATGTAGATCGAGCCGAGCTGGTAGCCCCACTCGTGCGACTTGGGCGAGACTTCGGCGCGCACGGCCTGGCTCATGGTATGGCGCGTCTCGAGCATATCGGCCAGCGGCATGTTGCTGAGGTTGCGCACCACCGCATTGCTGACATTCGCCGCCAGCGAGCCGCGCGGGTCGGCGTTTTTGAACAGGTAGGCCACCGGGTCGCTGATATACATCTCGTACCAGATGCCGATGCCCATGGGTGCGCCTTCTTCGGAGTTGACCGGCTGGCTGCGCAGGTACACCTGGTCGCGGCGCATGTCGAGCACGTGGCGGCGGCCGGCGAAGCTGATGATAAACGCGGCCGGGCCGAGCTTCAGCGGCAGGAAGTACAGCCCTGGCTCGCGCAGCACCGCCTGCACCTTGCCGAACAGCACGTACACGTGGCAGGTGCCCTCGTTGACGATTGCGTAGAGGCCGAAGAAGCGCGCGAACCCCAGCACAACCGGCACGAGCAGGAAGCTGAGGATGAAAGTGACAAACGCGCTGATCAAGAATGTGCTCATTCTTTCACCTCCAGGATGGCGCGCTGGGCCTGGTTGTAGAGCCGCAGGCGCACATTGCGCAGGTACAGCTCGAGCGCGCGCGGGCCGTTGCGCTTGAGCTCGGCGAGCTGCCCCGCCAGCGCGCGCAGCGGCTCGACCTCGGCATGGGCCTTGAGCGTCTCGATCTCGACAGCGCGGCGCGACTGCACGATCTTCTGATCGGCGGCGGCCTGGGCCAGGCTGATGTCGGACGACACCTGGTTATGGGCGGTGTTGATCGCCGCGAGGGCCGACTCAACCTCGGGCGGCGGGTCGATGCCGGTGATCAGCGAGGCGTCGAAGGTAATGCCGTAGCGCGCCTCCGACGAGAGGCACTCGCGGTCCATGAGCTCGTTGAGGTCGCGCAGGTTTTTGCGCAGGTCGTTGATCGAGACGCCGGTGACGATATTGCTGTCGAGCTGGATGGTATCCATGGCGTTGGCGCGCGGGGCCTCGAAGTTCGCGATGCGCTCGCGCAGGATCGAGATGAAGTAACCGAGCACGTGCACCACCGGCTGCTTCACGCCAAACAGGTAGGCGTAGAGGTTGCGCTCGCAGACGCGGTAGCGGATCTGGCCGGTGAGGCCGATATTGAGCTGATCTTTGGTGACGGCGGCGAGCTCGGTGCCCTGCTTGTTGGCGGTAGGGTCTTCGGGATCCGAGGCCATGTTCACCGTCTGCGTGGCCACCGAGACCTTGTAAATGCGCTCCCAGGGCCACTTCCAGTAGGGGCCGCCGGGCGGGATGACGCGCACCTGCGGGTAGGCGTAGCGCTCGCGCTCTTCGGGGCGCAGGTATTCGGCGAACGGGTCTTCGAGCGTGGATTTGCCCAGGCGCTCGGCGCGGCCGAAGATCGTTTTGACGGCGCGCTCGTTCTGGTTGACGGTATAGAAGCCACCGATCAGGTAGCGCACCAGAAACCAGGTGACGAAGCCGAAGATGAGGCCGGTGAAAAGCATATTTCCTCCTCCGCTATTCCGATGCAGATTGCAGCTGCCACACGAGCAGGGCTTTCGCGGTTGGCGTGCTCCGCCTTCGGCAGAGCGGTACCGCCTGATAGACTGCGTGGTTTCCCCGCGCGGGAACACCGCAACGCAGAAGATGAGCAAGTACTATGCTGCCGCAGGCGAAAACGCGTACCTTGAGGAAGCCGCATCACGCAGGTGCGTAACTCCTACCTAGATCTACGCAGAGTAGGCCGCCGGGTTTCGGCGGGCGCTATAGCGGAGCACTTGGGCGCTCTGATGCGCTCGAGCGACACTCCACCGCTATCTCGGCTCCTGGCCACTAGGAGAGGCGAGCGACCTCCTGGCGCAGAATGCGCCGGGCGATCGCCAGCGACGTGGCGTAGGTCGGATCCATGCCGAAGTACGACAGATTGCGCGAGCCGAGATTGAGCCCTTTGCTGTAGGGAGTATCGGAGGCGTAGTGCAGGAAGCCGATATCGAAGGGCGGGCGTAGAAAGCTGACGTTCTGATCGCGCGGGTAGCGCTCGGCGAAGGTGTGCTCGTAGATCGCGTTGAGATACGGGCCGGCCTCCATCTCGACATCGGTGAAAAAGTCGCGGTAGAGTGCGTCGAGGAAGGCAGTGTTTTGCAGGAATGTGCCGCGCGACGTGACGGCCTTCTGGTTATCGAGGACGCTGCCGTGGGCCAGGTAGGGCTCGATGTCGGCGGCGCTGAAGGCCGAGGCGAAGCTGTAGGTGTTGTCGGTGTGCTCGTCGTAGACCATGTTGGGGATGAGCACATCGCCGATCTTGCCGTTGAGCGTGGCGGCTTTGCCGAGCACATACACGCCGCGCAGCTCGCCAACGCTACGGCCGACGATCTTGAGAATGTGGTAGGCGGCCAGGCCGAGCGGGTAGTCGATATTCACCAGCAGCGCGTCGCTCGCGCGCAGGCGTTCGGCACCCTCCACGCGGATGCGCGGGTCGAGGCAGGCCGGGTCGAGCTTGCTGAGCTCGATGACCTGGGCGTCGACATCGACATAAAATTTGCTGGGCACGCGATGAATGCCGAGGGCGCGCTCTTCGGCGGCGCGCTGCTCGAAATAGGCGGCGCTAGCGGGGGCGGCCTGGTACTTCTTCTGGACATAGTAGAAGAAGTTTTCGAGCGACGAAGGCACCTGCTCGTCGACGATCTTCTGGTACTCGGCCAGCAGGCCGCCGTGGTCGCGCGCGCGGATGAAGCCGAGCAGCTCGTCGGTGTGGCGCAGCGCGAAGCCCGAGAGGAGATTGATCAGGCTGTGAGTATTGCTGGAGACGAAGTAGACCGGGCGTTGGCTGAAGCAGATCGGCTGAAGCTCGTGCTCGATCTTCCACCACCAGCGCAGCGTGGCGCGCTCGTAGTCCATGAGCGAGCCGCCGAGCATACGCACGGCGAAGCGCTTCTTCCACTGGCCGATGCGCAGCAGGCGCTCGGCCAAGGCCTCGCCCCAGATCGTACGGAGGCGCGCGATGTCGTCGCGGGCGAGGCCGGCGGCGGCCAGCAGCTCGTTTTGCTCGTCGCTGGGGATGGCGACCCGGTCGCGCAGGCGCTCGAGACCGCTGAGCAGGCGGTGGTCGGCCAGCAGCGTATGAATTTTGTTCCACTCAATCTGGAACGCCACCAGGATGGGGATGAGGTCGTCGAGGTCGGATGGGCTAGCGATCAGCACGGCGAGCGTCTCGTGGCCGTCGAAGAAGATCTTGCGGCGGCGGCCGGGCGCGCTGACCGGCTGCCAGGCGAGGACATCGCCGTAGCCGTGGCGGGCGAAGACCTCGTGCGACTGGCCGAGCAGCACAAGGCGCACGGCGTCGATGCAGGCGGGCAGGCGCAGCGAGGTATAGGTGAGCGCGGCGAGATCGGGGGTTTGCTCGCGCACGAGGTGGTGCAGGCTAGGCTCGAAGGCGGCGTACTGCTCGACGAGCGCCTGGATCTGGATCTCGCCGGTGCTGCGCAGCAGTGAGTGGTAGGTGCGGTGGAACAGGTCGAGCGGTGCGCGGACGGTATGATCTCTCAGGTGCATGAGTGCCTCTTGCGCGGTTCGCCGGCTGGATGGGCCTCCCGCCGATCGGGCGCGCTCGCCGGCTCTGGCGAATCGTTTCTGGTGATCAGTATACCAGATGTTGTCTGCGCCGGTCTGACGTACTATTCAGGTTGGTATTGCAGTTTGTTCAGGCGCGGCCCTCGCGCCTCAGCCCCTCCTCGGCGCGCGCGAGATGGCGATGTTTGCTGCGGCCTGGCGGTTTCGGCGAAGCTGAAACCGCCAGGCCGCAGATCATTCTGCGGTATGATATGCGCCTGGAGATGCATATATCGTGGAGACTATGGCAAGCAGATCAATCGCGCGCGGCGGTGCGGCGCGCCAATCGTACCTGGCGGTGCTGGCGATGGCCGGCATCAATATCATCTGGGGTGCGGCATTTCCGCTGACCAAGCCGGCGCTGGCGAGCATCCCGCCGCTGACATTTGCGCTGCTGCGGTTCGTGCTGGCGCTGGCGGTGCTGCTGCCGCTGGCGCGCGGCGCGGCCTGGCGGCTGCTGCGCGGCCCCGACGCCGGGCGGATTGTGGCGATGGGGCTGAGCGGCTTCTGCTTTGTGCAGCTCAGCCAGACGCTGGCGCTGCAGCTGAGCCCGGCGGCCGATATCGCGATGATCGCCACCACCACGCCGCTGTGGGTGGCGGTGCTGGCGTGGCCGTGGCTCGGCGAGCGGCTGAGCTGGCGCGGCGGGCTGGGGTTTGTGCTGGCGATCGGCGGGCTGCTGCTGATCCTGTGGCCGCAGGGCGGCGACGGGGGCGCGTTCGCCAGCCGCCTGCTGGGCGACGCGATCTTTGTGGCTGGCTCGCTTGGCTGGGCGGTGTACAACCTGCTGGGGCGCGACCTGATGCGCCGCCACGCGCCGCTGCCGGCAACCGCCGCGGCCGGGCTGGTGGGCACGCTGGCGATGCTGCCGTTCGGCGCGTACGAGTGGGCCGGCGGCCAGCTGCCGCGCTTCACGCCGATCGGCGTGGCGGCGCTGGCGTACACCGGCCTGCTGGTAACGGTGTTCGGCTTTCTGGTGCTGTTCTGGGCGCTTGGGCGGGCAGGCGCCGCGCCGGTGGCGGCGATGATGTACTTTCAGCCGCTGGCCGGCGTGCTGCTGGCCTGGCTGTTTCTGGGCGAGCCGCTGGGTGCGGCGTTTGTGCTGGGCGCGGCGCTGATGCTGGTGGGCGTGAGCCTGGTGGTGCTGCGGCCGGAAGGTATTGCTACAGATGATGATCCGGTTCTTTGATAAGAGGAGCGGCCTAGCGTGACAACAACTGATTTCACACGGCCGTGGGTGCCGGCCGAGCTTGAGGCAGCGATCGAGGAGCGCGCGGCGCACTACCGTGGGCTTGGATCGGACGCGCTCGAGCGCGAGGTGCACGAGCTGCTGGCGCGCCACGAGCAGTACATGGATCGCGAGTGCCTGAGCCTGTACGCCGGCACGAACGTGCTGAACCCGCGCGCCGCGCGGCTGATGGGCGCGAGCGTTGGCAGCCGGCCGAGCCTGGGCTACCCTGGCGCGAAGTACGAGATGGGCATGCAGCACGCCGAGCAGCTGGAGATCATCGCGGCCGAGCTGCTGAAGGAGCTGTTTGGCTGCGCCTACGCCGAGTTTCGGGTGGGCAGCGGCTCGCTGGCGAACCTGTATGCGTACATGGCCTGCACCAAGCCGGGCGACCGGATCATGGCCTTTGCCGACAGCGCGGCCGGCCACGTGACGCACCACCAGGCCGGCGCGGCCGGGCTGTATGGCCTGGAGATCCACGACGTGCCCTACGACGCGGCGCGCATGTCGATCGACGTGGCAGGGCTGCGCGCTGCGGCCGAGCGCATCCGGCCAAAGCTGATCATTGTGGCCGGCAGCATGTGCCTGTTCCCCTACCCGGTGGCCGAGGCGCGCGCGGTGGCCGACGCGGTGGGCGCATACCTGATGTACGACGCGGCGCATATGTCGGGCCTGATCGCCGGCGGCGCGTTTCAGCAGCCGCTGGCCGAGGGCGCGCACCTGATGACCAGCTCGACCTACAAATCGTTTGGCGGGCCGCCCTCGGGCATGATCCTGACGAACGAGCCCGAGCTGGCGCGGCGCCTCGACGCAATCGCCTACCCAGGGCTGACGGCGAACTTCGACCTGGGCAAGACGGCCGCGCTGATCGTGGCGATGCTCGACCTGCGCGAGTTTGGGCGCGCGTATGCGCGCACGTGTATCGCGAACGCGCAGGCGCTGGCGGCGGCGCTGGCCGAGCGCGGCTGCCCGGTGCACGCGGTGGCGGGACGTGGCTACACCGAGTCGCAGCATGTGGCGATACACGCGCAGGCGTACGGCGGCGGCACGGCGGCCGCGCGCGTGCTGGAGCGGGCGAATATTCTGACGAGCGGGATCGAGCTGCCGCTGCCGCCGGTGCCGGGCGACTTCAACGCGCTGCGGCTGGGGACGCAGGAGATCACGCGCTGGGGCATGCAGCCGGCGGATATGCCGCGCGTGGCCGAGCTGATCGCGCGGGTGCTGGTGGCCGGCGAGGCGCCCGAGCGGGTGCAGCCCGACGTAGTGGCGCTGCGGCGCGGCTTTCAGCAGCTGCACTTTGTGCGCCAGTAGGGCGAGAAAACGCAGCCGGCGGCTGGCATTGGGTTGCTGCCAGCCGCCGGCTCGGCGCTACTGCCCGCAGGCTACTCGATGCCGACCAGCTCGAGGTCGAATGTGAGGTCGTAGCCGGCGAGCGGGTGATTGGCGTCGAGCGTCACGGCGTCGGCGGTGATCTCGCTGACGGTGACGACCATGGGCGTGCCGTCGCCCTGCTGGATCTGGTACTGCTCGCCGAGCGTCGGCGTGAAGTTCGGCGGCAGCTGCTCGCGCCCAACCTCGAACACCATATCGTCCTGATACTGGCCGTAGGCGTCGTCGGCGGGGATGACCACCTGCTTGCTTTCGCCGGGCTGCATGCCGAGCACGGCCTGGTCGAAGCCGGGGATCACCTGGCCCTCGCCGAGCGTGAACGCCAGCGGCTCGCGCTCGCGCGAGCTATCGAAAACCGTGCCGTCGGCCAGCGTACCGGTATAGTGAACCTGCACGGTATCGCCGTGTTTTGCCTGTGCCATAACCCTCTCCTTCTCGGCTGTGCTGGGCGCGGCCAGCACAGGTTGCCAAGCGCTTTTATGAGGCGTCAGCATAGCACACTCGCAGTGCCGGCGCAATGAAGGTGGCTCAGGCGAACCAGAACGGCGAGCCGGCGGGCAGGTGTGTGGCCGGGACGCCGGGCAGGCGCTCGCCAAGCCACTCGGCGAGGTAGGCCATGCCGGCCTCTTCGCTGGGCGCGTGCCCGGTGACAATCAGGCCGCGCGCGAAGCCAAGCAGACCGGCGTCGCGCACGTACTCGCTGGTCTCCCACTCGGCGATCTCGCCGCACACCAGCACGTCGACCTCGTGCTGGCTCATCACGTCGATCTGCACGCGCCCGCCGATCGCGCCGACCAGCAGGCCCACGCGGCGGCAGGGCAGATCGGGGCTGCCGACTGCGCGCAGCATCGTGATGCCGAGCTTGTGCTTGAGCTGCGCGGCCAGGTCGGCCAGCGTGGTGGGCGGGATGTCGAAGATGGGCGCGTCGGGGTGGGCCGGCTGCCAGCCGAGCGCGCGCAGCACGCCGGTGTAGATGCCGTCGGGCTGGTGCATGTGCCAGTGATCGTGGAAGCGCCAGATCACCAGGCCGTGGCGCTCGATCAGCGCGTGCTTGGCCTGGTACACCGGGTCGTGCTCGAGCCAGTCGGTGGTGTCGAGGTGGTTGTAGAACGTTGGCTCGTGGGTGATCAGCAGGTTGGCGCCGGCGGCGGCGGCGCGCTCGATCACCTCGCAGGTGGCCATGAAGGTGGTGGCGATGCCGCGCAGCGGCTGCTGCGCGTCGCCAATCTTCACAGTATCGACAGTATCGTAGGCCGGGTCGAATGGCGTGGCCGCCAGGATCGTGTCGATCGCGGCGGCGATGGTGAGTGGCGATGGCATAGCGCCCCTTTCGAAAATCAGCCGAACAGCGGTTGCGGGCAGGCCAGCCGCCATGATACACCGTTTCTAGCCGGCGACGACTATAGTCTACTACTACATCCGGCTGAACATTTGCTGTATGTGAGGGGGTTTGGGGGCGGGGAAGCCGCCCCAAACCCCAGCAAAGCGTACGTAATCAAGCGAAGTTGGTATAAGCTAGGATCGAGGAAGCGATGACGCGAGGGTTCTGGTTCGCGCTCGGCGCGGCGCTGCTGAGCGCGGTGGGCGGGATGATGTTGCTGGGGCTGCCAGGCGCGCTGATCTTCGCGGTCGCGACGCCGGTGATCACGCTGCTGTTTGGCGCGGGCGCGCTCGATGCGCTGCCGGCCGACAGCTACTGGCCGATCGCGATCTTCATAACGCTGCTGTGGCCGCCTTCGATCGTGGCGGGCTACCTGCTGGCCTACCGCAGGCTGGCAGGGGCGACGGCGATGCGGCGGCACGCCAGCTTTGTGGCGGTGCTGGCCGTGTGGGGGCTGGTGTTGTCGGTGGCGATGTTTCTGCTGGGGCGGAAGACGTAGGCGCGCTGGGAATGCGGCACGGGGGCGGCGAAGCCGCCCCCCAACCCCCCACCAATTGGTATTAGGCTTCTTCGGCGCGCACGTTGATCATCGTGGCCATGCGCGTCAGCTCTTTGTCGGTGGTGCCCTCTTCCTGCAGCGTCGCGTCGAGCTGGCTGGCGTCGTCGCGGAAGCCGAGCAGCTGGGCGTAGGTGCGCAGCGTGCCATACGAGGCGATCTCGTAGTGCTCGACCTTCTGAGCCGCGCCGATCAGGGCGGCGTCGAGCACATCGGGGCTAGCCTTTTCCTTCATGATCTCGTCGCCCTCGGCGATCAGGCCCTTCATGGCCTTGCAAGCCTTGCGCTCGGCCTTCGCGCCGTGGTTTTTGAACACCGTCTCAAGCCGCCGGATCTGCTCCTCGGTCTGCTTGAGGTGCTTCTCGAAGCCGGTCTTGAGCTGTGTCGACGACGCGGCCTTGATCATCTTGGGCAGCGCCTCGGTGATCTGGTGCTCGGCGTCGTACATGTCTTGCAGGTCGGCCATGTACAGGTCTTCCAGCGAAGTCATTTTCATGGAAGTGCTCCTCTCGTGTGGCGGCGGCGCTTTTCAAAGCAACGGGGCCGGTACTGCGGCCAGGCCGCGTCCCCAAGCCCCACAAACCACCGCCGCTTGTTGCAATGCCACCATTGGCATAGCCGAAAGGGAGCAAGCTGCGTGCCATCGCGGCTATCGCGCCACCAGGCCGCCGTCGACGGCGAGCGCGTGGCCAGTGACAAACGCTGCCGCTTCGGAGCAGAGCCACACGACCGCCTCGGCCACCTCCTCGGGGGTGCCGAGCCGGCCGAGCGCGTGGGCGCGCGCCAGGCGCGCGTTGGCCTGGGCGTCGTCGTTGGTGAATCGCACGAGCATGGGCGTGTGGATGAAGCCAGGGCAGACGGCGTTGACGCGCACCCCGGCGCGGGCATATTCGAGCGCGGCGGTTTTGGTGAGCCCGACGACGCCGTGCTTGCTGGCGCTGTAGGCGGCCAGGCCCTCGGAGCCCACCAGCCCGGCCACCGAGGCGGTATTGACGATCGCGCCGCCGCCCTGGCCGATCATCTGGCGGATCTCGGCCTGGAGGCACAGCCACACGCCCTTGAGGTTCACGGCGATGATCCGATCCCACTCGTCTTCGCCGCATTCGAGCATCGGGCCGGGCTGGCCCTCGATGCCGGCGTTGTTGTGCGCGTAGTCGAGCCGGCCGAAGCGCGCGACGGCCTGGGCGATCATCGTGTGCACGTCGGCGCTGCGCGACACGTCGGCGTGCAGGAAGAGCGCGGTGCCGCCGTCGCGGCCGATCGCGTCGGCGGCGGCCTGCCCTGCATCGTCGTTGGTGTCGGCCAGCACCACTGCAGCGCCGCGGCGGGCGAATGCCAGCGCGGTGGCGCGGCCAATGCCCGAGCCGCCGCCGGTGACGAGTGCGACCTTGCCAGCCATGTCGTTATTCATTGCAGTTCTCCTTATACTAGTACGCTCTTCGCTTGATCACGTATAGATTGTGTTGCACTGCGTGGCGAAGCCACGCAGTGCAACACAAAGAATGGGGCGGCGAAGCCGCCCCCAAACCCCAACCAAAGTGTAAGTAGCGGCGAAGCCGCCCTCGAACCCTCACTGTACAGCAATCGAGCATATGTGTTTAGCCGACGACCATCCCGGTATGCCCCTGGGTCGCCCCGCAGGATTGCTATCGCTGCCTTTGGCTAGAGCGTGGCGAAAGCATCGCGCGCGGCATCGAGCGTGCGCTCGACGAGCGCGTCGTCGTGCGCGAGCGACACGAACGCGGCCTCGAACTGCGAGGGCGCGAGATACACGCCGCGCTCGAGCATGGCGTGGAAGAAGCGCGCGTAGCGCGCGGTGTCGGCGTGCTGCTTGGCGCTGGCGTAGTCGCGCACGGGCGCGGCGGTGAAGAAGAAGCCCCACATGCTGCCGGCTGCGGCGGCCTGGAGCGGCACGCCGGCGGCCTCGGCGGCCTGGGCGAAGCCGTCGCGCAAGCGCGTGGCGGCGCTCTCGAGCCGCGCGAACGCGCCCGGCGCGCCGATCGCCTCGAGGGTCGCGATGCCGGCGACCATCGCCAGCGGATTGCCCGAGAGCGTGCCGGCCTGGTAGACCGGCCCGGCCGGCGCGATCTGCTGCATGATCTCGCGGCGCCCGCCGTAGGCCGCAGCCGGCAGACCGCCGCCGATCACCTTGCCGAGGCATGTCAGGTCGGGCGTAACGCCGTAGCGCGCCTGCGCGCCGCCGTAGGCCACGCGAAAGCCAGTCATCACCTCGTCGAACACCAGCAGCGCGCCGTGTGCATCGGCCAGGGCGCGCAGGCCGGCCAGAAAGCCCTCGGCCGGGAGCACCAGGCCCATGTTGCCGGCCACCGGCTCGACGATGATCGCCGCGACCTGCTCGGGGTGCTGCTTGAGCAGCCGCTCGACGGCCGCGAGGTCGTTGAATGGCGCGCTGAGCGTGCCGGCGGTGGCGGCAGCGGGCACGCCGGGGCTGTCGGGCAGCCCCAGTGTCGCGACGCCCGAGCCGGCCTGCACCAGGAACTCGTCGGCGTGGCCGTGGTAGCAGCCGGCGAACTTGATGACCTTGGCGCGGCCAGTGTAGGCGCGCGCCAGCCGCACGGCGCTCATGGTGGCCTCGGTGCCCGACGAGACAAAGCGCACCAGCTCGACGGCCGGCATGGCCCGGCTGATCAGCCGCGCCAGCTCGCTCTCGATTGCGGTTGGCGCGCCGAACGAGGTGCCGCGCGCGGCCTGCTCGGCCACAGCCGCCACAACGCGCGGGTGGGCATGGCCGAGGATCAGCGGCCCCCACGAGAGCACGTAATCGATGTACTGGTTGCCGTCGGCGTCGGTGAGGATGGCGCCGGCGCCGCGCTCGATAAAGCGCGGCACGCCGCCGACGCCGCGAAACGCGCGCACGGGGCTGTTCACGCCGCCGGGGATGAGCTGCTGGGCCTCGGCGAACAGCGCGGCCGAGCGAGTGGTACCGAGCATTGCAATGCCTCCTTGAGCGGCTTGAATGGGTACATTCAAGCCAGAGTAGTGTCCGGCTGTATGCCTGTGGGCGCGCCGGCCGCCAGGGCTTCGAGCCGGCCGATCGCGGCGCGCACCTCGGCGAGCAGGCGCGGGTAGTCGAGCGCGGCGAAGTCGGTGGTGTCGACGTCGATGCGCGCGCCGCCGATATCGAGAAAATCGTTGCGCGGGCCGGCGCCTTCGCGCGCCACCGGCTCGTACACGGCGACGTTCAGGTGATCGAGGTGGCCAGGGTGGCGCGTGCCGCTTTCGGTGCGGCGCTTGAAGCGCTCGAACAGCACCGGGCCATCGGCCATGCAGCGCACCTGGAGCGGCAAAAATGGGTGCTGCTCGGCCAGCGCGCGCAGGCGCTCGTGGTCGTGGGCCGGGTCGAAGTTGCTCTCGACGATCAGCGAGCGGCCGGCGCGCAGCAGCGCCTCGGCGGTATGGTACAGCAGCGCATAGCTGGCCCCGCCGAGTCGCTGCGACCAGGCCAGGTCGTCCCAGCCGAGCGTATCGAACAGCAGCTCCTTGAATGCGTCGCGGTGGAATAGCGGCAGCCGCAGCTCGGCGGCCAGCCAGGCGCCGAGCGTCGTCTTGCCCGAGCAGGGCGGCCCCGAGATGATCATCAGCAGTGGTGTTGGCATCGACTCACTCAACTGCGGCGGCGCGGCCGCGCACAAAGGCCGCGGCCATGGCGGCGCCAAGCCACGCCAGCGCCGCGCACACGAGCATCACCGTGCGAAAGGTATCGACGAACGCCAGCCGCACGGCCTGCCGAGCGGCTTCGGCCTCGGCGGGCGCGAGCGTAGCTGGCAGCGCCTGCGCCCGAGCTGCGCGCCACGCTGCAGCGTGGCGCGCGCGGCAGGGCTGAGCGGCAGCGCGGCGGCGTGGCGAGCGAGCGCGCCCGAGTAGAGCGAGAGCGCCAGCGCGCCGACGACGGCCAGCGCCAGCACCCCGGCGACGCGTGAGATTGCGTTGTTGATGCCCGAGGCCGTGCCGGCGGCGCGCCCCGATACCGCGCCCATCACCGCCGCCGTAAGCGGCGCGACAGTGATGGCCATGCCCAGGCCCAGCAGCAGCACGCACCGCAGAAAGGTGCTCCAGTACTGGCTGGGGCCGCGCGTCAGCCCGACAAGCGCGAACGCGGCGAAGCTCAGGCCCACCAGCGCGGGGCCGGCGATCAGCGGCCCGCGCGCGCCGTAGCGGTCGGCCAGGGCACCGGCGCGGCGCGCCAGCAGCGCCAGCGTGAGCGCGAACGGCGTGAAGGCCAGCCCGGCCAGCGACTGGCTGTAGCCCTGGGCGTTCACCAGGTTCAGCGACAGAAAGAAGGTGGCGACGGTGAGCGCGCCATACAGGAACAGCGTCAGCAGGTTGGTTCCGCTGAATGTACGCGACTGGAACAGGTGCAGCGGCATCATCGGGTGGGGGCTGCGCGCCTCGACGGCCACGAACGCCGCCAGCGCGGCCAGGCCGCCCAGCAGCGTGCCGAGCACCAGCGCGTCGGTGAAGCCGCGATCGGGCGCGGCGATGCTGCCGTAGGTCAGGCCGGCCAGCCCGAGCGAGGCCAGCGCCGCGCCGGGGTAGTCGATCGGCCCGGCGGCAGCGCTGCGGCCCTCGGGCACGAAGCGCGCAAGCACTGCCAGCGCGGCCAGGCCGATCGGCAGGTTGATCAGAAACACGCCGCGCCACAGCCCGGCCTGGGCCAGCAGGCCGCCGAGGATCGGCCCGGCGATCGTCACCAGCGTGGTGGCCGACGACCACGCGCCGATCGCGCGGCCGCGCCGCTCGGCCGGGTACGAAGCGCTGATCAGCGCCAGGCTGCCGGGGATCATCAGCGCGCCGCCGAGGCCCTGGAGCAGCCGCGCGCCGATCAGCACCGCGATGCTGGGCGCCAGGCCGCAGGCCAGCGAGGCCAGCAGGAACAGGCCAATGCCGGCCATAAACACGCGCTTGCGGCCGAGCGCGTCGCCGAGCGCGCCGCCGAACAGGATCAGCGCGGCGAGCATCAGCAGGTAGGCGTTCACCACCCACAGCAGCTGCGCGCCGCTGGCGCCCAGGCTGGCCTGCAGCGCTGGCAGCGCCACATTCAGCGCCGACGAATCGATAAACGCCATGCTCGACGCCAGGATCGCGGCGGCCAGCACCCAGCGCAGCTGGCGGTCGGGAAGTGGTTGCAATCGGCTACCCCTCTTGGGCTACAGCGCCAGCTCGCCGCGCAGCACCGTCACCGCGCCGCCGCCGACCCGGACCGTCTCGATAGCATCGGGCGTGCCGACGACCTCGACCTGCGCCTGGCCGGGGCGCTGCATCCAGTGGCCCTGCTCGGCCACGAAGCGCGGCTGGGCTATCAGGCGGTAGCGCCACAGGTAGGCGGCCATGCCGCCGGTGGCCGAGCCGGTGAATGGATCCTCGGACGTGTCGGGCGGCGTGCCGAAGTGCCGCGCGAATGTCTGCCCGGCCGGGGTGGCACCGCCGAGGCAGAACAGGTGCGGGCTGAAAAATCCGGCCGCGCCGCGAAAGCGCGCATAGGCGGCGGCATCGGCGATCGTGGCGCGGCGGAGCGCGGCGTGGTCGCGTAGCGGCAGCATCAGCTGTGGCGTGCCGGTGCTGACCACCTGGATCGGCACGCCAGGCAGCGCGTCGCCGGCAGCGAGGCCGAAGATCGGCAGCACCTCGTCGGCCGGGAAGGTCGCCAGAAACTGCGGCTGCTTCTGCGACATCGTCACCGTATGCACCAGGCCGTGGCTGGCCTGAACGTCGACGCGGATCGGGCCGACCTTCAGCTCAAGCGCGATCGTCGTGTGGTCGCCGGCAAGCCGAAGCCGCCCGCTCTCAAACAGCGCGAATACCGTGGCGACGGTTGGATGGCCGGCGAGCGGGATCTCTTCGGCCGGCGTGAAATAGCGCGCGCCGACATCGGCCACGGCCGATCGCACCACGAACGCAGTCTCCGACAGGTTCATCTCGCGGGCGATCGCCAGCATGGTCGCGTCGTCGAGCGTGTCGGCGTCGAACACGATTGCGCACGGGTTGCCGCCAAGCGGGTGGTTGGTGAAGGCGTCGACCTGCATAAACGGAAACGTGGGCATTGCTCTTGGGTCCTTCTGCTCCTTCCCGCCGAGCGGGGAGAGGCATCTGTGGGTGCGGCGGCCTTGCCGCCGCCACCGCACCATGTTCAGGCAGCTTCTAAGAAGCTGTTTGAACATGGTGGTTTGGAGGGACGAAGTCCCTCCAAGTATTCACTTTTTCTGGCGGGTGGCGGCCACGAATGTGGCCGCCACCGCCAGAAGAAGTGCGAGGGACATAGGCCCTCGCGCACCCCCTTCCCAAACAGGCTCTAAATGCGCTGCGCGGTGCTCGGCTCAGGCGTGCGCGAGGGCGGAATGGCGGGCCTGCGCCAGCAGCAGCGCGATCGCGCACGATGCCATGCGGCTGAGCGGGTTGTCGGCGCTGCTGGTGAGCACGATCGGCACGCGCGCGCCCAGCACTACCCCGGCCGACTCGGCGTCGGCCAGGTATTCGAGCTGCTTCACCAGCATGGTGCCGGACTCGAGATCGGGCACGACCAGGATGTCGGCCTGGCCGGCCACCGGCGAGGTAATACCCTGCGCCTGGGCCGCTTCGGCCGAGACGGCGGTATCAAAGCCGAGCGGGCCGTCGACCAGGCCGCCGCTGATCTGGCCGCGCTCGACCATCTTGCACAGCGCGGCGGCGTCGAGTGTCGAGCGGATGCGCGGGTTGATCGTCTCGACCGCCGAGAGCAGCGCGACTTTTGGCTGCTCGATGCCCAGAACGCGCGCCAGGCGAATGGCATTCTGTACGATGTCGCGCTTGTCGTCGAGCGTGGGCGACACGTTCATCATCGAGTCGGTCAGAAACAGCGGCCGCGGGTATGTCGGCACGTCGAGCACGAACACGTGGCTCATGCGGTGGCCGGTGCCCAGGCCGTTGGCAGGGTCGACCAGCGCGCGCAGAAACTCCTCGGGGCGCAGGCTGCCGTTCATGAGCGCGTCGGCCTCGCCGGATCGCGCCAGCGCCGCAGCCTTCGCCAGGGCGGCGTTGCGATGCTCGACGGCGACCAGCTGGTAGGGGCCAATGTCGACCCCGGCCTCGTCGGCGACGGCGCGGATCTTGGCCTCGGGGCCGATCAGCAGGGGAACAATCAGGCCGGCGCGCGCGGCCTCGATCGCCTCGAGCAGCGCGCTGTGCTCGACTGGGTGCACCACGCCGGTGCGGATGGGCGGCAGCCCGGCGGCGGCGGCGATCAGCTGGCGGTAGCGCGCGCCGTGGTCGTGCAGGTGCACGTCGGGCAGGCTCACGCGCGGGCGCTTGACCTTCTCGCTCGGCGCGATCACCTCGGCGGTGCCGCCGATCACCGGATCGCCGGCCTGGTTGACGCACGCGCAGTCGAAGGTAATGCGGTGCTTCTCGGCGTCTTTGAGCGTGGCCTGCACCGACACCGTGATGGTGTCGCCGACGGCGACCGGCCGGCGGAAGCGCAGCGTCTGCCCGAGGTAGATCGTGCCGGGGCCGGGCAGCTGGGTGCCGAGCAGGGTCGAGATCAGCGCGCCGCCCCACATGCCATGCGCAATGATCTTGTGGAACATGTCGTTGCGAGCGTACTCTTCGTCGAGGTGGGCCGGGTTTACATCGCCCGACATCACCGCGAACAGTTTGATGTCAGCCTCAGTGAGCGTGCGGGTGAGGCTGGCGCTATCGCCGACTGCGATCTCGTCGAAAGTGCGGTTCTCGATGTATTCCATGTGGCTACTCCTGAGCGAGCCAGCGCAGCGCCTCCTTGGCATAGTAGCTAATGATCAAGTCGGCGCCAGCGCGCTTGATGGCGATCAGGCTCTCGAGCGCGGCACGACGCTCGTCGATCCAGCCGTTCTGCGCGGCCGCCTTGATCATAGCATATTCTCCGCTCACCTGATACGCCGCCAGCGGCAGGTCGTAGCGCGCACGCACGGCGCTGATGATGTCGAGGTACGCGCCGGCGGGCTTGACCATGAGCATGTCGGCGCCTTCGGCGGCGTCGAGCGCGACCTCGCGCAGCGCCTCGCGCGCGTTGGCCGGGTCCATCTGGTAGGCCCGCCGGTCGCCGAACTGGGGTGTGCTCTCGGCAGCCTCGCGAAACGGCCCGTAGAATGCCGAGGCGAACTTGGCGGCATAGGCCAGGATCGGCACGCCCTGGTGGCCGGCGGCGTCGAGCGCGGCGCGGATAGCGGCCACCTGGCCGTCCATCATGGCGCTGGGGGCCACGATATCGGCGCCGGCGTCGGCGTAGGCCACGGCCGCGCGCGCCAGCAGCTCGAGCGTCGGGTCGTTCTGCACGTCGCCGCTGCCTGGCTCGGGCGAGAGCACGCCGCAGTGGCCGTGGTCGGTGTACTCGCACATGCACACGTCGGCCACCACGGCCATGTCGGGGGCGCGGCGCTTGATCGCGCGGATGGCGCTTGGCACCGGCCCATTGGCGGCCCACGCGCCGCTGCCCTGGGCATCTTTCTGCGCCGGGATGCCGAACAGCAGCACGGCGGGCACGCGCAGCTCGGCCAGATCGTCGACCTCGCGGTCGATCCGGTCGGCCGAGAGCTGGGCGTGGCCGGGCATCGAGCCGATCGGGCGCGCGATGCCACGGCCCTCGGCGATGAACAGCGGCGCGATCAGATCCTGCGCGCCCAGCGTCGTCTCGCGCACCATGCGGCGCAGCGTGGCGGTGCGGCGCAGCCGGCGCGGGCGGAAGAGTAGCGACATACAAAGGTCTCCTTGGGTGTTGCAGGTTTGCAGGCTGAACGTTCCAACGTTTAACGTGCAACGTCCTGGCGCTCCGGCGTGCCAACCGCCGGCCCGCTGAACCACTGAACTAGCGCGTCGAGCAGGCCGCTCTCGGTGTACTCGCGTGCCTCGGCGGCCACGCGCAGGCCCTCGGCGCGCGCGGTAGCGGCGGTGATCGGGCCGATACAGACGACGGCTGTGCGATTGAGCGCCGCCACCGCCGTGGGCCGGTCGAAGCCGTGCGCGCCGAGGCCGTCGAGCAGGTAGCGCACGGTCGACGAGCTGGTGAAGGTGATCGCGCCGAGCGTGCCGGCGCGCAGCCAGCTGGCCAGATCGGCCGCGCCGGGGCCGGGCACCGTGCGGTAGGCCGCCACCTCGTCCACCTCGGCGCCCTTGGCGCGCAGCCCAACCGCCAGCGCCTCGCGCGCGATGTCGGCGCGCGGCAGCAGAATGCGCTGGCCGGCCACGTCGCCGATCTCGTCTACGATCGCCTCGGCCACGTAGGCGCCGGGCACGAACGACGCGCGCAGGCCGTGCTCGGCCAGCGCCTCGGCGGTCGCCGGGCCGATCGCGCCGATCGCAATTCGGCGCAGCGGCATGCTGCTTGCGCCGAGCTCGGCCATGCGGCCGAGCAGCGCCTGCACGCCATTCGCGCTCGTGACGATCAGCCAGCTGTAGCTGCCCAGCCGCGCGATCGCCGCGTCGAGCGCGGCGGGGTCGGCCGGCGGCGCGATGGCGATCGACGGGCAGGCCAGCGGCTCGGCGCCCAGCGCGCGCAGCCGAGCCAGCAGCGCGGCGGCCTGGTGCGCCGGGCGGGTGACGGCTACGCGGATGCCGGCGAGCGGCAGTGATGGTGTGCTGCTCATATGGTTAAGCGAGAGGGTGCGGCGCAGCCGCGCGGGCGCCCGCGCTGGGCACGTGCTCATTCTTCCCCGGCTGGTATGGGCAAAACGGGTCTTCGGCCAGCGGGTCGCCGCTGGCGGCGAAGGCGCGCGAGCGCGATCCGCCGCAGATCACCCGGTGATCGCAGCTGCCGCACTTGCCGGTGAAGCCGCTGGGCTGGTGCAGGCTGGCGAACAGCGGCGCGCTGCGGTACATTTCGGGCAGCGAGTCGTGGCGGACATTGCCGGCCGCCAGCGGCAGAAAGCCAGCCGGGCAGATATCGCCGGTATGCGAGACAAACACAATACCGTGGCCGTCGCGGATGCCAAACCCGCGGTAGGCCGGCGTCTGTTTGATCTCGGCCGGCGACAGCCCCTCGGCGCGCATGAGCTCGAGCGCGACCCTGCGGTACGAGGGCGCCTCGGTGGTGGCCACGGCGAATGGCGCCACGCGGCTGGTGGCATACACCCAGCGCATCAGCGCCTCGCCCTGCTCGGGGCTGAGCGCCTCGAGCACGCGCCCGCGCCCGACGGAGATCAGGAAGAACAGGCTCCAGCGCGCCACGCGCAGGCCCTTCAGTAGCTCAAACACCGCTGGCAGATCGGCGGCGGTCTCGGCGGCCACCAGCGTGTTCACCTGCAGCGGGATGCCCAGCTCGGCGGCCCAGCGCGCGGCCAGAATGGTGCGCTCGAAGCAGCCGTCGATGCCGCGAATGGCGTCGTGGCGCTCGGCCGCCGCGCCGTCGAGGCTCAGGCCCAGCCCGGCCACGCCATGCTGCCGCAGCTGCTCGAGCACGTGGTATGTCAGGCGCGGCGTGGCGGCCGGCGTGATCGACACGCTGACGCCGAGGCGCACGGCCTCGTCGATTAGCTCGAACAGATCGGGCCGCTGCAGCGGGTCGCCGCCGGTGAGAATGACCTGCGGCCGCGGCTCGCCGAAATCGGCCACCTGGCGCAGCAGCGCCTTGCCCTCTGCGGTGCTCAGCTGGCCGGGGTGGGCCGCCAGCATGGCCTCGGCGCGGCAGTGGCGGCAGGCCAGCGCGCACGATTGGGTCATCTCCCAGTACACATTCAGCGGCGTGCTGGCGTAATCGCGCGGGGCGTGGTGGCGGCTGTGCATTGCCGGTACGGCAGTGTTCATGATGCGTTACTCCGCTTGTAGAAGCGCCAGGCCGCCGTTGGCCAGCAGTTCGTCGGCCAGCGCCGTGCCGAGCGCGGAAGGGTTGGCGGCCGGGCCGCGCCGCGCGCCGCGCACCACGCGGCCATCGCGCGCGCCGACCATGCCGCCAAGCTGGATCTGGTCGCCCTCGGCCTGGGCGTAGGCCGCGATCGGCACCTGGCATCCGCCGCCAAGCCGCGCCAGGAACGCGCGCTCGGCGGTGACGGCTAGGCGCGTGGCCGGATGATCGAGCGGCGCCAGCAGCGCCGCCAGTTCGGCGTCGCCGGCGCGCGCCTCGATGCCGAGCGCGCCCTGGCTCACCGCCGGCAGCATCTGCGCCGGGCTCAGCAGCTCGGTGATCTCGCCTGCCAGCCCCAGCCGCCGCAGCCCGGCGGCCGCCAGCACGATCGCGTCGTACTGGCCTTCGCGTAGCTTGCGCAGGCGCGTGTCGACATTGCCGCGCAGGTCGGCGACGCGCAGGTCGGGCCGGATCGCGCGCAGCTGGCAGGCGCGCCGCAGGCTGCTGGTGCCGACGCGCGCGCCCTCGGGCAGCTCGGCCAGGCGCTCGCCGCGCAGCGACACCAGCGCGTCCAAGGGGTTCTCGCGTGCCGGGAGGGCCGCCAGCGCCATGTCGGGCGGCAGCTCCGAGGGCAGATCCTTGGCGCTGTGCACGGCCAGGTCGACCCGCCGCTCGCGCATCGCCTGCTCGATCTCGCTGACGAACAGGCCCTTGTCGCCGATCGCGCTGAGCGGCCGGTCGAGGATCAGGTCGCCTTTCGTGGTGATCTGCTCGACGCCAACCTCCAGGCCCGGCCAGGCCGCCAGCAGCGCGTCGCGGATGGCGTATGTCTGCGCCAGGGCCAGCTTGCTCGCGCGCGTGCCGATCACCACGAGCGACGGCAGATGGACGGCGGCTGGCCCGCCGCTTGCCATTCCTCGGGCGATACGCGAGATTGTGTCAGAAGCCATAGTGTTGCTCATCGCAGGGTGTTCTTTCAGCTGCCCGCGCTCTCTAGCACCACCGCGCGAATCACCTCGACGAACTCGGGGTCGGCGTTGGGCATGCGGATGCGCCGCAGCGTCATGCCAAGCGCGCGGGCTTTGGCCTGCGCCTCGGTGTCGATATCCCACAGCACCTCGAGATGCTCGGCCACGAAGCCGAACGGCACGCTGAGCACGTAGCGCACGCCCTCGCCGTGCAGGGTTTGCAGGTAGTCCACGATGTCTGGCCCGAGCCACGGCTCGGGCGTGGGCGCGGCGCTCTGGAAGCAGAAGCGGTGCTCGCGCAGGCCCACCAGCGCGCTGATCGCGGCGGCGCTCTCGCGCAGCTGAGCTACGTACGGGTCGCCCATGGCCACGATTTTCTCGGGCAGGCTGTGGGCGCTGAACAGCACGGCGACCTGGCCCTGGGCCTCGGGCGGGAACTCGGCCAGCGCGGCGCGAATGCGGTCGGTGATCAGCGCGCGGAACAGCGGGTGATCGTGCCAGTGTTCGACGAAGCGGAAGCTGAACGGCCGATCGAGCTGCGCGAGCGCTTTTTCGGTGTAGCTGCGGTAGCCCTCGAGGCTGTAGCGCGAGTAGTGCGGCGCCAGCACCACGCCCACCACCTCGCGGATGCCGTCGGCGGCGATCTGCGGCACGACCTCGGCGATATATGGGTGCCAGTGCTTCATGGCCAGGTACACGCGGTAGCGGCCGGGGAACTCGTGCTCAAGCCGGGCGCGCAGCTGATCGGCCACGCCTTTGGTCAGCTCGTACAGCGGCGTCTGCCCGCCGACTTTCTCGTAGCGCCCGATCAGGTCGGCCAGCTGCTCGGGCGAGGGCTTGCGGCCGCCGCGGATATGTGTGTAGTATGGCTCGACATCGGCCAGCGTCTCGGGCGTGCCGTAGGCCATCACCATGATGCCGGTCGGAGTGGTTTCGCTCATATGTTGGTGCCTTTGAGTGCCCCCAATGCGCAGGGGCACGGTGCCCTTCCTGTCAGTGCGAAGAGTATTCATGCACGAAGTCGGCCAGCCGCGCGACGTGCTCGACCGGCGTTTCGGTAAGGATGCCGTGGCCGAGGTTGAAGATGTGGCCGGGCCGGCCGGCGGCGCGATCCAGAATAGCGGCGGCGCGGCGCTCGATCGCCTCCCACGGGCCAAACAATGTGTGCGGGTCGAGGTTGCCCTGCACGGCCACGCCCGGCCCGAGCTGCGCCCAGGCGTCGTCGAGCGCGATGCGCCAGTCGAGCCCGACCACGTCGGCGCCGGTGTGGCGCAGCATGCCGAGCATGCCGCTCATGTCGGTGCCGAAGTAGATCACCGGGGCGCCAGGGCCGCCTGCGCCGGGCGCCTGGTCTTGAGTTGTTGGCTCGTGGCGCTTGATCGCGGCAACGATCTGCTGCACATACGGCAGCACGAACTCGGCGTAGTCGTCGGGGGCGAGCGCACCGGCCCAGCTGTCGAACAGCTGGATCGCGTCGGCGCCGGCCGCGAGCTGCGCCAGCGCGTAGTCGCTCACCAGCCGCGCGAGCTTGGCCATCAGCGCGTGCCAGGCGTCGGGCTGGCGGTGCATCAGCTGTTTGGTGCGCCGGTACTCGCGCGAGCCGCCGCCCTCGATCGCGTAGCTGGCGAGTGTGAACGGCGCGCCGCTGAAGCCGATCAGCGGCAGCGTGGCGCCAAGCTCGCGCCGCACCAGCCGGATGGCCTCGAGCGTGTAGCCCACGGTCTCGCGCGGGTCGGGCTGCGCGAGCGCGGCGATATCGGCCGGGGCGCGCAGGGGGTTGTGGATCACCGGCCCCTCGCCCTTGGCGTAGCTCAGGCACAGGCCCATGCCCTCAAGCGGCGGCAGGATGTCGGCGTAGATAATCGCCGCGTCGACGGCAAAGGCGCGTATGGGCTGGAGCGTGATCTCGGCGGCCAGCTCGGGCGTCTTCACCATCTCGAGAAAGCCGTAGCGCTCGCGGATGGCGCGGTACTCGGGCATATAGCGGCCGGCCTGGCGCATAAACCACACCGGGGTGCGGTCGGCCGGCTGGCGGCGGCAGGCTTTAAGAAAGCGATCGTTCAAACGATACCTCATGAGTGCTAAGTACAGGCTACCGCAGGTTCGATCCGAGTTTTCAGGACGAAGGACGAAACAGCGCCGTCTTTCGTCTTCCATCTTTCGTCAAACCCGGTTCGGATGTGTGATAGGCTGCACTCAGTTTTGAGTTTCGAGTTCAGCTCTATGCAAAACTCAGAACTTACAGCTCAAAACTACCCAATCAGCTCAAGCGCCTCGCGCAGCGGCCGGTGGATGCCGGTGATGATCGGCGTGTCGCGCAGCGTGTAGCGCCGCGCCTCGGTGTCGCGCAGCACCGTCACCAGCTCGCTGAAGCGCGGCAGATCGTCCATCTCGTAGGCCACCACAAACTCCTGGTCGTCGAGGCCGGTCGAGTACAGCAGCACCTGGCGGATGTCGGCGTAGTCGTGGCCGATGCGCATGTGCTCGTTCATCATGCCCTGGCGCGCGTCGCGGCTCATCAGGTACCACTCGGTGGTCTTGCTGAACGGGTAGACCGTCAGGAAGGTCTGGCGGTCGTTCAGCTCGATCGCCTGCTCCTGGGTGGTCGGGCGCTTGGTGTAGTTCGAGGGCCGGGTGAAGCCGTACAGGTTGTGGGCAAGCTCGAGGTACGCGCCCAGGCCGGTTTGCAGCAGCCGCGCGGTCATCTCCTGCATGCCGATCGGGTCGGCGCCGCGCCGCCACAGCAGCAGGTCGCAGCCGGTCTTCATGCCGATCGTGCTGTAGGCCCATGTGGCGACGCCGGGCGCGTACTCTTCGATGGCGCGCGCGAATGATTCGCGGCCGTCTTCGCGGGCGCCGTGCGGCAGCCGCCGCCAGGCTGGGTCGGCTTTGAAGGCGGTGTACTGCACGAACCAGCGCTCGGGCGTATGCTCTAGAGATGCCATGGACTGTCCTTTCCGTGTCTACTATCTCACAGGCGGCGGCGCGGGCTAGGTGCCGAGCTGAAACAGCTCTTGCACGAGCGCGGCCAGCTGGCCGCCGCTGTGAGGGTCTTTCAATGCGCTGATCGGCTGGTGCAGCAGCTTGTTGACGATCGCGGCGCTCAGCGCGCCGATCGCGGCCTGCTCCTGCGGCGAAAGGTGCGCGAGCTTGGCCAGCGTGCGCTCGAGCTCGGCGGCGCGAATGTGCTCGGCGCGCTCGCGCAGCGCCCGGATGGTCGGCACCACGTGCTGCGTGCCCCACCACTCCTCGAAGCGCGCGATCTCGCCGTCGACCAGCCGCTCGGCGTGGGCCACCTCGGCCTCGCGCGCGCCCCGGTTCGCCTCGCAGATTACCTGCAGGCTGTCGACATCCCACAGCCGCACGCCGGGAACTTGCGCGGCCAGCGGCTCGATATCGCGCGGCACCGCTAGGTCGAGCAGCAGCAGCCCGGCGGCGCGGCCGGCGCTGGCACGCGCGACCATGCTGGCGTCGACGACGTAGCCGGGCGCGGCGGTGCAGCAGATCGCCACGTCGGCGGCGGCCAGCGCCGGCTCAAGCTGACCATACGGCAGGGCGCTGGCGCCGTAGGCGTCGGCCAGGGCGCGGGCGCGCTCGGCGGTGCGGTTGACGATCGTCACCTCGGCGTGCGCGCCGCGCAGGTGCTTCAGCGCCAGCTCGGCCGTGCGCCCGGCGCCCAGCAGCAGCACGCGCCGCCTCGCCAGATCGCCTAGCTGCTCGCGGGCGATGTCGAGCGCCACCGACACCACCGACAGGTGCTGGCGGGCGATGCCCGTTTCGGTGCGTACGCGCTTGCCCACCGCCAGGGCGTGCTGTAGCAGCCGGGTGGTGGCCTGCCCGGCCGTGCCGGCAGCCTGCGCGTCGGCCAGCGCGCCCTTCAGCTGTGTCTGGATCTGCTCCTCGCCCAGCACCATCGAGTCGAGCCCGGCGGCCAGCCGGAACAGGTGCCGCACGGCGGCCGGGCCGCTGTAGGCGTAGAGGTGCGCGGTGAGCTGCTCGGCTGGAATATGGTGGCGCTCAGTCAGAAAGGCGATCAGCGCGGCCGAGGCATCCTGGCCATCGGCCACCAGCCCGCCGATCTCGACGCGGTTGCATGTCGAGATAATAAAGCCCTCGCCGGCGTGCGCGCGCAGATCGGCCAGCGCAGCCTGGGTATCGGCCGGGCTAATCGCGAGCTGCTCGCGCATCGCAACCGGGCAGATGCGCTGGTGGGTTCCGATAATGGCGAACTGTGTCACGTGTATGTCCTTTTGGGAAAAGAGACCGCCGGCGGTGCTCTGCTCTCGGTGTCGCTAGCCCTGCGCGTGATTCTCGAAGCCGGCGATCACGCCGAGCAGAATCGCGTCCATGAAATGATCGAGGCGCGCGTGCAGCCCCGCCGCCGCGGCCAGATCGGTCGGCTGGGCGATGCCCGGCAGCGGCATGGCCAGCTGGGCGAAGGCGCTGCGGAAGAACAGAAACGCCTCGACGGTGTCGTGCAGGCTGACGCCGCCGGCGCGCGACTCGCGGCCGTAGCTCTCGCCGATCGCGCGCGCCTCGACCAGAAAGCGGCTGTCGTCTTCGCGCCGGTTGATATACTGGATCAGCAGGCCGAGCAGGCGCTGCCCCAGCCCGCGCATGCGGCTTGTGAGTGGCGCTGCGCTGAAGCGCGTGTGCCACTCTTGCTGCGCCAGCATGTGGCTGTCAAACGCCCAGGTGGTGCCGGCCGGCGGCTTCGCAGGGCTATGATGCGGCACCAGCGCGGCGGTCTGCGGCGCGTCGACCAGCCGGGCGATCGCGGCGCGCGAAAAGCGCCGGTGCCCGCCTAGCGTCCGCTTCATTGGCACGCGCCCACTGTCGCCCCAGCGGCGCAAGGTCGAGGTATTGACCCCCAGCAGCGCGCTGGCTTCGTGCAGCGACAGCCACTCGGCGTCGTCGGGCGTCGGGATGTCGGCGTGTGTGTTCATCGGTGCTTCCTGGCAGGTGCGAAAGCGAGCATGGGCAGTGCGCGAAGGTGCCTAGTTGCCTGTGATGCTGGTGGCCGCGCCGGCCGCGCGCGCCTGGCGCACGAAGCCCAGCGCCGCAGTGGCGGCCTGCTGGCCCTGGCGCACACAGTCGGGTATGCCGACGCCGCGGTAGGCACTGCCGCTCAGCAGCAGGCCCGGCGGGCACAGCGCGTCGAGCCCGTCCATCCGCTCGAGGTGGCCTACGTCGTACTGCGGGTTCGCGCGCGGCCAGCGGTAGATCCGGCTCCACAGCGGCTCGGCGCGAATGCCCAGGATCGACTCAACCTCGGCCCGCACGAGCGCGAGCAGCGCCGCGTCGCCCAGCTCGGCCACATCGGGGTTGCGCGAGCCGCCCACGAACACCCGCAGCAGCACGGCGTCGTCGGGGGCGCGGTGCGCGAACTTGCTCGATGTCACGGTGATCGCATTGATCCGCCGCCGTTCGCTGCGCGGGATCACCACTCCGTAGCCGTCGGGCAGCTGGCCGAGCGCGTCGCGGCGGTAGGCCAGCGACACAGTGCCGGTGGTGACGTAGCGGATCTGGCGCAGGCCCTCGGCCAGCGCTGGCGCGAATGGCGCCACCAGGCCAGCGGTGGCATAGGCCGGCGTGGCCAAGATCAGCGCGTCGGCGTCGAGCGTGGCGCCGTCGTCGAGCCGCAGCCGGTACGGCCGCGCGGCCGTCGGGTCGTGCGCCAGCGCGGCCACGCCGCGCCCGCTCATCAGCGTGCCGCCGATCGCGCTCACCAGCGCGCTGGCGAGCCCGGCCACGCCGTTTTTCAGCGTCACAAAAGGCGCGCCTGCCGGCTGCTTGCCCGCGCCGGCCGCGCGCTGGGCGATCATGCCGCGGATCAGGCTGCCGTGCCGTGCTTCAACCTCGCGCAGCCGCGGAAAAGTTGCCAGAATGCTCTGCCGCTCGGTTTCGGAGTTGTAGATGCCCGACATGAGCGGGTCGGCCAGCTTGTCGAGCGCCTCGCGGCCCAGGCGCCGGCGGATGAACTCGGCCAGCGTCTCGTCGGCGCCGTCGCGCCGTGGCGGCGTGAGCAGGTCGAGCGCCATGCGCAGCTTGCCCCACGGCGAGATCAGCGGCGAGAGCGCGAATGGCAGTATGCGCGTCGGCACTACCAGCATCATGCCGTCGGGCATCGGGCGCAGCCGCCCGCCCGAAAGCACATACACCTTGCCGCGCCGCTCGCTGATTGGGATCAGCTGGTCGGCCAGCCCCAGGTCGCGCGCCAGCTGCAGGCCCCACGGCTTCTGGGTGATGAATGAGTCCGGGCCGCCCTCGACCACAAACTCGCCGACGGTTTCGCTGAGCAGCTTGCCGCCCCAGCGCGCGTCGCGCTCGATCAGCGTGCACTGCAGCGGAATGCCGGCCGCGCGGGCAGCCCGCTCGAGGTAGAAGGCCGCGCTCAGCCCGGTGATGCCGCCGCCTACGATCGCGACGTGGCCATGCTCGTGGCTCGCTGCGCCGCGCTCGCTCAACACTGCTTGGTGTGCCATACGTTTAAATCTATCAGGAAATCTATCAAATCTATCAAATCTCGCATTATTTTAACCGTAAGATCGCCGGATGTCAAGGCAGAGAATGGATAGATTTGCCCGATTCTAGTGCGCAAAGCTGACACATTTGCTGCCCAACAGCTGTGCAGCGCGCGGCTGCTACTGGCCGAGCGCCTGGCGCAGCGCCGTCAGCAAAGCGGGGTAGTCGAGGCGTGTGAAGTCGCTGGTGTCGAGGTCGATCCGCGTGCCGCCGATCGCGAGTGGTGGCATGGCGCCGACCATACCGGCGGCGCTGAGGCCCACAAGCTCCTGCTGCTCGACATGGCCGGGGTGGCGCTCGCCGCTGCCGCTGCGCCGCTGCATGCGCTCGAGGATTGCCGCCGGGTCGGCGTAGCAGCGGATCTGGAAAGGCTGGTAGCTGTAGCGTTGTGCGAGTGCCGCGATCCGCGCCGAGTTTGGCTCGTGCTGAAAGTTGCTCTCGAGGATGAACGGGCCACCGGCGCGCATGAGCAGCTCGGCGGCGTGGAACAACAGCTCGTAGCTGGTGGCGCCTAGCCGGCGCGACCAGGCGCGGTCGCTCCAGCCAAGCGTATCAAACAGGATCTCTTTGAGCGCGTCGCGCGCCAGCAGCGGGAGGCGCAGGTCGCTGGCCAGGCGGCGGCTGAGGGCGGTTTTGCCGGTGGCTGGCGGCCCGGTGACGACGACCAGTGTGGCCGGGGTGGGCGGGCTCATTCCGCCAGCTGCTCGGCCGCCAGGCGCAGCTCGCCGTAGACGCGTGCGAGATCGGCGGCCTGGTAGTGCGCATTCAGCCCGCTGGGGTTGGGCAGCACCCACACCAGCGTGTCGCCCAAGCGCGCATCCTGGCGGCCCGGCGTGGCGCGTGGCTGGCCGAACGCGGCGCGGTATGCCGTGACGCCCAGCACCGCCAGGATGCGCGGCCGCAGCTCGCCGACCTTTTCGCGCAGCAGCGCGCCGCCCGCAACCAGCTCGGCCGGGGCCAGCTCGTCGGCGGTGGCGGTGGCGCGCGCAACAAGATTGGTGATGCCATAGCCCAGCGGCAGCAGCTCGCGCTCTTCGCTCGGCTGCAGCCGGCGCGGCGTGAAGCCGGCGGCGTGCAGCGTTGGCCAGAAGCGATTCCCCGGCCGCGCGAAGTGATGTCCGGTGACGCCGGAGTACAGGCCGGGGTTGATCCCGCAGAACAGCACAAGCAGGCCAGGGGCGATGATATCGGGGATCGTGCGGCCGGCCGCGGCCAGTAGCTCGGCGCGAGTGGGTGGGCGAAGGTTGCTCATGGCGCTCCTGTTTGCTTGCGCGGCCTGGCCACAGGGTGTTCGTGGCGCGATTAGACTTTCTCGGAAACAGCTGAAGTCTATTATACCCCGTCTGCGTGCTCGTAGCCGCTTGCGGCCATGGAACGGGATGTGCTTAAGATGCCGGTGTACCGCGAGCCGCATCAGAAAGGGGCGCCCATGAGCACAATCTACGATGCGCTGATTGGCCTGTCGCCGTCGCGCGATGCCGAGTTGATCGAGGGGTACCGGCGCTACGCCGGCCAGCTGGCGGCGCTGCTGACCCCCGACCAGGTCGAAACGTACGCCGCCTACATCCGCCGCACTGGCACGCTGCCGATCTTCGAGGATCTGGATGCCGAAGAGCTGGTCGCGCTCACGCCCGAAGAGAACGTGATCGCCACGTCGATCATCGCCGACGAGCAGGCCGCAATGGAGAACCGGCGCGTGGTCGCGCTGTTGCTGCAGCATTCCGCGCCTGGCGCGCCGGCCATGCCTGCGCCGGGCGGCTAGGGGCTGCTGCGAAGCTGGTTCGAGCGCCGCACCGCGCCCGTACACGTTCCGATAGATGGCTTTAGGGCTTACGCGGTTGGCGTGCTCAGTCTTCGGCAGAGTGGTACTTTCCTTTTGGACGTGTCCATTTTCCGCGCGCAGCGCGGAAAATGGACACACGATGATCACTGCCACAGGCAACGTGCGCGGCTTTGGGAAGCCGAACAGCAGCTGCGTAAGCCCTAGGCTTATTCGGCTTTGGTGAGGCCGAGGGTGAGCGGGCGGCCGTCGAGCTCGATCGCGCTGACCGCCGCCCCCGACGCAGGCGCCGCCAGCGCCAGCCGCGCCGCCAGCGTCTCCGCGCGCAGATACCCCTCCCACGCCGCGACCACCCCCGCCACCTCCGCATCCGCCCCCTCCAGCGTCACCGCCACCCGGTCGGCGATCGCCAGCCCCGCCGCCTTGCGCGCATCCTGGATCTGCCGCACCAGCTCCCGCGCCAGCCCCTCCGCTCGCAGCTCGGCCGTCACGCTTGTGTCCAGCGCCACCAGCACGCCCTCGTGCTCCGCCACCGCGTAGCCTGCTGGCGCCGTGCTGCTCACCAGCACATCCTCCGCCTGCAGCTGCAGCGCCTGCCCATCGACGACGAGCTCGAACGCCGTGCCGGCCTCGGCCGCCTGCGCCACCGTACGCGCCGCCTCGCCCGCCAGCCCCGCCAGCGCCTGCGTCAGCGCCGGCACCTGCCGGCCGTACTTCTTGCCCACCACGCGCAGGTTCGGCTTGACGCGATACTCGACCAGCGTGGCGGCGGCGTCGAGGTAGTGCACGACCTTGACGTTCAGCTCGTCGCGCAGCTCGCTCTCGAAGCGGCGGATGCCGTCGAGGGCGGTGGGCGGCACGCGCAGCCAGAGCACGCCGAGCGGCTGGCGCAGCTTGATGCCGGCCTGGCGGCGGGCAGCCCGGCCCAGGCGGATGGCCTCGAGCAGGGTGGCGGTGTCGGCGAGCAGGGCGTCGTCGCGGGCGGCAGGGTCGGGCTGGGGCCAGGCGGCGAGGTGCACGCTCTGCGGCACGCCGGGGCGCTGAGAGGCGACGAGGTTGTGCCAGAGCGCCTCGGCGAGGAAGGGGGTGAAGGGCGCGAGCAGGCGCGCGAGGGTGGTGAGGCAGGTGTAGAGGGTGATGTAGGCAGCCTGCTTGTCGGCGTCGCTCTCGGCCTTCCAGAAGCGGCGGCGGTTGCGGCGGACATACCAGTTGGAGAGGTCTTCGACAAAGGCCTCGATGGCTTTGGCGGGCGTGGATGTCGTAGGTGTCGAGGGCGGCGGTAACGGTTTGGACGAGGGCGCTGGGGTGGGCGAGGGCCCAGCGGTCGGTGGGGAGGAGCGTGTCGGCGGGCGGGGCGAGGTCGGGCGGCGCCCAGCCGTCGAGGTTGGCGTAGGTGGTGAAGAAGCTGCAGGTGTTCCACAGCGTCAGCAGAAGCCAGCGCAGCATCTCGCCCACTGCTCGGGGCCGAAGCAGCGTGGATTGTAGGCGGGGCGCTGGCGAACATATACAGCGCACGGCGTCGGCGCTAAACTCGTCGAGGGCAGCGCGAACGGGTCGACGACATTGCCGCGCGATTTCGACATCTTCGCCCTTGGTGTCGATGGATGTGGCCAAGGCGGATCGCATTTTGAACGCCGGGCGGTCGAACAGCAGCGTGGCGACGGCGTGCAGCGTGTAGAACCAGCCGCGCGTTTGGTCGATCGCTTCCGAGATGTAGTCGGCCTGGCCGGCGATCTCGAACAGCTGCTGGTTTTCGAACGGGTAGTGCCACTGCGCCACCGGCATCGCGCCCGAGTCGAACCAGGCGTCGGCCACGTCGGGATCCGCCGCATCAGGCCGCCGCGGCGCGGGCCAGGTGAGCTCGTCGACGTACGGGCGTGCAGGTCGAGGTCCTTCAGGCTGCGGCCGACCTTCTGCTCAAGCTCGGCCAGCGAGCCAATGCACTCCATGCTTGCCGTCGTCCGACACCCAGATCGGCAGCGGGGTGCCCCAGTAGCGCTCGCGGCTGATCGCCCAGTCGATGTTGTTGGCCAGCCAGTTGCCGAAGCGCCCATTCTTGATATGCTCGGGCACCATGAACCGCCTGGTTGTGGGCGATTAGCCGTTTTTCTGGCGGTGGTGCGGATGTACCAGGAGGGCTTGGCGTAGAGCAGCAGCGCGTAGGCGGCCTTGCAGCGCCAGCAGAACGGGTAGGCGTGGCGCACTCGCCCGCTGCGGAACAGCAGCCCGCGCTCGTGCAGGGTGCGCGTGATCACCGGGTCAGCCGTTTTGAAGAACAGCCCGCCAAAGCCCAGCGCGTCGTACTGCGCGTAGGTCGTGCCGCTCAGGTCGACCGAGAACAGCGTCGGCAGGCTGCAGGTGCGGCCGATCTCGAGGTCGCCGTAGGCCGGCGCGATGTGCACGATGCCGGTGCCGTCCTCGAGCGAGACAACGCGTCGGCGATGGCCAGGTAGGCGCGGGCGAGGTCGGGGGTATCGCCGGAGCCGGGCACGTTGTCGAACAGGCGCTGGTAGCGCACGCCCCAGAGCGCGTCGCCGCGGAAGGTCGCGAGCACGCGGTAGGTGCCTTCGCCGAGCACGCGATCGGCGAGGGCAGCAGCCAGCACCAGCCGCTCGGGGCGGCGGCGCCGTGATAGTCCACGAGCAGATAGTCGGCGTCGGGCTTGAGCGCGAGGGCGACGTTGGCGGGCAAGGTCCAGGGCGTGGTCGTCCAGGCGAGAAAGGCGGCGCCGGCGAGCTGGTCGTCATGGGGGTGGCCGGAGGGGGTGTGGCGGAAGCGCACCCACACGCTCGGGTCGTCGACATCGTCCTCGAAGCCCAGGGCCACTTCGGCATCGGCCAGGGTGGTGCCGCAGCGCGGGCAGTGCATCGTCACCTTGTAGTCGCGGAACAGCAGGTCGTTGTCCCAGAACTGGCGCAAGATCCACCACAGCGACTCGATGTAGCTGTTGTCGTAGGTCGTGTAGGGGTGCTCGAGGTCGAGCCAAAAGGCGATCCGGTCGGTCAGCCGCTCGAACTCGTCGACATAGCGATTGACGCTTTCTTTGCACCTGGCGTTGAACTCTTTGATGCCGTATTTCTCGATGTCGGGCTTGCCGTTAAAGCCCAGCTCTTTCTCGACCTCGACCTCGACGGGCAGGCCGTGGGTGTCCCAGCCGCCGCGCGCGCCGATCACATAGCGGCCGCGCATGCGCTGGTAGCGCACGATCAGGTCTTTGGTGACGCGCGCCTCGACATGGTGCACGCCAGGGCGGCCATTCGCCGTCGGCGGCCCCTCGAAGAAAATGAACGGGTTCGCCCGGTCGCCAGCGGCTAGCGCCTGCTTCACAATATTGTGCTCGGCCCACCACTGCGCTACCGTCTGCTCGAGCGCCGGAAACGCGAGCTTCGAATCGACATCTTGAAACGGCATAGTGTGAACCCTCCCGGAAAACAAAAATCCCCGCCCCTGCAATCAGGGACGAGGTTACAAAACCCCGCGGTACCACCCCGCTTGGCGCATGCGCGCCCGCTTGGCCAGGTGCTCGCTGCACCTGCGCCCGTGTAACGTCGGGCGAGTACGGAGCCAACTACTGCGCAAGCAACGGCGGTATTACTCGATAACGCCATGGCGTTAACGCCAAACTTGCGGTTCGTCGCTCAGCTCGGGAGGGATATTCGCCGGTTCGCCGGGCGCGCCTCACACCAAATGCGCGCTCGCTGGGCCAACGTTTGCCGGGTACTCTGCTCCTTCGGCGCCTGTATCCATATTGTACCACAGGCTGGCGTGCGTGCAAAGCGCTTGACGTGTTGCGAACATGTGTGCTATAGTGCAAAGAGAGCGCAGTGCTGGCCTTGAAAAGGAGTGTTGCAATGGCGAAAGATCTGAACAAAGTGCAGCTTACTGGCCGCCTGGGCGCCGACCCGGAAATGCGTCAAACGCCGCAGGGGCACGCTGTCGTCACTTTTCGCGTCGCATCCAACCGCTCCTGGCGCACCGCCGAGGGCGAGGCGCACGAGGATACCGAGTGGTTCAGAGTAGTCGCCTGGAACAAGCTAGCCGAGATCTGCGGCCAGTGGCTCAGCAAAGGCTCACGGCTGTATGTCGAGGGCCGCCTGCAGACGCGCCAGTGGGAAGATCAAGAAGGCCAGACGCGCTACCTCAGCGAGGTGATCGCCAGCGATATTATCATCCTGGACACTCGGCGCGAGCCAGCTAGCGCATCGGAAGTGGCAGCTGCCGCTCGCCCTTCGAGCATGCCGGCGGGCGAGAGCAGGGCGGTTGGCACTGGCGCGCGCGCCGCAAAAGTTGCCGCGCTGCCACGTGGCACCACCAGTTTTGAAGAAGAAGACCTGCCGTTTTGAAGTTGTAATCAAAAAGCTTCACTCCGCAGGCTATATGGTGTACAATAGAGTACCAGCGGTGCCGTGATGGCCCGCTGGTTTTGCGTTTGTATACGGGCCAATATGCGCGTGCCCCGCGCCGCCTGTGCAAGCAGTTGTCTCAAAGTGATAACAAAATCGCTCCGAATACGCGTAACTTTTTCGTCATAGGAGCAGTTTATATGAATAGAAAGAATTTATGCAGCCGACATTGTCAGACAG
Organism: Kouleothrix sp.; assembly: GCF_046328425.1. Lineage (NCBI taxonomy): Bacteria > Bacillati > Chloroflexota > Chloroflexia > Chloroflexales > Roseiflexaceae > Kouleothrix > Kouleothrix sp. The sequence goes on from NZ_JAXLWP010000006.1 coordinate 91,487, forward strand.
AAACCGCACAACAGCGTAGCCCTAGGCTAGCGCTGTGGTTGATGCTGATATAACAGCAAGGAGTGCCCGCAAATGCATATTTTAGTTGCCGATGACGATCTGCCCAGTGTGAAATTGACTTCCTTCTTGCTTGAAGAAGCCGGCTACCGAGTGTTCAAGGCTTACGATGGCCCGAGCATCCTGCAGGTCATCGAGCAGTACAACCCCGACCTGGTGCTGCTCGACGTTTCGATGCCAAAGTCGAATGGTTTTGATATCTGCCGCCAGATCCGCCGCACCTCCGACGTGCCGATCATCTTTCTATCGGCGCGCTCGCAGCTGCAAGATCGCGTTATGGGCCTGCAAATCGGCGGCGACGACTACTTGGTCAAGCCGTTCGAGCCCTCCGAGCTCCTCGCGCGCGTCGAGGCCGTACTGCGCCGGCGCAACAGCGACATGCTCAATCCTTCAGCCCGGCTGAGCCAGGGCGGCATCACGCTCGACCCTGTCGAGCACAAGGTGCTGTTTGAAGACGGCCGTACGATCGAGCTGACGCCGCTTGAGTTTCGCCTGCTCTACTACCTGATGAAGAACGCCGGCCGGGTATTGAACACCAGCCAGATTCTCAGCAAGGTGTGGGGCTACGACTACGAGGGCGAGAGCAACCTGGTGGCGGTGTATATTCGCCGCCTGCGCACCAAGATCGAGAAAGATGCCGAGCATCCGCACCATGTGCTGACGGTGCGCAACCTCGGGTACAAGTTCGAGATATAAGCTCTACATCGGTTCGGCCACGATATAAGGAGAGCGGCGGCAGCCATGGCAGCTGGCGAGAGTATAACGACCCATAACCGGTTCGGCATCCAAACCGCCCGGCGGGAGCTACTACGCGCTGTCGCTCCGCTCTTCGCACTCGTCTATACCTGGTGGCTCGCGTCGATGGCCCCCTCGCCGCTGCTTGGCCTCGCCCTGATTGTGTACGCGCTGGTTCAGCTTAGCCTGATTTTCATCCGGCGCCGGCCCCGCACCACTGTGTTTACCTCGTCGATGCCAACGACAGCCTGGATGGCGGTTGGCATCGACCTGCTGTTTAGCATCGCGCTGATCAGCTATGCCAGCCTGCTTGGCAGCCTGGTATACCCGCTGTATGTTCTGCTGATCGTGCGGGCGCTCTCGACATTCCGCCGATTGCCGCTTGCGCTGGTGCTGCCGTTTCTGTTCAGCCCGATATATATCTACGTCAAGCAGCTCGGCATGGCTACTCCGCTCTCGCCGCTCGACCCGCGCGCCGACTGGGGCTTGCTACTGGGTAGCCTGGCAATCGGCACTGCCGCGATCTGGGCTAACTCGCTGCAGCAGCGGCTCAACGGCGCGCTCCACCAGGAGCTGCGCACCGAGCGCATGGGCCGGGAAGCGCGCATTGGCGACCTCGAGCGCAGCGCCAATGATCTGCGCGCGCGCATGCGCCAGCTGCACGCCCTTGAAGAGGGCCTGCGCGTGATCACCAGCACGCTGAGCCTCGACGAAGTGCTGAATCAGATCGTCGATAGCACAGTCCAGATGCTCGGCGCGGCACGCGTGCATGGTGTCGTGCTTTCGCTTCAGCAAAGCGGCGATTTCGACCATCGCCTGTTTATGCTCGAAAGCCGCAAGGGCTACGACTGGGCCGCGTCGCTTACGCGCCGAGCGATGCGGCAAGAGGTGCCGATTATTATCACCGATGCGGCGCTGGATGCCGAGCTAGCCGAGACGATCCCGGAAGGGATGCGCTCGGTGCTGTGCGTGCCGCTGTTCGTTGGCGATGGCCCGGCCGAGGGTGCGCTGACGGTGGTGAGCGGCACTGTTTCGGCGTTTTCAAGCAGCGACGCACGCCACCTGACGGCGCTCTCGATGCAGGCTGGTATTGCGATCAATAATGCCGAGCTGCATAATCAGCTGAGCCAGCAGCAGCAGCTGTTGAAATCGGTGATCCGCGATATCAACGATGGCCTTGTGGTAGTCGACGTGCACTCGCAGGTTGTGATCACCAACCCGCGTGGCGAGGCGCTGCTCGACGGATCGGGCGATATGCAGCCGATCGGCGAGCGGCTGATCGCCCTGGCCGAGCAGATCCGCAGCGAGGGCAAGCCGACGCTGATGACGGAGATGCAATTCAAGCCCAGCGATGACGACGCTGGCCGCTTTTTCCAGGCGTACGCCTCGCTGGTGCGCTACGACGAGAGCGACGAGCCGCTGGTAGCGATCGTGCTGCACGATATTACCGCCCAGAAGCTCGAAGAGCGCTCGCGTAGCGAGTTTATTTCGATGGTGGCGCACGAGCTGCGCAACCCGCTCAACTCGCTCAACGGCTTTATCAAGGTAGTGCTGCGCGGCCAGGCCGGTGCGCTCACGGCGCTGCAGAATGAGTTTCTAACAATTGCCGACGGCCAGGTCGAGCTGCTGAAAAGCCGGATCTCCGAATTCCTTGAATACAATCGGGTTGAGGCTGGCCGCCTCACGCTCGATCCGCGCTGGAACGACCTTTCGCTGCTGGTGGCCGGCACCGCCACGCGCCTGAGCCTGCAGGCCGAGCAGAATGGCCTCGAGCTGGTGAATGCGATCGATATGAACCTGCCGGAGTGCATTTTCGACAGCGAGCGGATCGGCCAGGTGCTGAACAATCTGATCGAAAACGCGATCAAGGCCACTCCGCCCGGCGGCACGATCACGCTACGCTCGGAGCTTTACGCCAACGAGGTTTGGATCCGGGTGTACGATACAGGCGTCGGTATCCCGAAAGAGGAGCAGGAAAAGATCTTTCAGCGGTTCTACCGAGCGCATAACCGCGCCTCGAGCAAAGGCAACCACCTGGGTTTGGGCCTCACCATCTGCCAGCAGATTGTGGCTGGCCACAATGGCCGGCTGTGGGTCGAGAGCGAAGAAGGGCACGGCAGCTGCTTTTCGTTCTCGCTGCCGCTGACGCCGCGCGAAATGAAGTTAAATCAATAGCTGCCTGCGGCAGCATGGTACTTGTTCATCTTCTGTGTGCGGTGTTTCCGCGTTTGCTTGATCACGTATAGATTATGTTGCACTACGTGGCGAAGCCACGTAGTGCAACATAATAAGAAATTTGGGGGCGGCGGAGCCACCCCCAAACCCCCACCAAAGTGTAAGTGATCAAGCGAATGTTGGTATAAGTCCTATTCTTTTTGCGATGCTGGTAGGGCACACAGCCCAAAGCGTGGCGCGATACGAATCGCGCCGCGCCTTTTTTTGGCCGCGTGAATGTTTTGTTAACCTTTCATTTTATTTGTTCATTGATGAATCAGCGCAGTAAACTACAATCGTGTAAGAAGGAGCCAAGCCAGATCGGCGCCGGCAGTGAGAGCCGGCGGAAGAGAGGGAGCAGTGAAAATCGCGTTTGTTGCGCTTCCCGACCCCCAAAACCCCAATATTGTACCTCCTCTGCCGATTGGCTATCTTGGAGCACTGCTCGAGCAGCAGCGCCACATTGTGCGCATCTATGACCTAGCGCTGCACGACACTGCATCGATCGGCGATGGCCTGGCGCCAATGCGCGCGTTTCGGCCACATATTGTTGTTCTTGCCAGCACGAGCTCGGCGGCGCTAGCGGCCACCGAGGCAGCGCTCGATGGCTTGCATGCCGTGGTAATGCCGCTGGCGTTGCAAAACCGCCAGGCTGCGCCGGGCGAGGTGATGGCCCAGGCGCTCTGGAAGTACGAGCGGCCGCTTGCCCCCACCGATGAACAGAGTGTCATTTTCGAGGCGCTGCTTGGACTCGACGACGACCTTGACGCGCTGCCGTTCCCGGCGCGCCACTTGCTGCCGCTTGAGCAGTACCCATTGTTTACGCCGATGGGCGACCTGCAGACGACGATTTTAACCGGCCAGCAATGCGGCGCCGACAGCTTCGTGCCACGCAGCCCGCTGGTGATTGTCGCTGAGCTGCGCAGTGTTGCGCGCGAGCATGGCATCCGGCACTTTGTATTCAGCGGGCCGCCGTTGAATGCCGAAACGAGCTGGCTGCCCGATCTGCTGTATCACCTGGCGACCTCGGATCTGGGCATCAGCTGGGAGGGCAGCATTGCGTACACCCAGCTAAATCCCGACCTGCTGCGGATGTTTCGGCGCGCCGGCTGCGAGGTACTGAGCCTGCCGCTTGATGCGATTGAGGTGCTCGGCTCGAAGAGCGCGCGCGCTGACCTGATCGAGGTCATTGCGCAGGCTCACGAGCTTGGCATGGCGGTGCGCGCGCAGATCAGCCTGAATCCCTCGTATGCGGCTATGCCGATGCTGGTGGATATCGCTGCTACGTTTGGGCTCGACGACGTGCGCTTCAACGTGCCCGGCCAGGTGAGCGACGCACCGCGGGTCGCCGAGCCGGGGCTGGAAAACATCACCGAGATGGTGCAATCGCGCTACCGCACCAGCCTGAGCCGCCAGTTCTTTGTCGAGCGCTTTGGGCCGCGGATTGGGCCGGTGCTGTGGCGAGTGGGGCGCGCCGGATTGCTCGGGCGCACCTGGCAGCGGCGCGCCGATGGCAGCGACGATATGCCCTGGCCGCTGCCGCGCGGCGCTGGCGCGTAGAACCAGCAGGCCGCAAGCGACAAGCTCGAAGGCGGTGCCTTCGAGCTTTTGATTCTGCGCTGTGGCGCGATCGGGGTATAATAAAGGCCGTTTCCTGCTATGTTGTGGTACAGCTATGAGCGGCTTCTTCGCAGATGGCGACCTATCGCCCAACCGGATCGAGCTAGCCCGCCGGCAAGCCGCAGCAGGCGCCGGCTATATCGACCTAACCAGCAGCAACCCGACCGAGCAGGGGCTGCTGTTCCCCGCCGATGTGCTGCAGCAGGCTGCGGCCGAGTACCTGGCGGGCCGGCGCTATGTGCCCGACCCACGCGGTGCGCCAGCCGCGCGCGCCGCGATCGCGGCCTACTATGCCGCCCGCACGCCGCCGCTGCTGCTCGCCGACGACGACATCTTCATCACCGCAAGCACCAGCGAAGCCTATGGGCTGCTGTTCGCGCTGCTGACCGAGCCAGGCGATAATGTGCTGGCGCCGGTGGTGAGCTACCCGCTGTTCGAGTACCTGGCTGCGATCTACCACGTGGAGCTGCGGCCATACGCGCTCGACGAGGCACGCGGCTGGCGGATCGACCCGGCCAGCCTGCACGCCCAGGCCGACGAACGCACCCGCGCGGTGTTGATCGTTTCGCCGCATAACCCCACCGGGATGGTGGTGCAGCAGGCTGTGCCCGCGCTTGGCAGCCTGGGCCTGCCGATTGTGTGTGATGAAGTGTTTGCGGGCTTCCCATACCGGGCGGCAGCGGTGCCGCCGCTGGGCGCCCTGCACCCCGAGCTGCCGGTGTTTCACCTGAATGGCATCTCGAAGCTGTTCGCGCTGCCCGACCTGAAGCTGGGCTGGATTGTGCTGAGCGGCGCGGCGAGCGCGCAGTATGGCGACAGGCTTGAACTGCTGAACGACACCTTTCTGAGCGCCAACTCGCTCACTCAGGCGCTGCTGCCGCAGCTATTTGCACGCGGCATGAGCTTTGTCGGCTCGATGCGCGAGCACATCCATCGCAACCTCGACCTGGCGCTGGGCAAACTAGGCAGCTGCGCCGGCGTGCGCGTGCAGCCGCCCGACGGCGGCTACTACCTGTTCCCCGAGGTGCGCGGCTGGAGCGATGAAGAGGAGCTGGTGGTACACTTATTGGCGCATGGCGTGCTAGTGCATCCCGGCTATTTCTATGGGTATGAAGTTGGCACGCACATCATGATCTCGTGCCTGACCGAGCCGCGCAACTTTGCCGAGGGGCTCGACCGCTTGCTGGCGGCGTTGTAGGCCGGGGTTTGGATCGAGGAGTACTTCATGGCAATTTCGCTTCGCTCGCGCCAGCAGATCGCGCTGCTGCGCGAGGCTGGCCGCCTGGTCGCCGAGACATTCGAACACCTGCGGCCGCATGTGCAGCCTGGCATCACCACGCGCGAGCTTGACCGCATGGCTGAAAAATTTATTCGGGCGCGTGGCGCGATACCCGTGTACAAGGGCTATAACGGCTTTCCGGCTACGATCTGCGTGGCGATCAATAATGTGATCTGCCACGGCATCCCCGACAAGACCCAGCTCCACGAAGGCGATATTATTGGCGTCGACATTGGCGCGAAGCTCGATGGTTGGATTGGCGACTCGTGCGTGACGCTGCCGGTTGGCGCGGTTGCACCCGAGGTGCAGCGATTGCTTGACGTGACCGAGGAGTGCATGTGGCGCGGCATTCGCGTGGCGAGGGCCGGCAACCGCCTGGGCGATGTTGGCGCGGCGATACAGGAGTACGCCGAGGCTAATGGCTTCTCGGTAGTGCGCGAGTACACTGGCCATGGCGTGGGCCAAGTGCTGCACGACGAGCCGCGCAATATCCCGCACTATGGCAAGCCCGGCACCGGCCTGCGGCTGCAGCCCGGGCTTGTATTCACGGTTGAGCCGATGATCAACGTCGGCAAGCCGGATACCACGCTGGATCGGCGCGATGGCTGGACGGTGCGCACGGCCGACGGATCGCTTTCGGCGCAGTTCGAGCACTCGATTGCCGTGACCGACGGCGAGCCGATTATTCTGACAGCGCTGTAGGGGCGGCGCGCTAGCGCGCGGCTTGTACGGCCTGCTCGATCGCCAGGCCTGCCGCGAGCACGGTGCGCTCGGCACCTGGTGCGCCAACGATCTGCACTCCGACCGGCATGCCGTTGCCCGCTCGGCCGAGCGGCACGGCCAGGCCCGGCAGCCCGGCCAAGTTTACCCAGGTCTGGTAGCCCATAGCCAGGAACAGCGCGCGCCTGGACCAGCCATGGCGTGGTGTGCTGGTGGGGAAGATCGGGCTGATCGCCACGCCGCCCTCGCCGATAAGCGCGTGCACCTGGGCACGCAGCGCCGCGCGCCAGGCCGCGCCATCGACATGCAGCGCGCCGAGCAGGCGTGAGCTGGCTTCGGCGCCGCACCAGTAGAACAGCGAGCCTGGCGTGACGCGCGGGTGTTTGCACAGCGCGCGCCACAGCTCGCCCAGCAGCGCCCAGCGCGCGCCCCCGCCGAAGCCATTGGCAATGGCCAGGCGCTCCTCGCTGCGCAGGTACGCGTTCCACCCCAACACCGCGAAGCGCCGCGCCGCCGGGGCTGCATGCACCGGCGCCATGCCGGCGCGCTCGAGCGCGCCTATGGCGGCTTTCACCGCAGCGCGCACAGCGTAGCTAGCTGGCACCACACCGTCGCTCAGCCAGTAGGCCGCGGGCTGGGCGCGCAGCGCCGCAAGATCGAGCGGCCTGGGGGTATCGCCGCGCATGATCGCGAACGCCAGCGCCAGGTCTTCGACGCTGCGCGCCATTGGGCCGAGCGCCTGCAGATCGGCCAGGCGCCCGCGCGACGGCGGCCAGTGGCCGTCTTCGGGCAGGGCCGCGCTAGTAGGACGTAGCCCGGCGATCCCGGTGAAGTGCGCGGGCAGGCGAATGCTCCCGGCGATGTCGGAGCCGATGCCGAGCGGCGAGCCGCCCGCGGCGATCAGCGCGGCCTCGCCGCCGGTGGAGCCGCCGCTTGTGCGGCGAGCATCCCAGGGGTTGTTGGTGCGGCCAAACAGCAGGTTGATCGTCTCTTGATCGAAGCAGTTGTCGGGGGTGTTGGTTTTGCCCAGCAGAATAGCGCCGGCGGCGCGGAGCCGGGCGACCACCAAGGCGTCGGCGGCGGGCACGTGCGCCGAGCGCGCGGTGAGGCCGCATGTCGAGCGTACCCCGGCGACGTCGAGGCTATCTTTTGCGGTAAACGGCACGCCGTGGAGCGGGCCGAGCGGGCCGCCGCGCGCCACCGCCGCTGCTGCGGCCTGGGCCTCGCGGCGGGCCTGGGCGAACGTGGGCGTGACGAGCGCATTGATCGCCGCGTGGCTAGCCTCGGTGCGGCGAATATGGGCTTCGACCACATCGACGGGCGAGAGTGCGCCGGAGCGAATGCGGCGCGCCAGCTCGGCTGCAGAGAGCGTTGTGATTGTCATAGGCGCGGCCTAACTGCGGTTGTACTCAGGGCGAGAGGCGCTCGATCTGCCAGGTGCCATCGGCGGCGCGACGGTAGCGCAGCCGATCGTGCAGCCGGCTTGGGCGACCTTGCCAGAACTCGATCGTATCGGGCCCCACACGGTAGCCGCCCCAATGTGGCGGGCGCGGCACTGCGCCGGCGGCATACTGCGCGGCAAGCTCGGCGACGCGCTGCTCGAGTGGCGCGCGGCCGGCGATCGGCTGGCTCTGGGCCGAGGCCCAGGCGCCGATGCGGCTGCCAAGCGGGCGGCTCTCGAAGTAGGCATCGGCCTCGGCGGCGTCGACTGGCTCGACGCGGCCTTCGACGCGGATCTGGCGCTCGAGCTCGGGCCAGAAGAACACCAGCGCGGCGTAGGGATTTTCGGCCAGCTCGTGGCCCTTGCGGCTCAGGGTATTGGTGTAGAACACGAAGCCGCGCGCGTCGGCGCCCTTGATCAGCACCATACGCGCCGAGGGCCGGCCGTCGGCGGTGGCGGTGGCGAGCGTCATGGCGTTGGGCTCGGGCAGGCCGGCCGCCAGGGCCGCGCCGAACCACTGCTCGAACTGCGCGATCGGGTCGGCGGCGAGGTCGGCCTCGAGCAAGCCATGCTGGGTGTACTCTTTGCGAAGATCGGCGACGGACATAGCGCTATTCCTTGTTGTATGCGCTGGGCGCCAGCGGGCGCTGGATGGCGCCATGATACCTGGTGGCGCGGGCCGCTGGCGCTACTGAGCCGTTCCGCGATTGGTTGTGAGGGGCGTATGCGGCTAGCGGCTGGGCGGCAGGCGGCAGGCGAGCACCAGAATGGCAATACCGCTGGCGCCGACGATCAGCAGGGCCGCCCTGAGCGAGACCAGGTCGGCCACCAGGCCGGTGATCGGAGGGCAGATCACAAAGCCGGTGTAAGCCAGCGCCATGATCCCGCCGGCGACTGCGGCGCTGCGGCCGGGCGCCAGCCGGGCGCCTGCGGTGAGCACAGTTGGCACGATCCCGGCAACCGACAGGCCCATCAGCGCGAAGCCGGCGATCGCCAGTGCCAGGATGCCGGGCAGCAGCAGCACATTGGCCAGCACCAGCCCCAGGCCCGAGGCCAGCAGCGAGGCGCGCGCGCCCCAGCGCGCCACCACCCACGAGTTTGCGAGGCGCCCGGCGAACATCGCGCCGTTGAACAGCGCGAATGTTGCGCCACCCAGCAGCGCATCGGCGCCTAGGCCGTGTAGGTAGATCACCGACCACAGGTTTGAGACGCTCTCGCCGATGACGCCGAGCACGCAGACCACCGCCAGCGCCAGCATGACGGGCATGCCGAGCAGCAACCGCAGCGTATCGGCCGGCCCCAGCCCGGCGCCGTCGCCGGACTCAGCTGGCGGAAAGCGCACTGGCAGCGAGATCAGCAGCAGCAGCATACACAGCAGCGCCAGCAGGGTAAGCACCGCCGGGTAGCGCCAGCCCTGGCCGAGCAGCAGCCCGGCCGCGAACGCGCCAAGCACCGCGCCGGCGCTGAAGCCGGCGTGCATCAGGTTCATTACGCTGCGGCCGGTGGCATGCTCCCAATCGAGCGTCGCGCTATTGGCAGCGGTTTCGAGCAGCGCGTTGCCAGCGCCCGAGAGCAGCAGCGCGCCGAGCAGCAGCGCAAGGCCGCCAGCCTCGGCCAGCGCCAGCTGCGACACCGCCAGCAAGGCCAGCCCGACAATCGCCAGCGATTTCTTGCCAAGCCAGTGCGCCAGCTGCGCGCCGGCTACGAGCAGCACCACCGAAAGAATCGGCGAGGCCAGCTGCACCAGGCCGAACATACTTTTGCTTAGCTGTAGCGCGCCGATGATCTCGGCCCACAGCACGCCCTGGCCGCCGATAAGTACGCCGAATAGCGCTAGGTAGCCAAACAGCAGCGCAAAGACCGCGCGTGGCTGCCAGGCGATAGAAGCGATCGGTTGGTTCGTGATCATAGTTGCCCGAAAACCTAGTTGTTGGGTGGTAAAACACAAGTATTCCACCGCGACACGCGCGACATGCGCGTCGCAGACAAAGACATGCGGAAGCAGAGCAGATATAGAGACTTGCGTGTAAAAACTGTGTGCTTTCAGAATACCGCTTTCAGCTCGATATTGCAATCTAACGATAGGATATTTCTATTGAAACCCTTGAAACAATATATTTCTCAACTGGCCTCGCAGGGGCTATAATAGGGCCATACGCAGGTGCTCCGTAGCCGCAAGGGCCTAGCCAGGGAGCAGGCCAAGAAAGGTTTATTACCATGAGGGATGCCCTGAACGATCCGTTTGGAGCGCGCGCACCGCTCAATGTTGGCGGGAAGCAGTACACGATCTACCGCCTTGATCAGCTGGCCGCTCGCGCCGGCGCTGATCTAGCGGCGCTGCCGTTTTCGATCAAAGTAGTGCTGGAGGCGCTGCTTCGCAATATTGGCGACGGCTTCACCAGCGAAGATGATGTCACCGCGCTGGCTCGCTGGACGCCCGCCAGCGCCGGCAAGCGCGAAATTGCCTTTAAGCCGGCGCGCGTGCTGATGCAGGATTTCACCGGCGTGCCGGCGGTGGTGGATCTCGCGGCCATGCGCAACGCCATGCAGCAGCTTGGCGGCGACCCGGCGCGGATCAACCCGCTTTCGCAGGCCGACCTGGTGATCGACCACTCGGTGCAGGTCGACGCGTTTGGCAACGGCATGGCGCTATTGTTTAACGCCCAGCTCGAGTTCGAGCGCAACCGCGAGCGCTACGAATTCCTGCGCTGGGGCCAGCAGAGCTTCTCGAACTTCAACGTCGTGCCGCCGGCCACCGGCATCTGCCACCAGGTGAACCTGGAGTACCTGGCGCAGGTTGTGCTGGTGAAAGACGCCGACGGCGAGACGATCGCGCTGCCCGACACGCTGGTAGGCACCGACAGCCACACCACGATGATCAACGGGCTCGGGGTGCTGGGCTGGGGCGTCGGCGGCATCGAGGCCGAGGCGTGCTTGCTGGGCCAGCCGCTGGCGATGCTCACGCCCGAGGTGATCGGCGTGAAGCTGGTGGGCGCGCTGCGGCCGGGCGCCACCGCCACCGACCTGGTGCTGCGCGTGACCGAGATGCTGCGCAAGGAGGGCGTGGTCGACAAGTTCGTCGAGTTCTGCGGCGCCGGGCTGAGCGCGCTCAGCCTAGCCGATCGCGCGACGATCGCGAACATGGCGCCGGAGTATGGCGCGACCTGCGGCTTCTTCCCGGTGGATGAAGAGACGCTGCGCTACCTGCGCGGCACCGGCCGCGAGGCCGTGGCGCCGCTGGTAGAGGCCTACTGCAAGGCGCAGGGCATGTTCCGCAGCGACGACAGCCCGATCCCAGCCTTCAACAAGCTGCTGGAGCTGGATCTTAGCACGATCGAGCCGAGCATGGCCGGCCCGCGCCGGCCGCAGGATCGCGTGCCGCTGAACGACCTGAAGCGCTCGTTCTGGCAGGCGATGAAGACGACCTTTGGCCGCGAGGTGCAGCACAACGACACGGCCGGCAAGGGCTATATTCGCTGGCTGGGCGAGAGCGGCAACGAGGCCGAACCCGAGCAGGCGCCGGTGGTGAGCCGCTACGATATCTACAAGGGCAACGAGGCGGCAGTGACGACGGAGGGCGGCGAGAGCAAGCTGACCCACGGCGCCACGGTGATCGCCGCGATCACCTCGTGCACGAACACCTCGAACCCCTCGGTGATGATTGCCGCAGGCCTGCTCGCCAAGAAGGCCGTAGCCAAGGGCCTGACGCGCCAGCCGTACGTGAAGACCAGCCTGGCGCCGGGATCGCGCGTGGTAACCGAGTACCTGAAAAAGGCCGGGCTGCTGGGCGATCTCGACGCGCTGGGCTTCAACGTGGTGGGCTATGGCTGCACCACCTGCATTGGCAACTCGGGGCCGGTGGCCGACGAGATAGCGGCGGCGGTGAAGGACAACAACCTGGTGGTGAGCGCGGTGCTGAGCGGCAACCGCAACTTCGAGGGCCGGATCAACCCGGTGGTGCGCGCGAACTACCTGGCCTCGCCGCCGCTGGTGGTGGCCTTCGCGATCGCCGGCACGGTCGATATCGACATGCGCTACGAGCCGCTGGGCACCGGCAGCGACGGCCAGCCGGTGTACTTGGCCGATATCTGGCCGAGCCAGGCCGAGGTGCAGGAGGCCATGGCCAACTCGGTGACGGCCGACCTGTTCCGCCAGCAGTATGCCAATGTATTTACCGGCAACGAGGACTGGAACCAGATCCCGGTGGCCGGCGGCGCGCTGTACGCCTGGAACGATAGTTCGACCTATATTCAGAACCCGCCTTACTTTGTGGGTATGACCCGCACGGTGCCGCCGCTGCGCTCGATCCATGGCGCGCGGGCGCTGGCCATCCTGGGCGACAGCGTGACCACCGACCATATCTCGCCGGCGGGCAGCATCGCCAAAGACAGCCCGGCGGGCAAGTACCTGATCGAGCATGGCGTGCAGCCGAAAGACTTCAACTCGTATGGCGCGCGGCGCGGCAACCACGAAGTGATGATGCGCGGCACATTCGCGAATATCCGGCTGCGCAACGCGATGGTGCCGGGGGTCGAGGGCGGCTACACCGCGTACCTACCCACCGGCGAGCAGATGAGCATCTACGACGCCGCGATGCGCTACCAGGCCGACGGCACGCCGCTGGTGGTGCTGGCTGGCAAAGAGTACGGCACCGGCTCGAGCCGCGACTGGGCGGCGAAGGGCACGTTCCTGCTTGGCGTGCGCGCGGTGATCGCCGAGAGCTTTGAGCGTATCCATCGCTCGAACCTGGTGGGCATGGGCGTGCTGCCGCTGACCTTTCTGAACGGCCAGAACGCCGCGTCGCTGGGGCTGACCGGGCGCGAGACGTTTACGATCGAGGGGATCGAGGAGCTGCAGCCGGGCCAGGAGCTGACGGTGCGGGCGGCGGCCGAGGACGGCAGCGAGAAGCGCTTTGCGGTGCGGGTGCGGATCAACTCGGAGGGCGAGCTGACGTACTACCGCAACGGTGGCATTCTGCACTACGTGCTACGCAACCTGGCCGCGCAGAGCGAGCCGGTGGCGGCATAGCACCAGCGAACGGCACACACCGAGCCGCCCCAACCGGGGCGGCTCGGTGTGTTGGTGCGGCTATACGGTGGGCTTGTGCCCGGTGACCTTGCAGTAGAACGAGTAGAGCGCGCTGCCGGTGTCGGTGGTGATAGCCGAGGCCGTGCCGCCCCAGCCGCTTGCGCTGGCCGCAGGCTGGCCGCCGGCCGGATCCACGGTAAACGTTGCCATCATGCCTGCGGTGATATGGTCGTTCACGTGGCAGTGGAACAGCCATGTGCCGGGGTTATCGGGCACCATATCCAGGATCTTCATGCTGCCCGGCAGCAGCTCGACCATATCGGTGCGCATGCCCATTGAAGCGCCGCCATTCATCAGCAGCGTATTGCCGTGCCAGTGCGGCGTATGCAGATCGACCTCGGTGCCCATGCCGATCACATACCAGCGCACGTGCTGGCCGACGCTCATTCGCAGGCCGGGCAGGTTGCCGTAGACATAGCCGTTGATCGAGTGCATGAGGTTGCTCTCGTGGAACTCCTCGTCGTCTTCGTTTACAGTATTGGGCGCGGCAACATGCTCGGCGATATTGTCTTGCAGGTAGAGCGACTGGTTTTCGTCGGATACCAGGAACATCGTCACAAACTCGCGGTCGACATCTTTGGGCGAGCCGTCGGGCTTGGCCTGGCCGCGCGCAGTGATGATCATGGGGCCGATCAGGCCGCTGTAGCTGTCGCCGACCTCGTCGGTGTGCGAGTGGTACATCCACAGCACCGAGCTGCCGTCGCCGGGGCCGGGGCCGGCGCGCTCGGGCACATCCCAGGTGTAGGTGTAGGTCTGGCCGGGCGGCACCGCGTCGTCGCCCTGGTCGGCCGGGCCGGTGCCATCGGCGTAGGGCGCGCCCTCGGCGTTTTTATGGTAGAACACGCCGTGGGGGTGAATGCTGGCCGGGTGCGGCGTGTTGTTTTTGAAATCGACGATAATCGTATCGCCGACCTCGGCGTGAATTGCCGGCCCGAGCGTGCCAAGGTGCTGCCACTCGGGCGGCACCGGCTTGAGCGTAGTGAATGTCGCGTCGGTGTACTCGCGGTAGAGCGCCTTACGATACACGCGCCCGACCCGGTTGGGGCCGGGCTGCACAAACACATTGGCGGCGTCGTCGAACGGCTGGCCGGTGATTAGGTTTTTGCCCGAGGGCGCGTAATCCCACTGGACAACATCGGCCGCAATGTAGTAGTGGCGTGTTTGCCCGGTGGTCGCATTACCGGGCGACACATTCCGGAATGCGAAGAAGCCGACGATTGCGATCAGCAAGCTGTAGCTGAGGAGCATGATAAGCCGTGCTCCGCTGAAAAACTCCCGAATTTTCCCCATTGTCCCACCCCTACCTTATCGACAGGCCGCTGCGGGAGGCCAGCCGTGCTGAAATCTGCACTCCTATCGTATCGAGACGCGCATACCCTGGGCAAGGTTTCTGCGCAGTGTTGCAATCCTGTTGCAATGGATTGATGAACTTCGCCGATTGTAGCATGCGGTATAAGGCAGAACAATGAAATTTATAACAGTCAAACTATATGTTCGTTTATCTGAAAATCGGCGTTAAAAATAGGTTTTCGCGTTATGGGTAGGTGGCTTGTTTTATTGATACACAGTGTATTAATTGCACATAAAATGACAGTAAAAACATCTCTGTGCCAAAGAAACAAGAAAGCCATACGGCGCGCAGTCAAGCGCCGTATGGCTGTGGCGTGGATATACTGATGAGCAGGGTGCGCGGGCTGCCTAGGCTGCGCAGCAATGGGCTGGCTACGAGCCGAGCAGCGGGGGCAAGAGCGCCAGCAGCACGATGCCAAGGCTTAGCATACCAGCGCCAAGCACCGCCGCTCGGCCGGGCGATGCTTTGGTTTCGTACAGGCGGATCATTTGCTCGACGCGGGTGCGTGGCGCCGAGCTGGGCAGTGCGAATGTGGTAGCGCCGATCATCGAGGGCAGCTTCACGTGGCTGCTGGCCCCGGCTACTTTCACCAGCGCGCGCGCCAGCGCCAGCGGCTGGTGCGTCATTGTGGCCGCGAGCATGTCGCAGTCTTCGTCTTGGCTTTCGAGCATCGAGTGCCAGGCGAGGTGGCTGCCGGGCAGGAACCAGAGCATATCGCGCAGCAGCCGCACCAGCCAGTTCCACAGAATATCGCGGCGCATCACGTGCGCCCACTCGTGGCAGAGCACCGTCACGGCCTCGTCCATAGTGAGCAGCTGGAGCAGCGTGCTCGCGATGTAGATCCGCGGCTGCAGAATGCCGGTGGTGAAGGCCAGCGGCACGTCGAAATCGCACACCAGTATTGGCGGCAGCGAGCGCCCGCCCATGTTTGTCGTGGCAAGCAGGTGTGAGAAGATCGGGCTGTATGTGCTGCTAGCTAGCGGCGTGGCGTGGGCCACGGCGCGATTGAGCTGGCGCGTGCCGAGCACGAAGCGCACGAGCGAAATCAGCGAGATGCTCGCGAGCAAAACGATCAGCAGCTCGCTCACCACCGGCGAGAGAAACGAGTCGATCGGGAGCCTTTCGATGAATTTGGCGTGGAAATGTGTCAGAACATAGCCAAGCGGGGTTTCGGGCGCCGGCCGGGCCATGAAGATCAGGTATGCCAGGGCTTCGGTGCCGAGCGGCAGCGCTATCGCCAGGGCATACAGCGCGACGCGTATGCGCGGGTGCCGGCCGAGGAAGTACTGGCTGTAGAGCGCGATGCTGCCCCAGGCCAGCATCGAAATAAATAGGGTGTAACCGAGGTGCGGATGGTATGGCTCGTAAGGTATGACGTCGGTGCCCATAGAACTCGGCCTCACTAGCCCTTAGCGGCATGGCTATATTGTATGTCGGCGTGCCGGTGTGGTTCGGTGTGGTTATGATTGGGCTTTCCTGGCCTCAGCCTCGTTGATCAGTTTAGTCAGCTCGTTCAGCTGCTCGGGGTCGGCCGACTGGATCTGGTCGAAGAATTGCGCATAGACCGGCGCGCCAAAGCCGGCGAATAGGCCATCGATGATCTCGCGGATCGCCGATTTGGTGTACTCATCGCGGTTCAGCTGCGCTTGGTAGATGTACTGGTTGCCGTCGAGCGCGCGTGCCAGCACCTGCTTTTTCACCAGGCGGTCGAGCACCGTTTTGGTGGCGCCGTACGAGATGCGCTGGCCCTGGTCGCGCAGCCCTTCGAAAATATCGCGCGCCGATGCCTCTTTGCGCTCCCAGATCAGTGTCATAATATCGGCCTCAAGCGAGCCAAAGAGCTTGCCCAGCCCCTGGCTGTGCGGCTTGAAGACCGAAACAATTTTTCGTTTCATTCCTCGCTCCTCTTTTTGCACCATACCTGCATTGGGCGGATGTTTGTGGCATAGGGCTGCCGCAGTTGGGCTTATGCATCAATACTACGCAATTCAACAGGGATGCTTGCCCACGCCTATTACTATTTCCTTACCGGTAGGGGTATTATAGCACGGCATATCGCGCGATTTCAATTCATGGCTTTGTAGAGCAAATAACACTTTTTTCATAGCCATTAAGACAGCTTGTATTAACCGCGAGAGTACCAGCGCGTCTGGAAGCCATTCGCAATTTGGTGGCACCGTGGCAGCTGCGCGTGTTGAAATAACAATGTTTTTAGGACTTACGCAGTTGGCGCTCATCCTTCGGCAGAGCGGTACTCTTCTCCGTATTGTGTGCGGTTTTCGCGCGGAGCGCGAAAAACCGCACACAGAAGATCAACACGTACCCTGCTGTCGCAGGCTCAATCCCCTGCCTTCGGGAAGCCGAATCACGCAAGTGTGTAACTCCTATGTTTTTATCTATGGCACAGGCCCTCGGCGCCGCGTAGCTGGCGTGATAGCGCATCGGCTGATCACCTGCTTCATCATGCAGTTAAGGGTGGCGAAGCCGCCCGCGGAAAGAAAGTGATCAGACGGAGCTGGTATGATTGACACTGGCCACCGGCCGGCTTATGATTCAGGCCCACGCGCGGGCTGGCCCGGCGCGACCTGAGGAGCGCGAATGATGCGGCGATTAGAAGCTCTTGCCCGGCGCTGGCCTGCCGTGCTGGCGGCCGCCGGGCTGCTGGCGGCACTGGGGCTGGGCTGGCTCACGCGCGCCGGCGCTGTGTCCTATGGGGCGCTGCTGCGCGCCGACGCGCTGAGCGCCTGGACGGCGCGCTGGCGCTGGCTGGGCTGCTGGCCAGCCTGGCGGCGAGCCGCGTGCCGGCGCGGCGCGCGCTGGCGCTGCTGCCGCTGCTGGCGAGTTACGCGCTCGCATCGACGCTGGGCATCGCGCTGGGCTTTTTGGCCGCTGCCGTGCTGCTGGCGCTGCCCGGGCGTGCCCAGCCGCGCCGCGCCTGGCTGGAAGCGGCGCCGCTCTTGCTGGCGGCACTGTGCCTGCTGGCCGGCTACGGAGCGCTGGCGCTGGGCGGCGCGGCGGTGTACGACGCGCGCCTGGCCGGGGCGGCGCTGAGCAGCCCGGCGTTTGGGCTGGTGCTGCTGGCGGCGCTGCTGCCGATCGGCGCACTGGCGCGCGCCGAGTATGCCACCGGCGCGGGGCTGCTCGCGCGCTGCCTCGCGCCGGCCTGGCTCTACCCGCTGGCGCGCCTATACAGCCTTGGCCCCTGGAACGCGGGCTGGTCGCTGGCGGCGCTGCTGCTTGGCGGCGCGCTGGCGTGCTGGTGTGCGCTGGCAGCGCTGTTCCGCGCCCAGCCGGCAGGCCGCGCATGGCCTGCCTGAGCGCCAGTGCGCTGGCTGCTGGCGCGCTGGCCGGGCTGGGCCTGGGAACGAATGCCGGCGCCGCGGCGGCCTGCTATGCCGCGCTCTGCTACCTGCTGCTGGTGGCCGGTCTGGCGCCACCCGCCTGGCTGGGGCGTGCCGCGCCGTTAGCACCAACCGAGCTTGGCACGTGGCTGCCATGGCTGTTTTCCAGCGCGTTTCCGTTCGCGGCGCCATTTGCCGCCGCCTGGATGCTGATCGGCGCGAGCATGGCCGGCGGCGCGGCACTGCTGGCCGGCGCGCTGTGGCTGGCCGCTTTGCTCGGCGGGCTGGTCGGCGCGCTGTGGGGCCCGCCCGCCGACGCGGCCGGCCTGCATAGGCCGGTAGCGCTCGCCAGCGCGCTTGTGGGCATTGGCGCGCCGCTGGTGCTGCGCGGCCCGATCGAGCCGGTGGTCGCGCAGCTTCAGGGCGGCCTTTCGCTGTATGGCGATGTCAATGTGTGGCCGTGGGTCGGGCTGGCAGCTGCCGATGCGGCGCACGTGCCCGTGGCCACCTGGCCGTCGATCGCGCTTGCGCTGCTGATGCTGGTGCTGTGCGCGCTGGTGTACACATGCGCGCGGCTCGGCACCAGCACGCCGGCTGTGCCCTCCGCCCCTGTTGCGGAAGCTGCGCCCGCTGGCTCCGGCGCGGCGCTGCGTACGCTGCGCGACGACGTGCCCTGGCTGGCGCTGGTGCTTGGCCCGGCCTCCGCGCCCGACGAGCTGACCCATGACGTTGAGTGAGCTGCTGACGCTGGTTGGCCTGGCCTGGTCGCGGCTGCTGCTGTTTCCCGGCGGCGCGGCGGCGCTCGCGGCTGCCTGGCTGGTGGCGCGGGCCAGGGCCGCGAGCCTGGCGAAGAGCGCCGCTGCAGCGCTCGCGGCCGGCGATATTGTGGCGCTGGCGCTGCCGTGGCTGGGGCTAGCGCTGCTGCCGCTGCCGTTCGCGCCGCCGATGGGCCGCAAGACCGACCTGGTGGTAGCGCTGGCGCTGCTGGAGTGGCCGCTGCTGCGGGGGATCAAGCCGGGCGCTGCGCGGCCGCGCCAGCGCGCGTGGCTGGCCGGCGCGCGCTGGCGGCCTGGCTGAATGGCCTGCCAGCGCTGCTGCTGGCGCTGGCGCTGGCCCAGGCTGCGGGCACGCTCGACATCGCGCCGCTGGCGCCGCCACCCTGCCGATGCCCTTTCGACCAGCAGGCGCTGCACTGGGGCGGGGCGCTGGGCCTGGCGCTGGCGCTGGCACCGCTGCTTGGCCGCGGCCCGTTTGGGCCTGGGCTGGGCCGCGCGCCGGGTGGCCTGGCGCTGCGGCTGCGCGAGGTCGGCCTGATCGCGCTGGCGAGCCTGCCCTGGCTCGGGCCATTCGGCGCGCTTCAGGAAGAAGGCCCGCTCGGCGCGCCGGCGATCGGCGCGTGCGTGCTGGCGCCTGCGCTGCTGCTGGCGCTGCTCTTGGCATGCGATCGGCTGGCGGCGGGCCATTCGCCGCGCCGCTGGGCCTGGGCGTATGTGGGGGTGGATGGGCTGCTGCTGGCGCTGCTGCTCTGGGCGGCCTACGCCGCGCTGCTACGGCAGCTCGCGTGACCGCGCAGGCTTTCATATGCTCTTCGCTTGATCACTTTAGAAGCTGTTTGAAAAGGGTGGTTTGGAGGGACTTTGTCCCTCTGGTTCCACTGCAGCGAGGTGGCGGCCACGAATGTGGCCGCCACCTACCAGAGAAGTGCGAGGGGCTGCCCTCGCGCACCTTTTCAAACAGGCTCTTAGGAGTTACGCAGTTGCGCTCTTCGGCTTCCTCACGGTACGCGATTGAGCCTGCGGCAGCATGGTACTTGTGCATCTTCTGTATGCGGTTTTCCACGCGGAGCGCGGAAAACCGCATACAATTCTGAAGGCCCATACAACAAGCGTTCAGCCGAATGTGGTATAAGCCTAGCGCTATTTGCTCTCGGTTGTATCTTCAGGGTAGGCGCCGACGCGCTTGGTATGAAGATATCGGGCCGGCCGCGGCCATTGGCGTCGGGCAGCACCCCGACGATCGTAAAGCCGCATTTCCGGTAGAACTCACGTAGGGGTGGCCGCGCAGATTGCGGATCGCCGCGATATGCGGCCATACGTCGGGGTATAGGTCGGCGCCGGCGAACTGGCCAGTGCGGTTAGTTTCGTCGTCGGTGCCGAGGAAGAGCGTCTGGATGCCGCGTGCCGCAGCCTGGCGCTCGAGGTCGGCGACAGCGCCCGGCCGATGCCGCGCCTGCAGATCGGGCGCACCTACCAGCGGATGCAGCTGAAGCACGTGGCCGCCATACTCTGGGATCCCGCCAACCCAGCCGGCAATCGCGCCGCCGGGCAGGCGCATCGCGGCGCGGCAGATCCGCCCTGGCGCGAGGGGCTTCGCGCACCTCGTCCAGCGCCGAGGCGTGGTCGGGCCAGGCGGCGGGCGCGGTGCTCGCGGAAGGCATCGACCAGCAGCGCGGCGGCTTGCGCGCTACTCCGGCCTGATCGTCGGAGTGTGGTCGTCAATCGGCAGCATGGCGCACCTCGTCGAGCTTTCGGGCTCTCTGGGCATGTTTCAAACGTACTTTGTGGTGGGCGCAGGGGGCAGATCGCTTTCCGCACAGGCCCTGCCCAACGCTCGCGGGTGCCGGGTGATGAAGCGCAAAACGCTTCGTCGCCCGGCACAAAAACTGTCTTCTTGGAGGATCGACGCCCCCAAAGCTCCCAAGCTTGTAAAGCTCAACTGTGGAGCGAGATGACGTCAAGCGGCACGTCGCCATCGCCGAGAAAGCGCGCGATCATCGCCGGGCGGTAGATGCCGCGATGGGTGACGATCGCGCTGATCTGCTCGGGCGCAATTTGTGTCGGCGGGCGCGCCTGCCAACTGCGCCGCGCCGAGCGGCGCAGACCCAGATCGGGCCGTCGGTGCTGAGGATATAGCACGGCAGGCCAGCACGGCGCGCCCGCCACCAGCTCGGCCGCGCCGGGCCCGGCCGCAACGCTGCCGTCGAGCGCCACCTGGGCTGCGGCAACCATGCACGCTGCATCCGTCGTGCTCGCCTCCGGCCTGCAGGCGGCACCAGCCGCGCCGCGGCAAGCCGCTCGGCTACGGCCAGCGTCATCGCGGGGCGACCTGAGCCGGCGTGCAGCGACGCTCAGGCGTACCTCGCCGCTGCCTTTGGTGGCCAGCAACCCGGCCCAGCGCCGGCCCGGCGTAGCCACCTGTCAGCAGGTGGTCGCCGTCGTCGAGCAGGCCGGCGGCCACGCCCTGGCGCTCGGCGGTGCGGTCGGCACAGCCAGCGCCGCGCCGACATATTCGGCCAGCGCGTGCCCGGCGTCTTCGCCCGCAGTCGCTGCGTCGGCGTGGGCCAGCGCCGGCTCGAGCAGCCCGGCCAGCCGGCGATCGGCGGGGCGGGCCTGGCGCAACCACTCGCCGGCCTGGATGATCGCGGCGCGGCGCGCCTCCAGGCCGATCAGCCCAGGCGCGCCGCGGCGCCGGCCCGTAGCCGGCCAGAAACGCGGCCACAGCGCTGTCGGCCACTAGCTCGCCGGCCAGCGCGCGCGCCCGAGCTGCTCGGCAGTGGCGAAGCTGGCCCACTCCAGGCGCCCCGGCAGCTCGCGCCGGTCGAGGCGCCGCCAGGCCATGCGCGGTGTCGTAGCGCAGCATGCCGGTGTAGCGTAAAATCGCTGGCTGTTCCACAAACGTTCGCTTTCTGATGCCAAGATCGCTTTGCATACTGCCTCGCGTTCGGGCGGCGCGGCGCTCCGAGCCCAGGGGTAGCACAGCGGCAACCAGCGCCGCCGCCACAGAGCCGATCGCCAGGCTGATCTGCATGTCGCGTACCGCGATCTGCTGTAGCGCCAGCCGCGCGGCGCGCAGATCGCCAGGGCGGCCCCTAGAGCCCGCGCGCAGCGCGCCGCCCGGCACGCCTGCGCGAGCAGCGGCGTTGGCGCACCAGCAGCAGCGCGCTACCGATCGCGCGCGCCACCAGGGCCAGGCCAGCGCGCCCGTACCCCAGCGTTGCGGCCAGGCTCGCCGGCCACGCGGCCGGCCAGGCGCGCGCCGCGAGCTCAAGCCGGGGCATGGTCGCGATCGGCTGCATCGTGCAGCGCCGCGTACACGACGCAGTGCGCAATCGCGCGGAAGCGGCCCCAGTCGCGCCACGACCCGCCGATCTCGGCGTCGGTATAGTCCGGGCAGGCGCGCCAGCGTCGGCCTGGGCCGTCAGCAGGGGCCAGGAAGCCCGAAAGCCGGCGATCCGCTCGGCCGGGTCGTTCCACGGCCAGCACGCCGCCGATCTCGTCGAGCAGAAACGCGAAGGTGGCGAACCGGCGCGGCGCCGCGCCGGCATGGCGTACTCGATCACCGCGAGAAACCGGCGCACCGCCACCTCGAGCCCGGTTTCTTCGGCCACCTCGCGCAGCGCGCCTGGGCGATCTGCTCGCCGTGGTGCACGCCGCCGGTAAGCAGCCGGAACGCCTCGGCGAGGTGGGAATGCCCTGCGCGCGCTGATCAGCGTGCCGTCAGTTCGCCGCACCGCATGCACCTCGCCATAGCGATCGTCCATGGTCAGCGGGTCGAATGGCGCGCCCGCCAGCGTGGCCTCGACGCGCCTCGGCGCCCCGTAGCGCGCGGCCAGCGCGGCGATCTCGGTTTCGATCTGGTCGGAAAGCATCGCTTCACCTACTTTTACTGTTGCGCTTCGCGCTCATTGCTCGCTCATATTTGCGCCGCCGCACGGGCGCTGCCAGGGCGAGCTGAGCGTGTAGCCATGCTTTGCTGAAGCGGGATGATCAGGTAGCCAGGGCATAGTCTTGCCCCCCTCGACTATGGAGAGGGCAAGAAGGCGGGTTATCCATACGGCTTTGGTGTACCCTAGGTAGTCGGCGACAGTGCATAGGGAAGGGTTGTGAGCTCGTTTGGTGTAACTTCTGTGTATTTGCTCAGATGGCCACAGAAGCTCTAATAGCTGATGCGGAAAGTCGTTGTAGTACTCTTAATAGGGGCATCGCCTAGAAAGTTAAGCTTGAAGCACGTATTAATCGGAACGTAGAAAGAGAGCGTTACGAGCTGCCCTGCCGCCGTCACATGCTGGTAACCAGTAGACCATGGCAGCTCCCCTCCATAACAATTCACAGCCTTAACCTTATACCCGCCCGTAGTGCTGACAGCCCGGTAGCGGATTTGATTGTATGGAGGCGAAACATCGTGCGCGCCAGTGGTACGAAACACCTGGTTGAATGTGCGCGATCCAAAGGCTCCACCTGGCATTGTGAATGTATAAGTGCTCGTGGCAGCATGAGATGCCTTTGGCGATAAGCCAATAGCCGACGTTAGCACCACACAAACCGCGAGAAGGAACAGAAGGTGCGATCGGCTTATCCGAAGAGCGTAATTCATGGGTTTTCCTTTCATGTGTGCCATTTTAGGCACAGCTTGTTCAGCACTCATCCTCTAGAGGATGAATGTTGCAAACGGAATTAGATAATCGTTATGAGTATGACGTGTGGAGCCAATAGTTGCACTACTGCTATTTAGTACAACTAATGGTTGGACGAGAAGCGTGCATTCCGGCGATAACGTGGTGGTTTAAGTGCTCTTTGTCCGCCTTTCAAGGCTTAAGCGATGAATTATCGGCGATAATAACTCACCTCCTTTCAGCTATGTGGGATAACCTATCAATGTCTGCCTTCGTGGTAAATGTATCACATAGCTTAGGATTCGCGCATCAGGTGTTTCCCTAAATCCTCTAGCGAAATCAAGCCCTGCTGAATCGCCCGAAGCGCTGCCTGAGTGCGGCTTGTGACGTGAAGTTTGGCAAAGATACAAGTCAGACGATACTCGACCGTTTTTTCGGCAATCCTGAGCCGATCTGCAATGGCTCGATTACTTAAACCAGACGCTACCATCGTAAGCACATCGTGCTCGCGTGCGGTCAGGCGATCATGAGGATGTGATCTGAGGTTGAGCGGTCTTTCTTCTCTCTGCATTGAGCATGCCTCCCCAGTGGCCCAAACTCCATTGTTTGAGCCACCAGACGTAACTTCACAACAACGGCCTCAGCCCTCGGCAGCAGGTTGCGCTTCACGCAGCGATGCTGGCGCTTCGTAGTTCAGGCTCATCTCCTCAATTCGATTGGCTGGCAGCTCGGCGAGGAATTCCAGCACAACACTATTGGTCCATCCGAAGCCGACTACGTTGTACAGATAGCCAAACGTGGTGTGGCTACCGATCGACTGGTTGCTCAGGTCGTATTTTTCATAGATTGTGCCGTGGGCAAGGAAGCTCTTGATGACGAGCGAGACGAACTTGCTCGCAATCCGGTTCGCGTCCTCTTCGGCGCCGTATCGTCGCAATCCCTTGACGGCGATCATCTGAAGCGGTGCCCATCCGAAAGGCGCATCCCACTGGCATCCGCTCGTGGTGGTGCTGGTCAGCAGCCCACCCGGTGCCTCGAAGAGCTGCAGGTTCGCTACCACACGCTGTGCCTGTGATTCAGTAGCTATGCCAGCCCATAGCGGGTAGAAGGTCGTCAAGAAAGGGTACACACGCCGCGTACCATGGGTAAAGTTATAGTCGAAATACAATCCTGCATCCTCGTCCCACATGTACTGATTGATCGCTACTGCGCGCCGTGCAGCGCGTTCCTCCCACTCCGCTACCGCCGGGCGATGCCCCAAGCTATCGTGAATCGTGGCGAGGTCTCGCTCCATCAAAAACAGCAGTGTGTTGAGACACACTGGGTTCATGTCGATAACCCCAAGATTGAGGCTTCCAAAGCGATCGGATGGGTCGAAACCCGACTCGCGCATTGAACGGTCGGCGACATAGAAGAGCGGTGTCAGGCAATCTTGGGTGGCATCATAGAAGCGATCCGGCTCATAGCCATAGTCGTAGGGCGGGGCCGTGTGGGCGCGAAAGAATGCCTGCACGCGATCATAGTGCGTGCGTCCATGGGCATCACGCTCATCCGCAAGCGCTTCGGGAGCAGGGCCGAAACCATGATCATAGTAGCGCGACAGGCCGGTCGCAGGGGTATAGTGGGGCTCTGCCATCCAAAACTGGTAATACTGCTCAATAATTGGCACGGCGCTGCCGAGCCAGTCGGCGTCCTGGGTTTGCTGAAAAACTGCCAAGATCATGCCGGTGAGCAGCGGCGGATGTGAGCGTGTTAAGTAGTAGCTGCGGTTGGCGTTGAGAATCATGCCGTAGTGCGTAATCTGGTAAAGGAAGTTATCAACCATCTTTCTGGCTAACACAAGCTCGCCATCGCGTAGCAGGCCAAGCACGATCCAGTAAGAATCCCATCCGTATTGCTCGTTGAATCGCCCACCAGGCACCACATAGTCGTGCGGCAGGTAGAGTAGGCCATGCTCGGTGAGTGTGCTCAGATCCGCGGGTAGCTGGCGCAGGTCGATCTGCTCAAACTCGTCTCGTTTCATCTGCGCGATCAGCAGATTCCTCACAGCCTCCAGATTTTCTTTTGCAGACACGTACACTGGCCAGCGGTGATACTGTTTGCCAAGTTTGGGATCGATCGCCGCCGATAGTAGCTGGCGGTTGCCGCGCTCAAGTTGCCGCCATCCTTCTCGGATATACTGGCGTACGCGGTCAACTGCCTGCTCATGTGTGCTCATACCATCCTCCTTGAAAGATATGCAGATATTGCTGCGTAAGAGAAGCTGCGAATGCTCTATCAGCCTATCATGACAAGGAGCGATTAGGGAACGCAATACGAACGCAATCACGTGCCTGAAAGGAGCGCTTTTGCACTACTTGAGGATGCGTGTAATACCAAATTCGCTTGATTACTGACACTTTGGTGGGGTTTGGGGGCGGCGAAGCCGCCAAATTTCTTATTGTGTTGCACGACGTGGCGAAGCCACGTCGTGCAACACAATCGATACGTGTTCAATCGAACAGCGTGTAACACAATAAAGCGCTTGAGAGAAAGAACGCAAAAGAAACGCAACCGCCAAAGAGTTCTTGATTCCTAGAACTAGGCGATTATAATGGGTCTATCCATGTTTTTACCCGAGCAGGCTTCAAGGCACGTGTGGTCGACCTTTCTTGGAAGGTTGGTTTCCTCGATCGAACTTGATGCGTACAGGATACGATAACCCAGAGAATAGGCGAGTGAAAACTCTATAGTGCAGCGGAGGAAGGCCATGGAGAGTGGTGCAGATGATGGTGGTAATGGCGGCCTCCACACGGTTCACTTCGATCAGGCGAATCAACGGATTCGACTTGATGATGGCGGATGGCTTGATATCTCGCCGTCACAAACGAAACTCATTGCCAAATTATTGGAAGAACCAGTGCGGCTTCGAACGAAAGAAGAATTAACACAAGCCGTAAATGGGCATGTGATCATGCGCGATAAAACCGTAGATAATCACTTTTTCCACCTTAAAGAGAGGATCGATAAAGCCTACCCTGAGCTCGCTGGAACAGATACATTAATGTTCTGGAAGAATAAACCACGAGCTGGTTATATCCTTAGACCCGGATGGAAGTCTATGCCTGTTTTTGATGACTTTATCACTGATATTCTAACCGAGCATCTTAATCGAAGCCTGGCTGAAATATACTGGCGTATCAGGCAGCGGCCCGACATTAATATTCGCTCAACCTATGAAAAGCTTCAAAAGCTGGCAAAAGTCTGCCAGATGCTCATTATTCCAGATAATCTTGATGAGGCACGATGGAATTGGGTGAACTTTATCGTCAGGACGGCAATATACTTGAATGACCATGGCGTATTGCTAGATAAAAGGGAGTTTGTTGAATTGGCGCGCCAATTTGAGGAAATATATCACAGATGGCGCGGCGACCTCTGGGTCGCTGAATGGCGTGCTTTGTACCTGGAAATGATCGAGGATTTCGCAGGGGCTGGTCAGGCGTCCGAACAGGTTATTGCTCATGGCCTCAAGCACAGCTACCCAGTGGGCCTGCTCGCAGCACTGTATTCCCGTGCTGCCCAATGTTATGAGCAAGCACATGAAGGACGCAAAGCTGCTGAGTTTTTCATGAAGGCCGCCGAGATATTCGGCCGCGACGGGAGGGTTAGCCACAAAGCCCTAGAGTACTATCACAAAGCCACACGGCTCTATCCAGAGCTACTTACGGCCCAAGTAGCAGGCCAGATAACTCGGCTTCGCTGCGCTTTGGAGGCAATCAGCGCGACACATCGAGGTGTTGTTGCTATTGTCAGCAATAACTTTGACGATGATGTCGCGGATTTTCTCGTAGACCCGCTGTTTAAAGCAGGAATACAGTCCTGCTTTAAAGCATCTTCCGACGTTGAAGATCTGGCAGATCTATCTATGTATGACGCTATTGTTGTTGTCGGCAGTATTAAGGCGCGCGATACGGATTATCATGTCTATAAATACTTCTATACGATTAGCTCACAAGAAACGGGAATGACATGCCAAAATATCGATATTCATGCACTGCACCACTGTGAGACGTGGTATACCAATATTTTGGGCAAACCTACATACGTGCTCGCGGGCCTTTCTCGCGAGGATACCTGTAAAGCAGTGATGCATTTTGCCGATGGTGAGCTACTTGCCCAGCTTGGAACGAATAGTACTAAATTCGCTTGATTACTGACACTTTGGTGGGGGTTTGGGGGCGGTGAAGCCGCCCCCAAATTTATTATTGTGTTGCCCGACGGGGCGTCCCACGTCGTTCAACACAATCTATACGTGATCAAGCGAATAGCGTATCAGACGGGGTCTGACACCGCATGAAAACAATAATCTGCGGAGCGCTGCGCGTGCGGCGGCTGCACCAGCAGCGGAGAAGAGCTTAGCGGCGCCCGGGGTGGCGTATATCGGCGTCGCGCACGATCTCGAGCAGCAGCAGCACCAACATCACCACGTCGGCGCCGGCGACCCACCAGGCGATGCGGGGCGGCGCTGGCGACAGCAGGAAGAACGCGGCGAGCGCCACCAGGCCCGAGCCGACAAACAGCGCGATATTGACGGCGAGCTGCAGGATTTTGCGCCACAGGCGCCCCGGCTCGATCTGCGGCGTGAGCTCCCAGCCGAAGAATTGCGCATCCGGCGCTTGCGTGGCCGCGCGAAGGTTGCGCAGCAGCGCGCTGCGGATGTAGCGCCCGATCGACGAGATTTTGCGATCGTTGTTGAGGTATGTCCAGCCGAGCACGGCGCCCGCCAGCGGCAGCAGCAGCAGCGCGTAGATGTTGGATGGGCTGGCCAGGGCGAACGAGAGCAGGCCGCCGGTGGCCACCAGCGTGGCATAGATCAGGTTGTCGCGGAAGCCAATGCGCGCGATCTGCTCGTCCTTGAGCTTTTCGTACTCGCGCAGGTAGGCGTCGACCACCAGTGAGCGCGTGTCGTCGGGCATCGGCTATTCCTGTGTGCTGCAGGCAGAGGCAGCGCTGCGATGCGGTTGGGGGTATCTTCCTCGGGCAGCGGCGCCTATCATTGTTTTTGATGTTAGGGCTTACGCAGCCTGCTTCAAACGCCCGCTGCAATCGGCGCGAGGCGCTGACGCAAAGTATACAAACGGGTATCGATTTGTCAATTGGGCGCTGCAAAATTGCCTCAAAACTCCCCGTTACTTTTTCGGCCGCCGCGCGACTGTATCAGCGTATTCGCGATACACAACGGTTGTCCGGTTCGTAATAAAAGGAGATATATCAATGCAGCCCCGAACCAAGCCTGCTACGTCATTCGCTCGCGCAGCGCGGGCGCGGATCATTACAGCCCTCGCGCTGGCCACGCTGGCGCTCGCGGCATATGGCCAGACCGCCCACGCTGCTGTTGCCAATGTCGACCAAGGCTCGATCCACACGCTTGCTACGGCCGAGCCAACCGAGGCCGCTACGGCCGAGCCGACGGTCGAGCCAACCGAGGCCGCCACGCCCGAGCCGACCGAGGCGGCCACGCCCGAGCCGACCGAGGTGATCAGCACGACGCCCGAGCGCGAGGTGGAGTTTGCCGGCAAGGTGCTGGCGTTCAGCTCAAGCTCGATCACGATTGGCGCGCGCAGCGCGGCGATCGGGCCGAACACCGAGATCAACGGCCAGATCGTGGTAGGCGCGGTTGCGAAGGTGCACGCCCAGCTCGCCGCCGACGGCACGCTCGTCGCTCGCGAGGTGTCGCTGGTGACGGCGGCGCCCGCCGATGGCGGCAACGACGGCACCGCCGACGACCACGGCGGCGACAAGGGCAGCGAGCACCACGACGGCACCGCCGACGACCACGGTGGCGACAAGGGCAAAGACAGCGGCGGCGAGCACCACGACGGCACCACCGACGACCACGGCGGCGACAAGGGCGGCGAGCACAGCGGCGGCGGCGACCACGGCGGCGACAAGGGCGGCGAGCACAGCGGCGGTGGCGACCACAGCGGCGGTGGCAAACACGACGGCCATAAGTAAGGCTGCCAAACCGTTCGATGGTACAATGGAAAAGCGACCAGGGTTTGCCCGCCCTGGTCGCTGTTCGCCACCACATTATAGCCAAGAGCAGAGGCAGTGAAACTGTAGGGTAAACATGGAGCGCATCACGATGGCTGATTGTTCTTTGCTCTACGCTCAATTGCCCTGCGCTCTGCTTTAGCATTGCCGAAAGATCGCGAACGTGCAGGATGAAGTTGCGCTGCTGCAGCGCGCACGCCAATATGATACCGACGCGCTGGCCCAGATCCACGACACCTACTACGGGCCGCTGTTTCGCTACATCGCTTTTCGCGTGAGCGACCGCGACACCGCCGAGGATCTCACGAGCGAGGTGTTCGCTCGCTTCCTCGGCGCGCTTCGCCAGCGCAACCCGCCCGAGACCACCCTGCGTGGCTGGCTGTACGCAGTAGCGGCGAACGTCGTCAGCGACCATATGCGCAAGCGCTACCGCGCACCGCAGGTCGACCTCGACGAGGCGCTTGTCAGCCGCGACGACGGCCCGGCCGAGCTGGCGGAGGCGGCTATGACGCGCGCCGATTTGCGCCAGGCGCTGACGCACCTGACCGAAGAGCAGCAGCACGTGATTGCGCTGCGCTTTGGCCGCGAGCTGCCCATTCAAGAAGTCGCGCGGACGATCGGCAAAACCGAAGGTGCTGTGAAACAATTGCAGGCACGTGCGATCGCCGCGTTAGCGCGCAAGCTCATGCCAGGGACGGTGGAATGATGGACGCGCAGCTCGAGATAAAACTGATCGAGTGCCTGAGCTTGCTCGAAGATGGCGAGCCGATCGAGCGCGTGCTGTCGCGCTTCCCCGACGATGCGTATGCACTGCGCCCGCTGCTCGAGACCGCGCGCATGCTGCCGAGCCTGCGCCGCGAGCCCTCCGAGGCGGCGCGCCAGGCGTCGCGGCGGGCATTCTTGAACGAGGCCGCGCGGCTGCGCGAGGCTGCGCCGCGCCGCTGGGGCTGGTTCTCGCCGCGCCTCGCCGCGACATTCGCCACTGTGGTGCTGGTGTTTCTGCTGATGGGCGGGGTGGTTGCGGCCGCCCAGAGCGCGCTCCCCGACGACGCGCTCTACCCGGTGAAGCGCGCGCTTGAAGAAACGCGCCTGGCGCTGACGCCGCCCAGCGATCGCGCGACGCTTGCGACGAGCTTTAGCCAGCGCCGCCGCGACGAGATCGGCCGCCTGCTGGCTGCTCAGCGCGCCGCGAGTGTCGCCTTCGAGGGCAAGATCGAGTCGATCGCCCCCGGCCGCTGGCAGGTCGCTGGCCTGCCGGTGCAGGTTGGCCCAGCCACCGATATCAAGGGAGCGCCGTCTGTCGGCGCGCGGGCGCAGGTCGCCGGCCATACCGCTGCCGGGCAGCTATTCGCCGATACGATCACCGTCGAGGCCGGCGGCGCGCCCGCGCCAACCGCAGCGCCTACGGCCAGCGCGACGCCCAGCGCAACGCCAAGCCCATCGCCCAGCGCGACCGCGCGGCCGTCGGCTACGGCCACACCGCTGGCGACGGCGACAAACCTGCCTACGCGCACGCCGGCACCCGCCATTGCGCCGGCCGCGCCAACCGCGCGGCCCACGCGCGCGCCCCAGCCCACGCGCGCACCCGAGGCCGAACCTACGCGCGCACCCGAGGCCGAGCCAACCGAGGCGCCCCAGCCGACAGAGGCCGCCGACGCCGAGGTCGAGTTCGAGGGTGTGGTCGAGGCGATCGGCGGCGCCTGGCGTATTGGCGGCCAGAGCGTGGCGATCGACGCGGCCACCGAGATCCGCGGCCAGATCAATGTCGGCGACACAGTCCGCGTGCGCGCGCTGCGGCGCCCCGATGGCCAGCTGGTCGCCCGGCGCATCGAGCTGCGCAGCGGCGGCGGCGACAACAGTGGCGGCGGCGGTGGCGGTGACGACCACGGGGGTGGCGGCGGTGGCGGCGATGGTGGCGGCGACCACGGGGGTGGCGGCGGTGGCGGCGATGGTGGCGGCGACAACAGCGGCGGCGGCGGTGGTGGCGGCGACAGTGGCGGTGGAGGTGGGGGCGGCGACCACGGCGGCGGGGGCAGCGGCGACCACGGCGGCGAAAGCAAGCCGATCCGCCAAGAGTCGCGGGCGCAGCGGCAGGCTATGCCAGCTACGCACGCCAACGCGCGACTCCTCACAGCTCCTCGATAGCCAGGAGCAGCGTTACTGATCCTGCGGAGTGATACCAAATTCGCTTGATTACTGACACTTTGGCGGGGGTTTGGGGGCGGCTTCGCCGCCCATTCTGATTGTGTTGCCCTAAGTGGCGAAGCCACGTCGTGCAACACAATCTAACGTGATCAGGCGAACAGCGTATGACCCCCGAGCGCATCAGGAAGGCCGATTGCTCTACGCCCCGCGCTCAATCGCTGTGCGCGTGGCTATAGCGCCGCGCTAGACATTGACGCTGGCTGCGTCGCCGGGCGCCGCGCCCACACGCAGCGCCGCGACAGTCTGGCGCGCCCCGGCTCCCAGAAAGCCCATGTCGCTATTGCACGTCAGCATGGTCATGCCGCGCGCGCCCCAGCCCGCCACCTCGGCCGCGTCGTGGGTGTGGATGCCCGAGGCCACGCCGTGCCGGCGCGCCGCGTCGACGACCTGCTGAATTGCCCCCTCGACTTCCGGCGCGCGCGTGTCGTCCTCGCCGAGCGAGATCGTCAGGTCGAACGGGCCGATCAGCGCCACATCAACCCCTGGCACGCTGAGCAGCTGGTCGATATCGTCGACCGCGCGCTTGCGCTCGATCTGCAGAATCACCAGCATGTGCTCGTTCATATGCGCCACCAGCTCCTGCGGGCGCGCGCCGCCGTAGTCGGTATGGCCACGCGTGCCCGACGCGCCGCGCACGCCGGCCGGCGGGTACTTCATGAAGCTCACGAACTGCTCAACCTGGGCGCGCGTCTCGACGCGGGGCAGCATCACGCCCATCGCTCCGGCGTCGAGCACGCGCGCCACCAGGTGGTAGGCCAGGTCGGGCACGCGCACCAGCGGCACGATCCCGGCCAGCCGCGCCACCTTGATCATGTCGGCGACGACCGCCAGCTCGAAGGTGCCGTGCTCCATGTCGATGAACACAAAGTCGAACCCGGCGTTGGCCAGCAGCCACACCACCCCCGGCGAGCCGACCTCGCTGATCATTGTGCCGACGACCTGCTCGCCGCGGCGTAGCGCCTGCTTGACCCGATTAGGCTGTAGCATGTTTTTTCCTTCCGGCTGTTGTGGCTGGCTGGCAACCGCGCCTGCTCGGCAGGGCAGGCGCGGCGACGCCTCACCATTTTCCTTTGCGGCATTGCAATCGGCTGGCCGGCTACTGCGGGCCGGCCACGCGGTGGCGCCCCCACACCTGCGGGTTTACTAGCTCGGTCGGGCGCTCGCCGCGCAGCGCCAGCGCCACCTGCTGGCACGCCATCACCTGCATCTTCAGCACGCCGGCTGTGGTATACGAG
Source organism: Kouleothrix sp. (assembly GCF_046328425.1). Classification (NCBI taxonomy): domain Bacteria; kingdom Bacillati; phylum Chloroflexota; class Chloroflexia; order Chloroflexales; family Roseiflexaceae; genus Kouleothrix; species Kouleothrix sp. The sequence goes on from NZ_JAXLWP010000006.1 coordinate 124,201, forward strand.
GCGATGTGCGGCGTGCAGACGGTATTCGGCAGGCTGAACAGCGGGTGATCGGCGGCGGCAGGCTCGCTCTCGTACACGTCGAGGCCGGCGCCGGCCAGGTGGCCGTCGCGCAGCGCGCTCACCAGCGCGTCTTCGTCCACCACCGCGCCGCGCGCCACGTTGATCAGGTAGCTGCCTGGGCGCATGCGCGCCAGCGCCGCCGCGTCGATCAGCCGGTAGGTTTCGGGGATCGCCGGGCAGTGCAGCGATACTACGTCGGCCGAGGCCAGCAGATCCTCGAGCGAGGCGGTTGGCGTTACGCCCAGGGCCGCGGCGCGCCCGGCGGCGATGTAGGGGTCGAAGGCAAGCACGCGCATGCCCAGCGCGCGCGCGATCTCGGCCACGCGCCCGCCGATGCGCCCCAGCCCCACCAGGCCGAGCGTGGCGCCCAGCAGCTCGAGGCCGGGCGTGGGCATCTGCCACTGCCCCGCGCGCAGGCTGCGGTCGCTCGTGGCCACGCGCTTGGTCAGGCTGAGCAGCAGCGCAATGGCGTGCTGCGCGGTCGACTCGGTGGGGCCGTCGGGCGTGTTCACCACCAGCACGCCGCGCTCGGTCGCCGCCGCCAGGTCGATCCGGTCGACGCCGATGCCGGTGCGCGCCAGCACGCGCACGCGCGGCCCGATCTGGTCGAGCGTGGCCCCGTCGATCAGCGTCACGCCGTCGAGGATCAGCGCGTCGAAGCTGGCTGCTGCAGCCAGCCAGCCCGCGTCGTGGGCCGAGCCGGCCTGCACGTCGGCGATAGGCGCCAGCTCGGCCAGCGCCTCGGGCGCGAACGCCGCGTGCGCCCATACCCGGTATGGTTGCATTGCTTGTTCCTCCATGTGGCTTCACACTCCAGAAATGCCGTTGGGCAGCAGGTGCATGGTCTCAGCGCCGGCAAAATAAGGGCTTGCGCAGTCGGCGTGCTCGGCAGAGCGGTACTATACTTTATGGCCCTGACTAATTACACGGCTTGAACATCGGGCGCCTCGGATGCTTCGATGGTTGAAGCGCTCAGGGTGTAGGCTCGGATAGCGGCGTTGGGGTGTGCGCGAACTCGTCGAACGTCTGTGTCGGCGTTGGGGTGTGCGCGAACTCGTCGAACATTGTTGGCAAGGTTGGCGTTGCCGCGATAGCGTCGGGCTGGGCCGCTGATTCGGGCCGACTTCCGCAGCGCTGATTGAAGGGGCACAGCTGCAATCCCAGGTCGTAGCGCAACGTAGCGCCGCCGATACCGCCAGTATTGACAACGTAGGCATAGTACCAGCCATCCTGCTTTGGCACAAAGTAGACTGCGGAGTCCAGGCTCGGTGGGTCGGTGATATTGTCATTGAAGTCGAGCACCGACTTCATATCGCTATCGACAATATACAGAAGAGTATCAACACCGGTGACGCCCAGCGGCGACTTCTGGCTGTATGGGCGCGTGTCGGTGTAGAGGTAGTAGGTATTCACGCCTTTTGCGAAGAACCGAACCCAATCGCGATCGTTGTCGGGGCAGAAGGCGTGCTCGGTTTGAATTTCGTTTGATTTGATCAGGACTGCCTGTTCAGCGCTGTCGTCTGGCTCATAGCGATCGGCGCACGCCAACGGTGCTATGGTCGGGCTGCCAATTGGCTGAGACGACGGCGCACCTATGGCCGAAGCTGTGGCCGGGGCGGCAGCTGAGGGCGCTGTTTGGGCAGTGAGGCTTGCCAAACGCTCGCGCTGTATCACCAGCAGCGTAACCACCAGTACGATCATCGCGAGACCGATGCCGCCAATCAGCGCGAGCCGTGCAGGCCGCTGCGGCTGAGGGAAGGGTGCAATTGGCGGAGGATCGGGTATTGCGCGGTCGTAGAGCTGATCGGGCACGTCGACGCCTTTGTGCCGCAGCTCTTGCTTGATGCGCTCGATCTCCAGGCGCGCCTCCTGGATGCCCTCAAGGGTTTCGAATGAAGCCGCGCTGCCCTGCCGCGCCTGCTGCCGAAGCTCGTAGGCAAGGCGGCGGCGGTAGGTGTCGAGCAATTGCTTGAGCTGCGCGACGGCTTCGGTATCAGACATCAACAGCCTCGTATACCAGCTGCACTCATACGCCCATGCGCTCGAGAAATGCCGCGCACCACTCGGCGGGCCATTGCCCGAGCGGCTGCTCGGGGCCGTGCGAGTCCGATCCGGCGGTGACGAGCAGGTGGTGGCGCCGGGCCAGCTGGCGGTAGAACGCGCGCTGCTCGTCGCTGTGGGCTGGGTAGAATGCCTCCAGGCCGTCGAGCCCGGCCTCGGCCATCGCGGCGATGTCGGCGGTGGTGGCGGGGATGGCGTAGATGCCTTTCGAGCGGCCGGGGTGGGCCAGCACCGCCACGCCGCCCACGCGGTGCGCCGCCGCGATCACCTCGTCGACGCCGAGCGGGCGGTAGCCGCCAGGCAGCTGGGTGAGGATGTAGCGCATGCCGGCGGCCTCGTCGTCGTCGCCGGGCTGGCGGCCGGGCAGCTTGTTCTGGCGTGCCAGCGCGGCGCCCACGTCGGCAACGTTTGGCGGGCGGCCCAACTCGCCCAGGCCGCTCAGCGCGAAGCCGCGGCCGGCCAGCTCGCCGCGCAGCGCGGCGGCGTCGGCGGCGTTACGCGCGAATACCGCCTCGCACAGCGCTAGCAGCTCGGGCGCCTCGGGCGGCGCGCCGTAGATCAGCGTGTGCCACAGCTTGCCGCCAAAGCCGCTGTCGATCTCGACGCCGGGCACCACGCCGACGCCGTAGCGCGCGCCGGCCTCGAGCAGGGCGCGCACCCCGGCAGTGCTGTTGTGGTCGGTCGCGGCGATCGCGCGCATGCCCAGCCCGGCGGCGTGCCGGGCCAGCGCGGCCGGCTCCCAGCGCGAGTGGTGCGGTGTGGCCGTGGTGTGGATCTGCAAGTCGACGATCATGGCTCGGTGTATGCGGAAAGGATGCGTGATGGCGCTAGTATACATCAAGCAGAATTTTCTGGGGCGGCGCGCCGCGCAAGTGCGCGCTCGGCGTCGGCGCGGCCCTGCGCGAACAGCGCCTGGTGGTTGGCGGTCTCGTAGTCGATGATCCAGTCGAGCGGCATAAGCTCGGCTGGGGCGATCACGGTGGGCGGTGCGATCGGGCGCGGCACCGGCCCCTCCAGCTGCATGCTCGCGTCGCCGAGCTGCGCGGCGGCCTGGGCCAGCTTGGCGGCGGCCTGGGCCAGCCGGTTGCGGTGCTCGATCGCCTCAAAGGCCACCCGGTACGACGCCAGCAGCGCCCAGTCGAGCGTCAGCGACAGCGCCTGCACGAGGTCCTGCGGCATCTGGCGCGTCTGGAGCCGCATGGTGTCGGGGTCGGCATTCCAGGGCGTCATCATCACCACCAGGATGTCGACCTCGTCGGCGCCGGCCAGGTCGATCACCGGCTCGAGCGGCGTATTGGCCAGCACCGCGCCGTCCCAGTACTTCGCGTCGCCGATCGACGTCCAGGGGTAGACGATCGGGATGCTCGACGAGGCCATCAGCTGGTCGAGCGCGATCGTGTCGGCCGGGCGGCCTGCCAGCGGGCGGTTGCAGAACACGCGCAGCGTGCCGCTCTGCAGCTCGGTAGCGGCTAGCAGTAGCGCCGGGGCGGCGGCTGAGTTGATGCGGGCGAAGTCCATCCACTGCGCCAGCGTGTGGCGCCAGGGCGTGGTGTCCAGCAGGCTGCGGAACGGCCGGGCGTGAAACAGCGCGCCGAGGCGGCTGAACAACCCCTGCGCGCTCATGTTGCGCTCGGCGGGCGGCAGCTCGTCGCGCGCGCCGCCGTGCGCGTCGGATGTGAGCACGCTGCGCAGCAGGAAGCGCAGCAGCGGCCGGCTGATCGCCGGCAGGTCGGCCGAGAGCCGGTGCACCTCCTCGGTGTGCATGGCCAGCCAGCGCGCTTTCAGCTGCGCTACCGTCAGGCCCGAGGCCAGCGCCGCGGCGTTGATCGCGCCGATTGAGGTGCCGGCGATAATATCCGGCCCTTTGCCGTCTTGCATCCAGCCGGCCGCCACCAGCGCCTCGATGACGCCGATATGGTACGCGCCGCGCCCCCCGCCGCCCGAGAGCACCAGCGCTTTTTTCGTTGTTGGCATGCGCGCCTCCGCGTGTCGTTCGCTATAATTAGGACGTACGCGGCTGCCCTGTCTGGTATCCCGACGCGGCACACCTGCCTGCGGCAGCGCCGCAGGCAGAGCGCACCAACTGCGTAAGTCCTACATAAATAACGACTGGCGGCGGCGATTTGACACGGCTGCCCAACGCGGCCTGGTGGTTGGACGCCTGCGCCCGTGGCTCAGGCGGGCGCTGCCGCGAGCTTCTCTTTCAGAAACGTAAGCACGCGCTGGATGTTCGCGCTGCCCTCGAACACCAGCGTGCTGCCGCTGTCGCCGTGGCCCACGCCGGCCAGCAGGTCGTACTGCACGTCGTTCCCGGCAGCCTTGAGCGCGTCGGCCAGCATTTTGGTGTTCTCGATCGGCACGGTGCAGTCCTGGTCGCCCTTCTGGATCAGGAACGGCGGGTCGTCGGCGCTGATGTAGGTGATCGGGTTGGCCTGCTTCACCAGATCGGGCGCGCTGGGCACGGTGGCGCCGAGGTACAGCGACTCGAACGAGCTAGCGGTGTTGTGGGTCTGGTCGCTCGAGGAGCAGCCCTGGGCCTTGGCCTGCGCGTCCATCTGGCCGAAGTCGATGGGGCCGAACCAGTCGACCACCGCCTGCACGCGGCTCGAGACGCCGGCGCTGCCGAGCTTCGCGTCGTCGAACGCGGCGATGTCGCCGCTGGTGCCGAGCATGGCCGCGATGTTGCCGCCGGCCGATTGGCCAAACGCCACAATCTTGTTCGGGTCGAGGTTGTACTTGGCGGCGTTGGCGCGCAGGAAGCGCACGGCGGCCTTGGCGTCGAGCACGGCGGCCGGGAAGGTGGCCTCGCCCGACAGGCGGTAGTCGATGCTGGCGATCGCGTAGCCGGCATCCAGGAACGCCTGGCCGATCGCCGCGCCGACCATGCTCTTGTCGCCGAGCTTGAAGCCGCCGCCGTGGATGTTGATGATCACCGGGAACGGCCCGCTGCCCTGCGGCAGGTACAGATCGAGCTTCTGCGTGCCGGCGCCGCTGGCGTACGGCAGGTCCTTCTGGGCGGGCGTGACGCTGAGGTTTGCCGGCCCGCCGAGCAGCGAGCAGCCGGCCAGCGCCAGCAGCGCGGCCAGCAGCAAGGCTAGCTGCGGCCGAGCGCGCGATGTCGTGTTCATGGGTGTGTACGCTCCTTCTTGCTTTTTGTAGCTAGCATAGCGCAGCAATCTGGAGAGAATCTCGAGAAATGCTGGCGAAATTCTCGAGATTCCCTTGAGGATTGTGTGCTAGGATCGGCCTATGCCAGAGCGAATTCTGATCGTTGACGACGACGCGTCGATTGTGGCGGTGCTGCGCGGCTACCTCGAGCAGGCCGGCTACCAGGTGCTGGTGGCCCACGACGGCGACATGGCGCTGTACACAGTGCGGCTCGAGCGCCCCGACCTGCTGCTGCTCGACCTGATGATGCCGCGGCGCGACGGCTGGGATGTGACCAGGCGCGTGCGCGCCGACGCGGCGCTGGCCGCGCTGCCGATCATCCTGCTGACCGCGCGCGTCGACGACGGCGACAAGATCGTGGGGCTCGAGCTTGGCGCCGACGACTACATCACCAAGCCGTTCAACCCGCGCGAGGTGGTGGCGCGGGTTGGCGCGCTGCTGCGGCGCACGCGGCTCGATCGGCTGCCGGCTGCCGTGCCGCGCGTGCTGGTGTGCGGCGGGCTGCGGCTGGACATCGACCAGCGCGCGCTGTGGGTCGAGGGCCGGCCGGTGGCGCTGACGCGCACCGAGTTCAGCCTGCTGAAGGCGCTGCTCGAAAACCCCGGCTACACGCTGACGCGCGAGGATCTGCTCGAGCAGGCGCTGGGCTACCTGTACGGCGAGATCGGCCGCGTGCTCGACACGCACATCCGCAACCTGCGGCGCAAGATCGAGCCCGACCCCGAGAACCCGCGCTATATTCAGACGGTATACGGCGTGGGCTACCGCCTGAGCGTCGAGCGAGGCCAGCCATGAATCGACTGTGGGTGCGGCTCAGCCTGCTGATCGGTGGGGTGCTGTTCGGCGTGTTCTTTATGCAGTTTCTGGCGATCGTCGTGCCGCACATGGCCGGCTGGGATACGCCCGCGCCCGGCGGCGACATCGCCGACGACGCCGAGATCGCCCGCCGCCTGGTCGATTTCCTGGCGCTCTCGCTGCTGGTGGGGCTGGGCGCGGGCGTGCTGATCGGCCGCTGGGTGAGCGCGCCGATCAGCGCAATGGCGCGCGCCGCGCGGCGCGTCAGCGAGGGCGACCTGGCGGTGCGCGTGTCGGAGCGCGGCAGCCAGGAGATCGCCGAGCTGGGCGCGGCGTTCAACAAGATGGTGGCCGACCTGCAGGGCGCCGAGGCGCTGCGCAACAACCTGATGGCCGACGTGTCGCACGAGCTGCGCACGCCGCTGACGGTGCTGGCCGGCAATCTGCGCGCCGCGCTCGACCGCGTCGCTACGCTCGACGAGGCGGCGATCGCCAACCTGTACTCCCAGACGCGCCACCTCATTCAGCTGGTGAACGACCTGCGCGAGCTGGCGCTGGCCGAGAGCCACCAGCTGCCCCTGGCCCTGCAGCCGACCGACCTGGGCGCGCTGGTGGCCGAGACGCTGCAGGTGCTCGAGCCGCTGGCCGACGAGAAGGAGATACGCCTGGTGGCGGCAGCGCCGCCGCTGCCGGTGGTGCAGGTGGATCCGACGCGCCTGCGCCAGGTGCTGTTCAACCTGCTCTCGAACGCGCTGCGCCACACCCCGCCGGGCGGCGAGATCGAGGTGGCGCTGGCCGCCAGCGCGGCCGAGGTGCGCCTTGCGGTGCGCGACAGCGGCGAGGGCCTGGCGCCCGAGCAGGTCGCCTCGGTGTTCGACCGCTTCTACCGCGCCGATAAGTCGCGCAGCCGCGAGACTGGCGGCACTGGCCTGGGCCTGGCGATCGTCAAGGCGCTGGCCGAGGCTCACGCCGGCCGGGCCGAGGCCGCCAGCCCCGGCAAGGATCAGGGCAGCACCTTCACGGTGATCTTGCCGCTCCGCTGATAACTTACACGTTGGTGGGGGTTTGGGGCGGCAAAGCCGCCCAAACCTCCTCTCCCGCGCGCGGGAGAGGAGGGGCGAAAGACGTTGCACGAGCCCTGACGTAGTGCAACACAATCTCTATGTGATCAAGCGAACAGCGTAGAATGCAGGAGCGGTTCCGCGCGTGGCGCGGAACCTCCTGCATTCTGCTGCCCCAGGCGTAGCCTAGCGCGCCGCCACTGGCATGAACAGCTGGTGGCCCACCATCAGCGAACTGAGCTCGCTGTCGGGGTGCTCGTCGGGGCGGTCGAGGTCGGGCGGGTTGCTGCTGATCGCCGCGCTGTTGGTCAGCAGCGTGCCGATCGGCACGCCCGCGCCGATCTGCAGGTTCACCTTGATCGAGCCGGTCTCGAGGTAGGTGAGCGACGGCACCTTCCACGTCAGCACGTTGCCCTGCACGCTGGCGGGGGCTGGCTCGGCGCTCACGAAGGTAGCGCCGGCCGGCAGCGTGTCGACGATCGTAATGTCGTTGGCGTCGTTCTCGCCGGCGTTCTCGTAGATAATCGCGAAGCTGGCGGTCTGGCCGGGGCCGACGCCGCTGGCCTGCGCCCAGCTGGTGTTAAGCGTCAGGTCGGGCGGGCCGGTGGTGATCAGCGTCTGCGTGGCAACGTTGTTATGGCGCGTCGCGTCGGCCTCGGCCGGCGTGCTGATGATGCCCACGCTGTTGGTGAGCGCGGTATCGGGCGCCACCGTGCCGGCGAGCGTCACGTTCAGCGTGATCGAGCCGCTGGCCTGCGACGGCACGCTGGCGATCGTCCACGTCAGGGTCTGGCCGTTCTGGCCGGCGAACACCACGCCCGCGCTGGCCGACTGGCCGCTGAAGCTCATCTCGGCCGGCAGCGTGTCGGTGATCACTACGTTGCTGGCGGCCGACGAGCCGGCGTTGCTGAAGGGGATGACATACTGGATCGGCGTGCCTGCGGCGCCGTCGACGATGTCGGGGCCATCTTTGGCGATGCGCAGGTCGACGCCGGGCACCGTCACGCAGGGCGTGCCGGGGTTCTGGCCGGTGGTGCGCACAAAGAAGTCGATCCCGCCGTCGTTGGTGTCGCTGCCCGAGGGGCAGCGGTCGTAGCTGGCGTTGGGACCGACAGCCGTGCCGGTGAGCACGATCGGCTTGACGTCCGGGTCGAGCCCGGTTGGGCCAGTGGCGGTTTTAAAGGCGTACTGCACCAGGTCGACGATCGTGTCGCTGGGGTCGAGCAGCGCGAGGCTTTCTTTAAAGGCCGCGCCTTTGTTCTCATTCTGCAGCGAGACCTTGCCGGTGCCCCAGCTGGTGTACGCCGGCAGCGTAGCCAGGTCGATCAGCTGGGCGGCGGGCAGGTTCAGCGTCGGGTTGTTCTTCTTGAAGGTGGCGATATCATTGGCCACCACCACCGCCTGCCCGGCCGCGAGCAGCTGGTCGGGCAGCTGGGCCATGCCCTGCGAGCCGCCGCGGTAGGGCTGGTCGCCGACCTTGTAGCCCTTCAGGCTCACGTCGAAGCTGTTCGGGTTGTACAGCTCGATCCACTCGCCCTTCGGGTCGCTGCTGCCGGGAGGGTCGGGCAGGAACTCCGAGATCAGCAGCGGGGCGAACACCTCGCCGGTGGCCGTGAAGTGCAGGTCGACCGCGCTGTCGATCGTGCCGTCGCTCAGCTCGGCGCTGGCGCCTGTGCTGCTGAGCGTGTCGATCGCCAGCGAGGGGTTGCCGTTGGCGCCGCGGTGGTCGCTGTAGTAGGTCGAGACGGTGAAGCGCAGGGAGCTCTGCGACGCGGGCAGGCCGCCGATCGCACTCCACGGCACCGCTAGCTCGGCGTAGCCGCCGCCGTTGGCGCTCGAGGTGACGAGCTGGCCGCTGCCGACCGTCTGGGTGACGGTGGGGCTGGAGTAGACCCACGGCGCGGCGCTGACGGCGTAGACGCCGGTGCCGCCGGTGCCCTTGCTGAAGCGCGACTGCACCACGTACTCCCAGGCTGCGGTGGCGCCCACGTTGGTGTTCACGCCGTCGGGAAGGGCAACCTCGCCGCTGTTGGCGGCGTGGTCGCGGTCGATCGAGATCATCAGCTGGAGCGCGGGGTCGTTCTTGATGCCCGAGTAGTGCTCGACTTTGGCAAGGAAGTAGATATTGCTGGCGTCGGCCGTCACCGAGAAGCGCGTCAGGTCGGCCTCGCGCGTGATATCGCCGGTTGCGCCGATCGTGCTGGCCTGGCGCTGGTCGCCCCTGGCGTCGCTCCACACATACTCGCCGCGCCCGGCCGAGTCGCGCACGATCGCGCCGTTGTTCGGCTCGGGCGGGCCCTTGGCGAACCAGTCGGCGCGGCTGGTGTCGCCGACGACGACGGGGTGGGCGCCGGCCGGCGCGGCTAGCACCAGCATCACCAGGATCGATAGACTGATGGTTAAGCCAATAACTTTGCGGTACATTCTTGCTCCTCTTCCGGTGTCGATTTGAAATGCAAAGCTTTAGCTGCGTAAGCTCTAACATATACAGAACAGCGCGTATTCGGCAAAAGGTGCGCCCTGGCGCTCAAGATGACAATATCGCTATTTTGCGGATCGTGTCTTTTCCCACAATGTTGACAGCCCTCCGGCGTATCACCTAGAATAGTGCGCACCCCAATAGGTTTGAGACTAAACCATTTTTAGCCGGCACACCCCCGGTTCGCTTGCTCTTTCAGCGTCAGAGCGACGAGGTGAACCGCATTTCAAGAACGTTCCGCCCGCGGCAGCGCGATACGCCCTTTTCTCCTTTCCATTGGCGCAGCGCAATGGAAAGCGGGAAAGTACCTGTAATTCACAGCGAGGTGACTCATGGCACATGGTCCAGTCCCTGGCATGCTGACCCGCGCCCAGCTCGGCGAGCTGGTCGAGCGCGGCGAGATCGAGACGGTGCTGACGGTATTCCCCGACATGTACGGCCGCCTGATGGGCAAGCGTATCACCGGCCACTTCTTCATGGATCACGTGCTCGACGACGGGATGCACGCCTGCGACTACCTGCTGGCCTGCGATATGGAGATGGACGTCATTCCCGGCTACAAGTACACCAGCTGGGAGACGGGCTACGGCGATTTCCACTGCGTGCCGGACCTGGCAACGCTGCGCCGCGCCGACTGGCTGCCGAAGACGGCGATCGTGCTGTGCGACCTGTACACCCAGGACGATGCGATTGTCGAGGTGGCGCCGCGGCGCATGCTGCAGCGCCAGCTTGAGCGCGCCAAGGCCATGGGCTTCACGGTGAAGGGCGGCTCGGAGATCGAGCTGTACCTGTTCAACGAGTCGTTCGACTCGGCCAAGGCCAAGAACTACCACGACCTGCGGCCGATCGGCGACTACAACGAGGACTACCACATCCTGCAGGGCACCAAGGAAGACGACCTGGTTGGCGCGATCCGGCGGCACCTGGACAACAGCGGCGTGCCGATCGAGTTCAGCAAGGGCGAGGCCGGCCTGGGCCAGCAGGAGATCAACCTGCAGTTCTGCGGCGCGCTCGAGCAGTGCGACCGCAACATCCTCTACAAGCACGCCGCCAAAGAGATCGCCTGGCAGCAGAACAAGGCGATCACGTTTATGGCCAAGTGGGACGAGCGCCACACCGGCTCGAGCTGCCACATCCACATGAGCCTGTGGAATGCCGCCGACGACACGCCGGGCTTTGTGGGCGACAAGCAGCTGGTTGGCAAGATCACCAGCAACGACACCTTCCGCTACTTCCTGGGCGGCTGGATGCGGCGCGCGCGCGAGCTTTCGGCGTGCTACGCCCCGTATGTCGCCTCGTACAAGCGCTACCAGTCGCGATCGTGGGCGCCCACCGGCATCGCCTGGAGCTACGACAACCGCACCTCGGGCTTCCGCGTGGTTGGCCACGGCAAGTCGCTGCGCGTCGAGTGCCGGCTGCCGGGCGCCGACGCGAACCCGTACATCGCCTACGCCGCAGCGATCGCCGCCGGCCTCGACGGCGTGGCGAACAAGATCGAGCCGCCCGAGGTGTTCCAGGGCGATGTGTACGCCGCGCAGAACCTGCCGCGCGTGCCGACGACGCTGTACGAGGCGATCGGCGAGTTCGAGCGCAGCGACTTCGCGCGCGAGGCTTTTGGCGCCGACGTGGCCGAGCACTATCTGCACTTCATCCGCACTGAGCAGCGCAAGTTCGACGAGGTGGTGACGAGTTGGGAGCGGGCGCGGTACTTTGAAAGAGCCTAGCCTTGTTGCTACCCCGCCAGCGGGGAGGGGAAAAGACTCGGTGTGCTTGCGCCGGCGCCGGCACACCGAGAATCACCCCCGATCCCAGCAGGGGAGCGGGGGGCAGCGGGTGAGGGGTATCGCACACCGGCCGCACGCCCCCTGGAAGATATGACAACATCAGAGGAAAAGGAATGCGACTACAAGACAAAGTAGCCCTGATCACCGGGGCGGGTTCGGGGATTGGGCGCGAGGCCGCGCTGCTGTGGGCCAGCGAGGGCGCCGCGATCGTGGTGGCCGATGTCAACGACGACGCCGGGCAGGCGGTGGTGGCCGAGCTGCAGGCCGCCGGCGGCCGGGCGGTATACGTACACGCCGACGTATCGAAGGGCGCCGACGCCGAGGGCATGGTGCGCGCGGCCGAGGAGTCGTTCGGCAAGCTGAACGTGCTGTTCAACAACGCCGGGATCATGCACAGCGACGACGACAACGCCATGACCACCGACGAGGCGGTGTGGGATCTGACGATGAACATCAACCTCAAGGGCGTGTTCCTCGGCTGCAAGTATGGCATACCGGCGCTGCGCCGCGCCGGCGGCGGGTCGATCATCAACGTGGCGTCGTTTGTGGCGCTGCTGGGCGCCGCCACGCCGCAGATCGCCTACACGGCCAGCAAGGGCGGCGTGCTCTCGATGACGCGCGAGCTGGCGGTGATCCACGCCCGCGAGAACATCCGCGTCAACGCGCTGTGCCCCGGCCCGCTGCGCACCGAGCTGCTGATGAAGTTCCTCAACACCGAGGCGAAAAAGCAGCGCCGGCTGGTGCACATCCCGATCGGCCGCTTCGGCGAGGCCCGCGAGATCGCCCAGGCCGCGCTGTTCCTGGCCTCCGACGAGTCGTCGTATGTCACCGGCGCGACGTTTACGGTGGATGGCGGCATCACGGCGGCCTACGTGACGCCGGAGTAGGGTGGTGGCAGGGGGCGAGCACGAGGCAGGGGGCGAGCATAGCTAAGGGCAGGCCATTGAGCGACTACATCCTGGGCATCGACCAGGGTACCAGCCACACCAAGGCGCTGATCAGCGACCGCGCCGGGCGCGTGCTGGCCACCAATGCTGCGCCGGTGACCACAACCGTGATCGGCGAGACGCGCATCGAGCAGGATCCGCTCGACATCCTGCGCTCGGTCGAGCTGGCCTGCGCGCCGCTGCTCGAGCAGTACCCCGCCGCCGTGGCCGGGCTCGACAACCAGGGCGAGACGTTTCTGCTGTGGGATGCCGCCAGCGGCGCGCCGCTGACCCCGGCGATCAGCTGGCAAGACAAGCGCGGCGCGGCGATCTGCGCCGAGCTGGAGGCCGCCGGCCATGGCGCGCTGGTGCGCCAGCGCACCGGCCTGCTGCTCGACCCGTACTTCTCGGCCAGCAAGCTGGCTCAGGTGCTGCGCGACCAGCCCGAGCTGGCGCGGCGCGCGGCGGCCGGCGAGCTGCGCTTCGGCACCGTCGACACCTGGCTGATCTGGCGGCTCAGCGCCGACCGCCGGCACGTCACCGACGCCAGCACCGCCTCGCGCACGCTGTTGTACGACATCAACGCGCTCGGCTGGGACGACGAGCTGCTGGCGCTGTTCGGCGTGCCGCGCGCCATCCTTCCGCAGGTGTTGCCTTCGGCTGGCTACGCCGGCGAGATTGCGATTGGCGGGCGCACGCTGGCGCTGCACGGCCTGCTGTGCGACCAGCAGGCCGCGCTGTTTGGGCAGGGCTGCCTCGCGCCGGGCAGCGCCAAGTGCACCTTTGGCACCGGCGCGTTCTTGCTGCTGAACACCGGCGCGCGCCCGGTGCTGAGCGACCACGGGCTGCTCGGCACGGTGGCGTGGCAGACGCCCGAGGCCACTCACTACGCGCTCGACGGCGGCGTGTTCGTGGCCGGCGCCGCGGTGGAGTGGCTGCGCGACGAGCTTGGCGTCATCGGCAGTGCGGACGAGAGCGCCGCGCTGGCCGAGCAGGCCGACCCGGCAACCACGCCGCTGTACATCCCGGCGCTGGCCGGCCTGGCCGCGCCCTACTGGCGGCCGCAGGCGCGCGGCACGATCTTCGGGCTGAGCCGCGGCAGCGGCCGCGCCGAGCTGGTGCGCGCCACGCTCGAGGGCCTGGCCCAGCGCGTAGCCGACGTGGCCGAGGCCATGCAGAGCGACGCCGGGCTGGCGCTGGCCGGCCTGCGCGTCGACGGCGGCCCCGCGCGCAACCGCTTCCTCATGCAGGCCCTGGCCGACAACCTCGGCAGCGAGGTTCAAGTGGCCGCCCAGGTCGAGTCTACCGCCTCGGGCGTTGCCCATATGGCCCGCCACCACGCCTACGGCGTTCCCCTCGGCGCGATCGCCGCGTCGTGGCGGGCAGCGGAGGTATATACGCCACGGATCACCGGCGACGAACGCGAGACCCGCCGGGCACGCTGGCGACGTGCGGTCGCACTGATGCTGGAGCTGTACGCCCCCGAACCATGACGGCTGGAGGATGGCGGCTGGAGAATGACGGCTACAAGAGGAGGAACATCCGAATGTCGACCAATCGAAATCATCCGAGCGGGCACGGCCACGACCACGATGCGGATGTCAGGGAGCTGCATAGCATGGGCTATGCCCAGGAGCTGCTGCGGCGCATGAGCGGCTTCTCGAACTTCGCGATCTCGTTCGCGATCATCTGCATTGTCGCGGGCGGCCTTACCGCCTTTCAGACTGGCTTCAACGCCGCGGGCGGCGGCGCGATCGGCATCGGCTGGCCGGTTGGCGCCCTGTTCGCGCTGATTGTCGCGCTGGCGATGGCACAGATCGCCTCGGCCTACCCCACCGCAGGCGGCCTGTACCACTGGAGCTCGATCCTCGGCGGCAAGGGCTGGGGCTGGGCCACCGCCTGGTACAACCTGCTCGGCCTGGTATTCGTTGTCGCGTCGGTCGATGTGGGCCTGTTCTTCCTGCTGAACGGCCTGATCCTCGGGCCGTGGTTCGGCGTCGACCTGACCCAGGTTGGCAATATCGACCTGCTGGGCACCACGTTCAGCATCCCGCAGTTTGTGATCGTCACGCTGATCGTGGTGACCCAGGCGCTGTTCAACCACTTCGGCATCCGCGTGACGACGCTGCTTACCGATTTCAGCGGCTACCTGATCTTCGCGACGGCGATCGTGCTGACGCTGGCGCTGCTGGCGTTCGCGCCGAGCCTCGATTTCGGCCGGCTGTTCACGTTCACGAACTACACCGGCGACCCCGGCGCGGGCGTGTGGCCGGCGACCGATAGCCTGTTCAAGGCGTTTCTGCTGGGCCTGCTGCTGGTGTGCTATACGATCACCGGCTTCGACGCCTCGGCGCATACCTCGGAAGAGACGCGCGACGCGGCGCGGATCGTGCCGCGCGGCATGATCCAGGCGGTGTTCTGGTCGGGCCTGTTTGGCTATGTCATGGTCTGCGCGCTGGTGCTGGCGATGCCGAGCCTCGACGAGGGCGCGGGGCAGGGCGCGAATGTGTTCTACTGGCTGCTCGGCAACTCGGCCATGCCCGGCTTCCTGCGCGCGCTGATCAGCGTCGGCATTGTGCTCTCGAACTACCTATGCGCGCTGGCCGGCCTTACGTCGCTCTCGCGTATGACCTACGCGTTTGCGCGCGACGGCGGCCTGCCCGGCTCGAACGCGCTGAAGACGGTAAGCGCGGTGTACCGCACCCCGGTGGTGGCGATCTGGGTTGGCGCGGCGCTGACGGTGATCGGCACGCTGTACGCCCCGGCCTTCACGGTGCTGGCGGCCGGCTGCGCGGTGTTTCTGTACCTCTCGTACGCCATGCCGATCGCGGCCGGGCTGCTGGCCGAGGGCCGCAGCTGGAAGCACAAGGGGCCGTTTAACCTGGGCGCGTTCTCGCGGCCGGTGGCGCTGCTGGCGATCATCGGCGGCCTGATCCTGGCGTGGGTCGGCTTCCAGCCGCCGAACGAGAAGGTGCTGTATGTGGGCGCGGCGCTGGCGGTGGTGATGGTGGTGATCTGGTTTGCGTTCGAGCGCAGGCGCTTCGAGGGGCCGCCCACCGGCGAGAAGATCCTCGCGCGCCAGGCCGAGATCGCCGCGATCGAAGAGCGCCTGCGCCAGGGCCAGGAGTCCACGCCGCTGCGCGAGCGCGAGGCCGCCTCGTAGCCGGAGCGGAAAAACCGCTGCTTTATGCTGGGGGTTCGGGGGCGGCTTTGCCGCCCCCGAATTTCTTTTCTTGTGCGGCGCCCGGCAAAGCCGGGCGCCGCACAAGAAAACACAAGTAATCAAACGGAGTTGGTATGGCAAGGTGGCACGCTAGATCGTTTCGCGCCGCGCCACGCCCTCTTCGGTGGCGGCGTGCGCCACAGCCGCGGCGATCGCCGGCACGATCGCGCGGTTGAACACGCTGGGAATAATATACTCCTCGCTCAGCTCATCGGGCGCGATCACCGCCGCGAGCGCCTCGGCGGCGGCCAGGCGCATGCCCGGCGTGATCGCCCGCGCCCGCGCGTCGAGCGCGCCGCGAAAGATGCCGGGGAAGCTCAGCACATTGTTGATCTGGTTCGGGTAGTCCGACCGGCCGGTGGCCACGATCCGCGCCACATCGCGCAGCTGCTCAGGGTCGCCCTCGGGGATGGGGTTGGCCAGCGCGAACACGATCGAGTCGGGCGCCATCAGGCGCACCAGCTCGGGCGTGAGGATGTTGCCGGTCGAGACGCCGATAAACACGTCGGCGCCGGCTAGCGCCTCGCGCAGCCCGCCCGAGCGCAGCTCGCGGTTGGTGGCCTCGGCCACGCGCCGCTGCATGGGCGGCAGACCGGCCACGTCGTCGCGCCGCAGAATCCCGCGCAGGTCGCAGGCCAGCACCTCGCCCACGCCCGCCGCCAGCAGGTTCAGGATGATCGCGGTGCCGGCCGCGCCAACGCCGTTCACCACCACGCGCGCGGCCTCCAGGCGCTTGCCGACGATCCGCAGCGCGTTGCGCAGCGCCGCTAGCGCCACCACGGCGGTGCCGTGCTGGTCGTCGTGCATCACCGGGATGTCCAGGCTGGCGCGCAGCCGATCCTCGACCACGAAGCACTTCGGCGCGGCGATGTCTTCGAGGTTGATCGCGCCGAACACCGGCGCGATCTGCTCGACGGTGGCGACGATTGTGTCGGCGTCCTGGCCGGCCAGGCACAGCGGGAAGGCGTCGATATCGGCCAGCTCTTTGAACAGGATAGCCTTGCCCTCCATCACCGGCAGCGCCGCGGCCGCGCCCAGGTTGCCCAGCCCGAGCACCGCGCTGCCGTCGCTCACCACCGCCAGGCTGTTGCGCTTGATCGTGAGTGAGTGCGCCGCCTCGGGCTGCTCGGCGATGCGCTGGCACACGCGCGCCACGCCGGGCGTGTATACCATCGAGAGGTCGTCGCGCGTCTTGAGCGGCACGCGGCTCTGGATCGCCAGCTTGCCGCCCAGGTGCGCCAGAAACACCCGGTCGCTCGACTGCAGCACCTCGACGCCGGGCAGCTGGTTGATTGCCGCCACCAGCCGGTCGCCGTGCTCGTCGTTCTGCACGCGCACCGAAATATCGCGCACGATCACGTCGCGCTCGGCGCGCACAATGTCGATGGCGCCGATGTCGCCGCCGTTCTCGCCGATCGCGGTGGTGAGCCGCCCGAGCATCCCGGTGCGGTTGGCGATGCGGCAGCGCAGGGTGATGGTGTAGGCGATCATGGCATGACCTCGACTTCTTCTGATGGCGGTTCTTCTGGCTAGCGTACCGCGAGCGGGTTACATTCCGGTGGGCCTGCCAACGAGCCACGCCCTGGCTAGAAGGGTGGGTGGCCGACCATCACGTGCTGGTGGTGACCACAACTCTTCAGACCAGGGCGCCACGAATACTGTAGCATGGGCCTGGCAGGATGGGAATAGGCCATAAGAGTAGACTGGCACCGGTACCAGTGTGCTGCCGTATATAGTTCTGAAGTCCTATTCGCGGCCATGCACGGGCGCGATTTTTTTGGCCCAGTTGATCCCCGAAGGCATACGGGCGCGCCCCGTGGCGCCCGAGTGGTGATCGCGCCGGTGCTAACGTTTGATGATCGATCGCGCGAGCTTATCGGCCAGGCCGGTGTAGCTCTCGGGCGCCAGCGCGCGCAGCTCGTCCTTCACGGCGTCGGCGATGTCGAGCGTCTCGACAAAGGCGCGCAGGTCGGCGAGGGTGAGCGCGCGGCCGCGCGTAAGCCGCTTGAGCAGCTCGTATGGCTCGGGGTAGCCCTCGCGGCGCAGGATCGTCTGCACGGCCTCGGCCAGCACCTCGGGGTGCGATTGCAGCTCGGCCAGCATGCGCTCGCGGTCGGGGGCGAGCTTGCCGAGGCCGCGGCCGAGCCGGCGGTAGGCGAACAGGCTGTGGCCGAGCGCAACGCCGATATTGCGCAGCACCGTGCTGTCGGAAAGGTCGCGCTGCAGGCGCGACACCGGCAGCTTGCGGCTGAAGAATTCGAGCAGCGCGTTCGCCAGGCCCAGGTTGCCCTCGGCGTTCTCGAAGTCGATCGGGTTGACCTTGTGCGGCATAGTCGACGACCCTACCTCGCCGGGCTTGGGCGCCTGCACCAGGTAGCCATCGCTGATATAGCGCCACAGATCCTGCGATAGATCGATCAGCACCGTGTTCAGGCGCTTGAGCGCGTCGAACAGCTCGGCCAGGCTGTCGTGCGGCTCGATCTGCGTCGTCAGCAGCAGCGGCTCGAGGTCGAGCGTGCGCACAAAGGCGCGGCTGAACGCCAGCCAGTCGAGCTTTGGAAGCGCGGCGGCTTGGGCGGCCAGCGTGCCGGTAGCGCCGTTGAGCTTGCCGGTGAGCTGAACGTGCGCCAGCGTGGTGTGGGCGCGGCGCAGCCGGGCCACGAACACGGCCAGCTCTTTGCCGAGCGTAGTTGGCGTGGCGGGCTGGCCGTGGGTGCGCGCGGGCATGGGCGTGGCCGCCTCGGCCAGCGCAAGGTCGTGCAGCTGCGCGCCCAGGTCGTTCAGCGCCGGCAGCAGCACCAGGTCGCGCGCCTCGCGCAGCATGAGCGCGTAGGCCAGGTTATTCACGTCTTCCGACGTCAGCGCGAAGTGCACTGCCTCTTTCCACTCGGCCAGGCCGAGCTTCTCCATCTGGGCGCGCAGCCAGTATTCCACGGCCTTGACATCGTGGTTGACCTTGCGATCCCACTCGGCCACGGCGGCGGCATCGTCGGGGCTGAATGCGCGGTACAGGCCGCGCAGCTCGCCGACCGCCTGGGCGCCTAGCTTGGGCACGAACGTCACGTCGCGCGCTTTGGTGAGGAAGATCAGGTATTCGATCTCGACGCGCGCGCGGTAGCGGAACAGCGCCGCCTCGCTGAAATATGCCTCGAGCGCGGCCACGTCGGGCTGGTAGCGCCCGTCGAGCGGCGAAAGGGTCGTTAGTCGATCCACGGTGATATGCTCCCGCTAAGCTGGCTTCGGCCTATGATACCAAATTCGGCTGATCGCGTGCTGTATGGCAGGGGTTCGGGGGTGGCATTGCCGCCCCCGAAATTTCTTTTTGGTATGCCCTGCCCGGCTTTGCCGGGCAGGGCATACCAAAAAGACAGTGATCAAACCGAGTTGTCATGATAGCACATGCCGCGCGGCAGGTGCGCGCGCTGGCGTGGCGCCTACGGCGACGCGGCCCGCCAAATGCGCACCGTGCCGTCGAGGCTGGCGCTCGCGAGTATGCTGCCGTCGTCGCTGAACTCGGCCGACACCACCGGATCGGTGTGGCCGCGCATGTCGGCCACCAGCTGGCCTTTCTGGGCGTCCCATAGGCGGACGCTCCGGTCGGCGCTGGCGGTGACGACATAGCGGCCATCGTTGCTGAAGCGCGCCGAGGATACCTCGGCGTCGTGCCTGAGCACGGCCAGCGACGAGCCGTCGGCAACCCGCCAGATCCGCGCCGTACCATCGTCGCTGGCGGTGAGCGCCAGGCTGCCGTCGGGGCTGAACGAGGGCTTGCGCACCCAGCCGGTGTGGCCGCGCAGCACGACCAGCTGCTGGCCAGTGTGGGCATTCCAGATCCGCGCGGTGGTGTCGACGCTGGCGGTGATCAAGAACTGGCCGTCGGCGCTGAAGCGCGCGCTCAGCACCGAGTCGCCGTGGCCGCTGAGCGTGATCGCCGGCTGTGTGTCGCAGCCATTCGCGCTGACTTGCCAGATCCGCGCCGTGCCGTCTCCAACCGCCGTCACCACTCGGCTGCCGTCGGGGCTGAACAGCGCGGTGAACACCTGGCGGGCGTGCGGCAGCGTGCATACCAGCGCGCCGTCGCTCGCGCGCCACACTTTGGCGGTGTTGTCGCGGCTGGCGGTGACGAGCATGTCGCCGGCGGGGTTGAACTCGGCGTTGTTGGCGCGCTCGTCGTGGGGCAGCTCCGCGATCAGGTGGCCGTCGCGCATGCTCCACAGCCGGCCCTTCTGGTCGTCGCTGGTGGTTGCGAGAAGGCTGCCGTCGCGGTTGAAGGCCACGCTGTTTACGCGCGCGCCGTGGCGTAGCACATACTTCACCGTGCCATCGGCCAGGTTCCACACCATAGCGGTGCCATCTTTGCTGGCCGAGGCGAGCAGCTCGCCATCGGGGCTGAATCGTGCCTCGAGCACGAAGTCGGCGTGCCCGCGTAGCTCGCGCAGCAGCGTGCCGGGCACGGCCGCCGCCACCGGCGACGCAGGTGTCGCGCTTGGCAGCAGCGTCGGCTCGGGCGCCGGTTCCGTAGCAATGGGCGGCTCGGGCGCCGGTTGCGTAGCAGTGGTCGGCGCAGAAGTGGGCGGCGCCGGTACCTGGGTATGCATAGCCAGCTGCGTGCTGCTGCCGGTATGGGTCGGCGGGCCGATTGTGCCGGCGGTTGGCATAGGCAGGCTGGTAGCGGTTGGGATAGGCAGGTTGGTAGACGTGTCGCGCGGCGTGAGGCCGGTAGCGCTGGCCACCTGGCCGGCCGACCGCTGGGCCTCCTGAGCCATTGCCTCGATCAGGGCTTCCTCTTCGGAGTCGAGCAGCTTTTGCGAGGCGGTGGGCGGCGCCTGGCGCTGCGCGATCTGCAGCACCTCGTCGAAGTGGTCGACGAAGTAGGCGCGCGCCTGGGCGTCGGTTTCGCCGGTGATGTCGGACACACGCTTTTCGGCGCCGGCCACCAGCAGCGCCTGGCTATCGGGGCGCCACGCCACGCCGATCAGCTGCTCCCACTCGCCGCGCAGCTCGGAGATCTGGCGGATCGAGATCGCCGTGCCCTGGTCGCTCGCCTGCGATTGCAGCGCCGCTACGTCCCATACGCGCACCGTCCGGTCGGCGCCCATGGAAACGACGCTCTTGCCGTCGGGCGACCAAGCCAGCGCGCCGATGGTGTCGGTGTGGCCGATCAGCAGCGCGGCCGGCTGCGCGTCGAGCACGCCGTCGCGCACGCGCAAGATCCGCGCCTGGCGGTTCACCGCCAGCAGCAGCCAGTCGCCGTTGGGGCTCCAGGCCGCCGCGCGCACCGGGCCGTCGAGCGTTTGGCGCTGTTTGAGCTGGCACTCGGCGTTGGCCCAGTACACTTCTAGCTTTTCCTGCGCGGCGATCAGCACCAGCGTCGCGTCGGGCGACCAGGCCAGCGCCGAGATCGGCTCGTTGTAGCTGTTCCAGGTGCAGAGCGGCCGGCCGGCCGGCTGAGCGCCGGCCTGATCGCGCCGCGCGTCCCACAGCTTCACGGTGTCCTGGTCGCGCGGCGGCTGGTTGTCGGCCACGCGCGCCCGGTCGACGCCGCCGGTGAGCAGCATGCGCTCGTCGGGGCTCCAGGCCAGCAGGCGGATCGGGTTGCGGCCGGCGGTGTCGTGCTGAAATGCGGCCAGCGTCGCGCCGGTGGCGCGGCTGAGCAGCCGCGCGCTGCCGTCGCTGTCGGCGGCGAGAAGCTGCTCCGGGTCGCGCTGGCCCCACAGGAGCTGCGTGCTTGTGACGGCCCGGGTGAGCGCCAGCAGCGGTTTGGGCTGCCATAGGTCGGCAGCATCCCAGAAGCGCACGAGGCGGTCGCCGCCGGTTGTGGCGATCTGGCGGCCGTCGGGGCTCCAGGCCACCGCTTGAAGGCCGCTGTGCGGCATGCCGGGGACGTACAGCTGCACGGCCTGCTGCAGCAGATCCTGGTAGGCCAGCCGGGCGCTATCGTCGGCGGCGGCCTGCCCGGTGTCGCCCTGCTCGTGCTCGGCCAGCCAGATCGCCGCGCGCAGAAACAAGTTGCGGCTGCTGCGGAACGACTGCATCTTCAGCACCAGCGCCTGCGCCGCTACCTGCTGGCGTGCGCGGTCGGCCTGCTCGCGGCGGCGCTCGGCCAGAATGTACTGCTGGATCGCCACAGCTGCGGCGAACACCGCCAGCAGCACGGCGGCCACCAGCAGGCCCTGCTGGCGGCGCAGCCGCCGGTTGGTTTGCGCGCGCTCCTCGGCCAGCTGGCGGGCCTCCTCAAGCTCGCGCCGGCTGCCCTCTTCTCTGGCGGCGATCGCCGCCTCGCTCGCGGCGATGAACTCCTGCTCAAGCGGGCTGAGGTCGGCGTAGCCGCGCGTGGTCTGCAGCAGATCGCGGCTGACCCACAGCGCGCCCTCGTCGCGGCGGTTCAGCTTTTTCCACTGCTCGGCGGCCGAGGTCAGGCGCTGGCGCTCGCGCAGGCGGTCACGCTCTTCTTCGAGCCAATCGCGCAGCCGCTGCCAGTTGCGGATCAGCGCCTCGTGAGCAAGCTCGACCTGGTCGTCGGCGGGGGTGCGGCCGTGCGCCAGGCGCACCAGGCCGGCGCCGACGAGCGCCGCCAGCATCCGGTCGACCCGGCCGCGGTCGTGCGGGAGGCTGTAGAGCGTGTCGCGGCGGATGCGGCGGCTGGTGATCTCGCCGAGCTGGCGCACCTCGACCAGGCGCAGCAGGATGCGCTTGATCGTTTCGCGGTTCTGCTCAAGCGCCTGGCCTTCGTAAAAGGCGTCGGCGGCCTGCTCAAGCGCTTTTCCGCTTTCGCCAATCTGGTGGTACACCTCCATGGCGATGCGGTTGCGGCGGCGGTGCTTCCACAGCTGCAGCAGCGTGAACTGGAGCAGCGGCAGCACGGCCGGGTCGCCGGCCAGGTCGTCGACGAGCCGGTCGACCACGCCGGCGTCGAAGACCAGGCCAACCTGGCGGGCGGGGTTGACGATCGCCTCGCGCAGCTCGGCGCGCAGCAGGCCCGTCACCTGCACGCGGCCGGCCGGGAACAGGCTTTCGAGCTGCGGAACCTCGCCGATCCGCGCCACGAACTCTTCGCGCATGGTTACGATCACGCTGTGGCGCGGGCCGGGGGCTTCGGCCAGCCGGGCCAGGTTCGCGGCAAAGGCGCGGATTTCGCGCCGGTCGTCCACCAGCGTAAACAGCTCTTCGAACTGGTCGATCACCAGGATGGTTGGGATGGGCCGCAGCCGGCCGATCAGCGCGGCCAGGTGCCCGTCGTCGCGCAGGAAGTCGTTCACGCGCCGCTGCTCCCAGCTGTTTGTGTCGGCGCGCGGCGGGCAAAGCAGGTGCGCCAGGCTGGCGAGCGGGCTCGATCCGGGCACGATCGGCGGGAGGTAGCGCCAGCCGGCGCTGCCGGGCAGGGCCCCGGCGCGCAGCGCGGGCAGCAGGCCAGCGCGCACCAGCGACGATTTGCCGCTGCCCGACGCGCCTACCACCGCCACGAACCGGCGCTGGCCGAGGCGCTGGGCCAGCTCGGCCACCAGCGCCTGGCGGCCGAAAAAGCGATCTTTCTGGCGCTCGTCGAATGGCTCAAGGCCAATGTACGGGCACAGCGCGTCGTCGAGGGTTGGCGCCAGGCGCTCGTCGAACAGCGCAAGCAGCGCGCCGGGCGGCTCGCGGCCGGCACGATACAGCAGGTTCGACCAGTAGGTCAGCAGGCTTTGGGCGGTGCGGCGGTCGGCGGTATCGTACAGCAGCTGCCCGGTGCGGGCGGCGCACTCGATAAACGCGGCCACGGCGTCGAGAAACGCCGGGCTTCCGGCCTGAGCTTCGCGCTGCGCGAGCAGAACCGCGTGGGCCGCGCGCAGCTGGTCGAGCGTCGCAAAGCGCGCCGGGCCGGGTGTGGGTGATAGCTGGGGTGTGCTCATTGGGTTATCTGCTCCAGCAGGCGGTCGATCTCGCGACCGATATCGGTCAGGCGCTGGCAGATATCGTTGATGTCTTTGTCGGTGCGGTTGAAGATCTGGTCGATCTGCGAGCGCTGCCGCTCGAACATAATCGTGATCAGGTAGCTGTCGCCGCCGGCGAGCGCCTGGTCGAGGTCGTCGGTGCAGCCGCGCAGCTCGGGCGCCCAGGGCGCGGCGCGGCCGGCGCACACTTCGCAGCTCATGGCGCGAAGGCGCTCATTCCAGCTGGCGGCCAGCGCGGCCAGGTCGCGGCGCGCCTCGGCCTCGGCGCGGCGCAGCTCCAGGTCGAGCTCTTGAAACATGTCGTGGTCGTGCACCAGCTCGGCCAGTCGCGCGTCGATCTGGGTGAGCTCGGCGAGGCCATGTTGAAACTCGTCGAGCAGCCGGCCGCCGGCCGCGTCGAGCGATAGCTCGGAGCGGTGCTGGCCGATCGCCGCCAGCGCGTCGGTGAGCTGCCCAAGCACGAGTCCGCGCGCCTGCTGCACCAGGCTGATGTTGATGCGGTAGGGCTCGCTTTCCAGCAGCGCGCGTATGCTCTCGGTGGCCTGTTCGAAGCGCGGCTGGTTGCGCTCGCGGATGGCCGCGCGCAGCAGGCTGCGCGCTTCGCCCAGCCGCGCCAGCCGTGGCGCGCGCCCGCGCGCCGCAATGCCGCGGGCCACGGCGTCGGTGATCGCGCCGATGCGGCTGTACAGGTCGGGCTCATTGCGCGCCAGCTCGGCCCAGGCGTGCGGATCGGTGCCTAGCCGGTCGCGGTCGGCGGCGATGGTGTTGAAGCTGTCCTGCATTTCGTGCAGCAGGTCGTGCAGCTTCTTATACTCGGCCAGCTCGCCGATCTGCCGCCGCACCAGCTGCACGGTACTGCGCGAGCTGAATACGGCCGTGGCGATCGCGCGCACCCTGGCGTCGCCGAGCAGCTCGACCAGCGCGCGAAACCCGCGCGCCACCGGGTCGGCCGGGCGCCCGACGCCGGCCGCGGGGGTGGCCTGCTCGCCGCGCGTATACACCACCGGGATGCCCCAGTCGGGCTGGAGCGAGCGTGTCTGGAGCACCAGCGCGCGCCGGCCGGCATTGACGCAGGCCTCAACAACCTGGCCGCTGGCAAGCTCTTTGTAAAACTCGGCGGCAAACGCCTGCGCGGCCTCGGCCGCCACCGGCAGCTGCATGGCCACCACGGCCGGCACGGCCTCGTAGGCCAGCGCCGGGGCCATGCTCCAGATCGGGTGCTCGGCCACGATCCGGCCGCTTTCGCAGGCCTCAAGCACCACCAGCGCGGGCCGCGCCGCCGCCAGCGCCGTCATGAGCCAGTGCGCCGGGATGGGCTCGGCCTGGCCGGGGCTGGTAGCATCTTCAAACAGCAGCTGCCCGCCGTCGGCGGCCACGCCGCCGTGCCCCACAAAGTGCCAGATGTGCACGTCGTGGCGGAGGTGGTCGAGCAGGCGCTCTTTGGTCAGGTGCGGGTCGATCGTCAGGCCGACCTGGCCGTCCAGGTCGCGCAGCGCCTCGGCGATCGCCGCCAGCTCGCGCTCGGCGCGGGTGGCGGGCTGAACATTCGTGGCGGCGCTGAGCAGCACGCGCAGCGGGCGGGCCGGCGGCAGGCCGGGCTCGGCCGGCTGGCGCACGCAGCGCACGATCGGGATGTCTTTCAGCACCAGCGGTAGCGGGTCGTCGGGCGCGAACAGAAATTCCCACGGCACGGCGGCCAGCGTGGGCGCGCGCTCGACATCCATGTGCAGGCGCAGGCACAGCCGCTCGGCGGCGGGCAGCTGCGCGCGGCACACCAGCAGCGCCTCGCCGATCTGGCCGGCGAACAGCGCCTTGTATAACCGCGTCCCCAGACGCGCCAGGTCGTCGCGGCCGGCCGAGTCGTCGGCCAGGCGCGACAGCAGCTGGCGATACTCGTCGTCGGCCGGCAGCTGCAAATCGCTGGTGGCGCTCCGGCCGCCCGGCGCCGTCAGCGTAACGCTGTAGCGCGCCGCGTCGATGGGGTGAAAATACAGATCGATCGGGCGGTAGATCTTCATGCTCGAGCCATCCGTCTGGTGTGGTCATCCAACTAAACGCTCGAGCCTGATGTTTTTGTTTGGCGGATTGTGAGGCTGTGGCGGGTGGCGGCGAAGCTGCCACCGAACCCCACCAGGCGGGATGATCTGGACTTTCCGGGCCCCTAACCGTAGAAGTCGGTGAAGCCTTCGGCGTCGAGGCGCTCGAGCATGCGCCGCACTTTCTCGGCCGACTCGGGGAACGGCGCCTCGGCCAGCGCCTCGGGCTCGACGGCGGCGGCCTTGCCCCAGGCAGCCTGCGGCTGGCCCAGCAGCAGCTCGAGCAGCGCGCTGAGCGCGCGGCGCAGGCGCGGCGTATCGTCGCCGCGCAGCTTCGGCAAGATCTTCTGCTTGATCTGCTGGTCGAGCGCGGTGGCCGGCGGCAAGATGCCGCGCGCCTGGTCGACATAGCGCAGCATCTCGGCGATCGTGCGGTAGCCGAAGGGCTGGCCGGCGCGCGCGACGATCGGGTGGATCTGGGCGATCGCCGCCCAGGCCGCTTCGTCCACGGGCTCGCGGTACGAGCGCCGGAACGCCGCCAGGTCGACATCGGTCAGCTCGATCACGTTCGCGCGGTCGATCAGCTTGTCCGAGAGCGTGTGGCTGCTCTCGTCGACATTCACCGTGCCGGTGAGGCGCACGTTCAGCGGCAGCCGGAACGGGTTGGGCAGCAGCTCGCCGGCCACCGTCTCGACGCTCGCGCCCGGCGCGCCCAGGTCGAGCAGGTGGTCTTCGGTTTCGATCGCCGAGAGGATCGGCGCCAGGTAGTACTCGGGGCGCGCCAGGTTCATCTCGTCGAGGCACACAAAGTAGGGCGCGGCCGGGTCGGCTGCGGCGCGCATCAGGAAGCGCAGAAACGGCGTGGGGTGAAACTTGGCGGTGAGCGCGTTGTAGTAGCCCAGCAGGTCGCGCGCGTTGTGCCAGTCGGGCTGCACCGCCACTAGCAGGTAGTGATCGTTCTCGCCGCCGGGCTGCGGTGCGCCCGCCAGCACCGCGTCGGCGTACAGGCGCGTCAGGCGCGTCTTGCCGGTGCCCGAGATGCCCGGCAAGATCACCAGCGGCTTGGTCTGCAGCGCGACGTGGTAGGCGCGAATGGTCGCGTCGGCGATCGCGAAGCCGCGCTTGTGGATGTGCTCAACAATCGCCTCGATCGGCGGCAAGGCCGGCCCGGTGTAGCTGCTGCGCCGCTCGCGCAGCACGCCCGCGTCGTACAGGTCGAGCTCTTCGGCCTGCTCCATGATCGCCTCGTTCAGCGGGAACAGCGCCATTACGTCGTCGATGATCTGGCGCGCGAACTCGGGCTGGGCCACGCGCGGGTCGTCCCAGCTGTAGGCAAAGCCGGCCAGCAGGTAGGCTGCGCCGCGCGTGGCCAGGTAGCGATCCAGCCAGGTCTGGGCCGGCGCGGCGGCAGCGGGCGCCGCCGCGCCGTGCTCGCGTGGCGGAGCCGGTTTTCGCGCCTCCGCGTCGCCTTGCCTGCGCGCCTCCCTGCGCTCGGCGAAGCGCGTCTCGCGCACCTGCTCGACCAGCGGCAGCCAGATCGCGCGGCCCGACTCCCACACGCGCCGCAGGTCGTCCTTGCGCGGGCGAAACGACAGGTTCAGCGCCACAATGATCCGCCGCTCGTCGCCGCTGACCGTCACGGCGATGCCGCAGCCGCGCGGCGGCCGGTCGAGCGCGAAGTGGTATGCGTCGAGCGGCAGGGGCGGCAGCTGGCCGCGGTTGACATAGCGCAGGCTGCGGAAGCTTACCTCGTACAGCGGCCAGGCGCGCGGGAAGCGCACCGCGCCCTCGGCGTGCAGCGCCTCGGACAGCGCCAGCAGCTGCGGGTGCAGCCGCTCCTGCACGGCGGCCCAGCGCTCGTTCACGCCAGGCACCTCGAGCGCCGCCAGCACGCCGGCGCTGAAACCGGTAAATTGAGGTTGCTCGCTTTTGGCCATGCGTTTCTCAATCCAGCGGCAGCCGCACGGTGAAGGTCGCGCCGGCGCCCTCCTGGCTCTCGGCCACAATCGTGCCGCCGTGCAGCTCGACGATCCGGCGCGCGCTCCACAGGCCGATGCCCGTGCCGCCGATCCGGCCGGACACATTGCTGGCGCGGTGGAAGCGCTCGAAAATATACGGCAGGTCGGAGGCCGGAACGCCCAGCCCGTGGTCGCGCACGCTCAGCTGCGCCCAGCCGGCGTCGCGGCTCAGGCGCACCAGCACGTCGCCGCCGCCAGGGCTATACTTTACCGCATTCGAGAGCAAGTTGCCAAGCAGCCGCTCGATCCGCGGCGCGTCGATCAGCGCCACCAGCTCGGCCTGCTCGGCGTCGACGCGGATCGGGTGGGCGGGGGCAGGCGCGCGCGCGTCGACAATCTGGCGCACCAGCGCCACCAGGTTGGTTGGCCGGCGGTTCAGCTCGAGGCTTTGGCCGCTCTGGATGCGCGCCATGTCCAGCAGCTCGCCGATCAGCGTGGTCATTCTGGTGGTCTCGGCGTCGATGCGCGCCAGCCCTTCGGCCAGGTCGGCCGGCGGGCCGCTGCCCTTGCGCCGGGCGGCGCGGCCGAGCATCTGGGCCTGCAGCTTGATCGTCGCGAGCGGGTTCTGCAGGTCGTGCGAGACGATCGAGAGCAGCTCGTCGCGCGCGCGCACCGCCGCCTGGGTTTCGCGGTACAGCAGCGCGTTCTCGAGCGCAATCGCGGCGCGCGCGGCCAGCTCTTCGGCCAGCGCCTGGTCGGCCGGCCCGTGGCACCAGCTCGAGTCGGCCACCATCAGCGACAGCGCGCCCAGCGGCTGCTCGCGCACGCGCAGCGGCACTATCAGCAGCGAGCGCACGCCCAGCGCGCGCAGCAGCGCGAGCTGCTGTGGGTTGTTGGTGTTGCGCGCGAGCTGCTCGTCGTCGAAATCGGGCTCGAGCACGGCCTGGCCGGTGTGCAGCACGCGCGTCACCGGCGTGTCGCGGCCAAGCTGTGGCGCGAACTCGAGCAGCTGGTCGGTCAGCGGCCGCTTTGCGGCGATCGCGTGCGTCGCGGCCACGCGCCGCACTTCGCCCTCGTCGCTGATCAGGTCGACCACGCACCAGTCGCCCAGGGTCGGCGTCGCCAGCTGCGCCAGCGTCTCGAGCGTAATGGCGTAGTCGAGCGAGGAGGCCAGCTGGCGGCTTGCCTCGGCCAGAAACGCCAGCCGCACCTGCGCCGCCTCGGCCTGCGCGCGGGCCAGGCGCTCGGCAGCGTACAGCCGCGCCCGGTCGAGCGCCTGCGCGCATTGCTGTGCCAGCGCCAGCATGTAGGCGCGGTCGTCGTGGCTGAAGCCGCGCGCGTGCGCGAAGCTCAGGCCCATCGCGCCGAGCACGCGCCCGTCGACTTCAAGCGGGATGGCGGCCCAGGCCTGCGCGCTCGTGCTGGTTGGCGTCGCGGGCAGGTAGCGCGCGTTCCAGTGCGCGGGCGACTCGATCGCCACCAGCTCGCCGGTGCGCGCTGCGTCGGCCAGCGGCAGCTGCGCGTCGATCGCGAAGCGGCCCCAGCGCTGCAGCAGCTCGGGCGCGTAGCCAATCGCGCCCACGATCTCCAGCTCGCTCTGGCTGGCGGTCAGCAGCGCGATCGACCCGGCGTAGCCGCCCAGCGCGGCCACGCCCTGGTGCAGCACGACATCGGCCACCTGCTCGGCGGTGAGCGTCTCGGCCAGCGCGGCGGTGACGGCCTGCAGGCGCATAGTACGGTCGGCGGCTTGCTCGCTCAGGGCGCGGTGGCGCTCGGCGGTGGTGGCGATTGCTGCGCCGATCGCTGCGGCCACCTGGCTGGCCAGCAGCTCGAAGAAGGCGCGCTCGTCGTCGGGTGGCTGCGCTGTGCGCGTGCCGGCCACGAGCACGCCGGCCAGCCGCCGGTGCCCCGGCGCGGCCAGCGGCAGCACGGCGGCGCCGGGCGAGGCTAGGTACTCGGGCTGGCCGCTGGCGATCACCCGCTCGATCGCGTCGTGCCAGCCGTTGGCGCCCGCGCAGCCGGCGCGCGCGGCCAGCCGTGCCTGCGGCGGATCGCCCTCGAGCAGGTAGACCTCGGCGAACGCCACGTCGGCCGCGCCGGCCTGCAGCACCGCTGCGGCATTGGCGCACGCGCCCTCGGCGCTGTCGGCCGCGCCGATCTGCATGGCCAGCGCGTGCAGGATGCGCAGCCGGCGCGCGCCTACCACGCGCGCGGTTGTGTCGGCGGCGGTGCCGAGCACCCCGGCCACCGCGCCGCGCTCGTCGCGGATGGGCGTGTACGCGAACGAGGCAAAGCGCGGCGCGGGCGCCCCGCCGGGCAGCGGCTGGTCGTCGAGCCGCGCGGCGGTGCCGCTCTGCAGCACACCCGCCAGCGTCGCCGCCAGCGGCGTGGCGCTCAGGCTCTGCCCGATTGCCAGGCTCGCGTCCAGCAGCGGCCGGTAGGCGTCGTTGCACAGCAGCACCAGCGCGGCGCCCCAGAAGATCGCGATCGGCTCCTGCGCCGCCAGGCAGATGCTCAGCGCACTGCGCAGGCTCGGCGGCCAGCTCTCGGGCGCGCCCAATGGCGTAGCAGCCCAATCGAGCGCGCGCATCTGCGCGCCCGCCGCCCCGCCGCCTGCAAACAGTCGCTCGGCTTCGTGCATGGTCGGTTCCATCCTCGCTGCTAGCCCGGTTCCGCCGCGTGCCCGCCCGGCTGCGCGCCATTCTGGCCATCGGCCTGGCTATGCTCGGCCATGAGCGGCAGGCAGACGGTAAACGTGCTGCCCTGGCCCTCGGCGCTCTCCACGCCGATCGTGCCGCCGTGCAGCTGCACGATCTCGCGCACCACAAACAGCCCTACGCCCATGCCGCTGATATGCTGCTGTTCGACGTTCGGCGCGCGGTAGAAACGGCGGAACAGGTTCGGCATCGCCGATGCCGGGATGCCGATGCCCTGGTCGCGCACGCTCAGGCAGGCGTGGTCGCCGCGCTGCGCGAGCTCGATCGCCACGCTGCCGCCGTCGGGGCTGTATTTAATTGCGTTCTGGATCAAGTTCTGGATCACCTGCTCGAGCCGTAGCTCGTCGCCAAATACGATCAGCGGGGCCGGGCTGGGCGCGAATGTGATCGTGTGGATCGGCTGCTGGCTTTGCTGAAATTCCTGGATCAGCCGCTGCGTGAGCGTATTCAGCTCCACCGCGCCGCGCTCGATGCTGAGCTGGCCGGTCTCGATGCGCGACAGATCGAGCAGCGCCACGATCAGGCGGTTCAGCCGCCCGGCCTGCTCGCCGATGATCCGCACGGCCCGCTCGTCGCGCTCCGAGAGGCTGCCGTCGCGGCGGGCGCGGCGCAGCAGCAGGTCGGTGTAGCCGATCAGCGAGGTGATCGGCGTTTTCAGCTCGTGCGAGGCGATCGACAGAAACTGGTCGCGCGCGCGTATCGCCTCGCGCGCCTCGCGGTACAGCCGGGCGTTGTCGATCGCGATCGCCGCGCGCGCCGCCAGCTGCTCGGCCATGTCCAGGTCGTTGGCGTCGTAGTGGCGATCGGCGTCGGCCAGCACCATTGTGATCGTGCCAAGCATGCGGTCGCGCGCCGTCAGCGGCACGCACATATACGCGCTGAACCCCAGGCTGCGCAGCAGCGCCAGGTGCTCGCCATCGCGCGCCGCGGCAACCAGCACGTCGTCGGGAACGCTGGCGAACAGCTCGGGCTTGCCGGTGCGCAGTACGTTTGCCACCATGTGCCGCGCGTCGCGGTCGAGCGGGTAGCGGTCGGGGCGCTGGCGCGCCAGCTCGGCCTTGGCCGGGTCGCGGTGGGCAATCGCCAGCCGCCGCACCGTGTCGTCGGCGTCGAGCAGGTGCACGGCGCACCAGTCGGCGACCTGCGGCACCACCAGCTGCGCCAGCCGGTCAAGCGTCAGCTCGTACTCGAGCGAGCTCGCCAGCAGTGCGCCAGCGTCGAGCAGAAAGCGCTGCTGGCCGGCCGCGCGCGCGCGCTCGGCCTCGGCATGCTTGCGCGCGCTGATGTCGAGCGTCACGCCGCGCATGCCCGCCGGGCGGCCGGCGTCGTCGCGGATCGTGACCGAGTGCGTCTCGACCCACAGCACCCGGCCGTCGCGCGCGACCCAGCGGAACTGGTTGATGCCCGGCTCGCCGCGCTGAAATGTTTCGGTGGCGCGGCGCGCGGCCCCCTCGCGGTCGGCCGGATGCACGATCGTAAGCCAGAAGTTCGCCGTCGAAAGCCACGCCTCGCGGCTGTAGCCGAGCATGCGCTCGACATAATCGCTCACGAAGTCGATGCGCTGGTTGGCTGCGTCGGGCTGCCCCCACGACTCCCACACCACGCCGGGCACATTGGCGATCACGTTGTCGAGCCGGCGGCGCTCGTTTTCCACCTGGCGCGTCAGCGCGGTGGTGGCCTCGGCGGCGCGCTTCTGCTCGCTGATATCGCGGAATACCAGCACCACGCCGATCACCTGGCCGGCCCGGTCTTTCACCGGCGCGGCGCTGTCGTCGATCGGTATCTCGCTGCCGTCGGGGCGCACCAGCAGGGTGTGGTTGGCCAGCCCCACCACCACGCCCTCGCGCACAACGCGGTCGAATGGGTTGAAGGCCGGCGCGCGCGTTTCCTCGTTGATGATCGTGAACACCTGGCCGAGCGGCTGGCCCGTGGCGTGCTCGGCCGGCCGGCCGGTGAGCTGCTGCGCCACCTGGTTGATGAACGTGACGGTGCCATCCGGGTCGGCCACGATCACGGCGTCGCCAATGCTGGCAAGCGTGACGCTCAAGCGCTCGCGCTGCTCGTCGAGCGCGGCGCTGTGCGCGTTGGCTTCGGCGAGCGCGCGGTGGTAGCTGCCGTCCAGCTCAAGCAGCTGGCGGCGCGTCAGCAGCGCCAGCGCCAGCGCCAGCAGCAGCGCCAGGCCGATGCAGGTGCCCACCACGATCTGCGCCGAGCGCTGGGCCAGCGCCGAGCGCTGGTCGCGTAGCTGCTTTTCGGTGCCAATAAAGCTGGCGAGGTCGCTGCGCAGGCCGTCCATCAGCGATTTGCCGCTGCGCGAGCGCACTGCGGCCATGTAGTCGCCGCCGCTGTTGCGCAGCGCGATGATGTTGGCCGCGAATGCGCGCCAGCCGTCGATGCGCGGCCGCATCTGCGCCAGCCGCTCGCTCTGCGCCGGGTTGTCGGCCACCAGCTGCGCCAGGTCGCCGAGCTGGCCGTCGAGCGCGGGCGCGGCCTGGTCGTAGGGCGCGCGGAAATCGGCCTCGCCGGTGAGCAGAAAGCCGCGCACGCCCGTCTCCATATCGATCAGCAGGCGCTGCGTCGTCTGGGCCTGCGCGATCACCTGGTCGGTATGGTCGACCCAGCGCGTGTCGATCAGCAGCGCGTTGAGCTGCCAGATCAGCACCGCCGTCAGCAGCGCCAGCGCCAGCACTGGTAGCGCGAACGCGCGCGTGAGCGCGCGCCGGAACTGAATTTGGCCAACCTGCGGCTGTGTCATAGGTCGTTCCGCTTATGTGGCATGCTGGTCGCCTGCGGCCAAGTGGCCGCCCAGCAATAGCCTTCGGCCGCCCCCGAATAATGCCGGCTGGCGGGCAGAAGAGGTATGATCTGTCGGTAGGTTTTGATGGCTCGCGCGCCGCTGATTATGCGCGGCGCAGCCAGGCGGGCGCAGAGTGGGCCGGCGCTCAGGCGGCCGGCGGCTTGAGGTAGCGCCGCTCGGCGACGCTCTCATCGGTTTCGGGTGCGGGCGGTTGCGCTTCGCGCTCGTCGGTCAGGTACACCTCGGCCAGCGCGTCGAGCACGTCGCGCAGCTCGCTGCACAGATCCTCGAAGATCTCGGTGAGCAGGTCGGCGTCGAACAGCGCGTCGCCGATCGGCCAGCTCTGGTGGATGGTCATGGCTTTGACGCGCGGCCCCTGCGCCGGCAGGAACGACATCGCCAGGTCGACGCGGATCGGGTTTTCGCTGGTAGGCGCGGCGCTGGCGTACAGCTCGTGTACGGCGTGGGCGATCTGCGGCAGCGCCGCTAGGTCGCTCAGCGGCTCGGTGACCAGCGGCAGCGTGTAGGTCACCTCGATCTCGAGCCCGACCCCGGCCGACGAGGCCAGGATGCGCTCGTCGACAATGCCGTCGAACGAGTCGGGCAGGCCGCCGCGCAGCGAAAATACCGTAAACTCAGGCGACCAGCGGAACGAGATCGCCGCGCGCAAGGGCGGCTCATCCGGCGCGCGGTCGTCTTCAATGCCGCGCGGCAGGCAGGTGATGCTCAGGCTGCGGCCCAGCGCGTGTGTGTCGAGCAGCTCTTGGGTGTAGGCAATATTCAGCTCGGTCTGTTCGATCGCCGTGAGCAGCACCGCCACAAAATTCTCGTAGGTGAGCATGCCGTCGTGTCCCTCGCGCTAACAGTGAGTACGGCAGTGCATTATAACACTCCTCGCGGCTGGCTGGGGTTTGGATGCTCGTTGGGGGTCGCAGGCCCGCCAAAACCCCCGCGCGCAGGCGCCTGGAGCGGATAGGAGTTACGCAGTTGGCGTGCTCATACTAACTCCGTTTGATTACTTTCTTTTTCTTGTGCGGCGCCCGGCATGCCGGGCGCCGCACAAGAAAGTTCGGGCGGCGAAGCCGCCCCGAACCCCTTTTGGATGTGTGCATTTTCTGCGCGGAGCGCGGAAAATGCACATACGATGAATCAAAAAGTACCGTGCTGCCGCAGGCAACAGGCACGGATTCGCGAAGCTGAACAGCGCAACTGCGTAAGTTCTTGCGTAAATGCTGCCAAACAACGAACATATGTTCGTAATCTTGCCCGGAGCAGGCCAAAATATGGTATAATAAGCCAGTTAAAGGAGAAGCGCTTTGACGATTACGAAGCCTCAAAATGCATCGCTGATCGACTCGCTCAGCGAAGGCTATGCCGCGATCAATCGCCGTCCCTGGATCGTGCTCATCCCGATTCTGCTGAACCTGTTTTTCTGGTTCGGCCCGCAGCTCTCGCTCGGCCCGCTGATCAGCAGCAGCGTAAACGCGCTGAAGCAGCTGCAGCCGGCGCTCTCCGAGCAGGAAGATGTCCAGCTGATGTACGACCAGCTGCTCGCGACTGGCGGCGTCGACTTGCGGCAGCAGCTGGCGCTGCTGAACTATGTGCCGGTGCTGCACCAGTATGTCGTCGGCTCGGCTGAGGCGACGGGCGGGATGCCGGCGGTGCCCGAGGTGCTGCGGCCGATCGATACGCAGCGCACCGACACCTTCGAGGTTGGCAGCATTGGCGGGGCGCTGCTGGCGTTTGTGCTGCTGAACGCCGCTGGGCTCGCGCTGAGCGCGCTGTTCTTCGGCCAGGTCGGCGCCGCGCTTCGGCGCGACTGGTCGCCGCTGATGGCGCTGCGCCGCGCGCCCAAGATCGGCCTGGGGATGCTGGCGGCGCTGGCGATTGTCGCCGGCGTGGGCCTGGCGCTCGGCCTGCCGCTGCTGTTCTTCGTGACGCTGCTGCTCTACCTGAACCAGACGCTCGGGCTGCTGGCGCTGTTTGTGTTCTACTGGCTGGCCGTGTGGGTCAGCATCTACATCGGCTTCATGCGCGAGGCGATCGTCATCAGCGGGCTTGGCCCGCTGCGCGCGATCTACACCAGCTTCAACGTGGTGCGGCGCAACCTGTGGGCCACGCTCGGCTTTCTGCTGATCACGCTTGTGATCAGCCTGGGCAGCGGCGTGATCTGGCACGCGCTGGTGAACTCCACCGCCGGCGTGCTGATCGCGATTGTCGGCAGCGCATATATCGGCAGTGGCCTGATCGCCGCGCGCATGGCGTTCTACCGCGAGCGGCTGCGGCGCTGGCAGGCCGCGCCCGCCAAGCCGACGGGCATTCGCGCCGAGAATTCCTAGCTGCCTGAAAGGCTGGCCTGGCGGGAGAAGCCGTTCCACCCTTTTCAAACGGGCTGTATTTCTTTGGTTTTACGAGTGTGCCGGTAGCTCGCGGCCGCCGCTGTGGCGCCGCCAGCTGCCAGCTGAGCGAAGAGTGAAACGACATGACCACTGACACCACCAAGGCGAACCTTAACAACGACTACACCGCCAGCCGCATTCAGGTGCTGGAGGGGCTCGAGGCGGTGCGCAAACGGCCGGGCATGTACATCGGCCCGACCGATATCAATGGCCTGCACCACATGATCCGCGAAGTCGTCGACAATTCGGTCGACGAGGCGCTGGCCGGCTACGCCGACCGCATCGATATCGTGCTCCACCCCGACAGCTCGGTGACTGTCGCGGACAATGGGCGCGGCATCCCGGTCGACCTCCACCCGGTCAAGAAGGTGTCGGGCCTTGAGCTGGCCGCGACAGTGCTGCACGCCGGCGGCAAGTTCGACTCGAACTCGTACAAGGTTTCGTCGGGCCTGCACGGCGTGGGCCTCAGCGTGGTGAACGCGCTTTCGACGTGGATGCGGATCGACGTGCGCACCGGCGGCAAGCTGCACATGCAAGAGTACCGGGCCGGCAAGCCGCTCGGCCCGGTGAAGCCGATCGGCGCGGCCGAGGGCAGCGGCACCAGCGTCAACTTTCTGCCCGACGTCACGATCTTCAAAGATGGCCTCGACTACAACTTCCGCGCGCTGGTGCAGCGCTTCCGCGAGATGGCCTACCTCACCAAGGGCCTGCGCTTCCATATCGCCGACGAGCGCGATGGCAACGAGGTCAACTTCTACTTCGAGGGCGGCATCCGCTCGTACGTGCGCCACCTCAACAAAGAAAAGAACGTGCTGCACAAAACGCCGTTCTATGTCGAGCGCGAAGTTAATGGCGTGGCCGTCGAGGTGGCGCTGCAGTACACCGAGGCCTACGATACCGACTCGATCTACACATTTGCCAATAACATCAACAACACCGACGGCGGCGCGCACCTCACGGGCTTCCGCAACGCGCTCACCCGCGTGGTCAATAACTATGCCCGCAGCAAAAACCTGCTAAAGGAGAACGAGGCCAACCTCACCGGCGACGACGTGCGCGAGGGCCTGACGGCGGTGATCAGCGTCAAGCTGCAGGATCCGCAGTTCAGCTCGCAGACCAAAGAGAAGCTCGTGAGCCCCGAGGCTACCAGCGCGGTGTCGTCGGTGTTCGGCGACGCGTTCAACACCTGGCTCGAAGAAAACCCCGGCGATGCCAAGCGGATCATCGAGAAGACGATCTCGGCCGCGCGCACGCGCCTGGCCGTGCAGAAGGTGCGCGAGACCGCGCGCAAGAGCGCCATGGAGGGCTTCTCGCTGCCCGGCAAGCTCGCCGACTGCTCGGATACCAACCCGGCGCGCTGCGAGATCTACATCGTCGAGGGCGACTCGGCCGGCGGATGCTTTGCGGGCGACACCAAGGTTGCGCTGGCCGATGGCCGCGCGCTGAGCTTCGAGCAGCTGGTGGCCGAGCAGGCTGCCGGCATTGAGCACTTTGGCTATACCATTCGCCACGATGGCACGATCGGCATTGAGCGGATCATCAATGCGCGTATCACCAAGCAGAACGCCGAGGTCGTGCGCGTAACACTTGATAATGGCGAGGCACTGGTCTGCACGCCGGATCACCGCTTTATGCTGCGTGATGGCAGCTACAAGCCGGCCGCCGAGCTGACAAGCGCCGATTCGCTCATGCCGCTGTATCGCAAGCAGTCGGATAAGCGCGCGCCGGGCATTACGATCGATGGCTACGAGATGGCCTGGGATCCGCGCTCGGAGGCGTGGCTATTTACGCATCAGCTTGCCGACTGGTACAACCGCTGGCATGGCGTCTACGCCGAGTCGGACGGCGATCACTGCCACCATATTGACTTCAACAAGCACAACAATAACCCGACGAACCTGCGCCGCATGCCGGCCGATGCGCACCTTGCGCTGCACCGCGAGCACGCCAGCCGTACGCTACACCGCCCCGATAGCATCGAGAAGTGCCGCGCGGCCAAGCAGAGCGATACGTTCCGTAGCGCAATGAGCGAGCGCATGCGCCAGCCCGCTACGCGCCAGCTCTTATCGGAGCAGGCCACCGCGCAGTGGAACAGCGCTGAGTATAAAGCTTTTATGGGCGAGCGTTGGCGCGCATTCTACGCTAGTAGCGCTGAGTATCGCCAGCAGAATGCCGCTCAGCTCGGCCAGGCCCAACGTGCCTACTGGGCGGAAGAGGCCAATCGGCAGGTTCAGGCCGAGCGCGTACGCGCGCACTTCGCCAACAATCCGCAGGCTCGCGAGGCCCTGGCGCAGCAGGCCGAGGCTCAGTGGCAGAACGCCGAGCTGCGTGAGTGGCGGCGCGAGCAGACCCGCGAGCAGTGGACGCCGGAGTTCCGCGCGCAGCGCCGGGCCGCGCTGGCGCAGACCTACTACCGCAAGACGCTGGCCGCGCTCAAGAGCTGTGAACAGCAGGGTCGGATCGATCTCGACGCGTACCAGGCGCATCGGCGGGAAACCAACGATAAGTCGCTGCTGCGCTTCGATACGTTCTGCGAGCGCTACTTTGGCGGCGATGCCTCGCTCGCACGCGATGCGGTGGCGAACTACAACCATAAGATCGTCTCGGTCGAGTGCCTGAATGAGCGGATCGATGTCTACGATATCGAGGTGCCGCACACGCACAATTTCGCGCTGGCCTCGGGCGTATTTGTGCACAACAGCGCCAAACAGGGCCGCGACCGGCGCTTCCAGGCGATCCTGCCGCTGCGCGGCAAGATCCTCAACGTCGAGAAGAGCCGCCTCGATAAGATGCTCTCGAATAACGAGGTGAAAACGCTGATCACCGCGATCGGCGCCAGCGTCGGCGAGCAGTTCGACCCGGCCAAGCTGCGCTACCACCGCATTGTGATCATGACCGACGCCGATGTCGACGGCAGCCACATCCGCACGCTGCTGCTGACGTTCTTCTTCCGCTACATGCGCCCGATCATCACCAACGGCCACCTGTATATCGCCCAGCCGCCGCTGTTTAGCATCAAGCACGGCAAGGAGATGAAGTACGTCTACTCCGACAACGAGCGCGACGCGTACCTCAATTCGCTGCCGAAGGAGACGCGCGAAAAGGTGCATATCCAGCGCTACAAGGGCCTGGGCGAGATGAACGCCGAGCAGCTGTGGGAGACAACCATGAACCCGCTGAATCGCACCATGGGCCAGGTGACGCTCGAAGACGCCCAGCAGGCCGATGAGACGTTCACCATGCTGATGGGCGATATGGTGCCGCCGCGCAAGCGCTTCATCCAGACCCACGCGCTCGAGGTGCGCAACCTCGATATCTAGGCACGCTGTGTGGCTCGGGGGCGGCGCGGCCGCCCCCGAGTTTCTGTTTCCGGCATCCAAACCGCCACGAGGAGGGCGCCAATGCTGACGGCAGAGCACAAATACTTCTACCAGGAACACGGCTATGTCGTGGTTGCCGGGCTGTTCGCGCCGGCCGAGGCGGCGCGCTATCGCGAGCACTACATGGCGCTGCGGCGCCACGGCGCCTACCCCGGCGACCTGGTTGGCGCCGACCCGGCCAGCAACGATCCGCTCAGGCGCTTCCCGCGCATGATCCACATGCACCGCTGGGACGACGTGTCGTTGCGCTGGGTGCTCGACGCGCGCCTCAACGCCTGCATGAGCGGGCTGCTCGGCCGCGAGCCGTTCGCGGTTCAGACAATGCTGTACTTCAAGCCGCCGGGGGCGCGCGGCCAGGCGCTGCACCAGGATAACTTCTACCTGAAGGCGCAGCCCGGCACCTGCATGGCCGCCTGGATGGCGCTCGACGACTGCGACGAGGCCAACGGCTGTATGCAGATCGTGCCCGGCAGCCACACCTGGCCTTTGCTGTGCACCACCAAGGCCGATACCAGCGTGAGTTTCACCGATGTCACGGTGCCGCTGCCGCCGGGCGTGCAGGCCCAGCCGGTGCGCATGGCCGCCGGCGACGTGCTGTTCTTTAACGGCGCGCTGGTGCACGGCAGCTACCCCAACGCCACCGCCGATCGCTTCCGCCGCGCGCTGATTGGCCACTACATCGAGGGCGCCGCCGAGCAGGTCGCGCAGTTCTACCACCCGGCGCTGCGCATGGACGGCCGGCCGCTCGAGCTGGCGGTGAGCCAGGGCGGCGGCGCGTGCGGCGTGTGGGTCGAGCGCGATGGCCAGCCGGCGATCGAACTCGCCGGCGAGGAGCTGGTTGTGCGTAAGCACGAGTAGCGCCGTAACTGTTCACAGTTATCCTAAGCTTATGCTATACTCGGCTGCATGACGCTTGAAGACGAAGTTGAGCGCCTGCGCGCAGTCAATAGCGATTTGCACGCTCGCGTCGGCGAGCTAGAGCAGGCCTTAGCGGCTGCTCTGGCTCGGATTGCCGAACTGGAACAGCACCACGACGAGCCACCACCCTTCGTCAAACCTAATCGACCCAAACCAGCCTCGCCAAAATCGCCGCGCAAGAAGCGAGCACCTCAGCACAATCACAACCGCAAGCGAATGACCCCGACCCGCTCGGTCGAGCATGCGCTTGAGCGCTGTCCCGACTGCCTCTACCGCTTACAAGGCGATAGCCTCGATTATTCGCGTGAGGTGATTGAACTGCCTCAACCGCAGCCGGTCGAGGTCGTCGAACATCGGGTAATCAAACGCTTCTGTCCGCACTGCCAGCGCTGGCACAGCCCCAAGCTCGATCTGAGTGGTCAGGTGCTGGGGCAAGGGCGTATCGGCGTGCGCATCATCAGCCTGCTCGGCTACTTGCGTACCACGCTGCGCTTGCCCATCCGCCGCATCCAGGCGTATCTGCACAGCGTTCATCAATTGCTGCTCAGCACAGGCGAAATCGTGGAATTACTCCATCAGTTGCGGCAGAGGTTGCAAGCCGAGCTCGAGGCGCTCAAGGCACAGGCGCGTGCCAGTCCGATCCTGCACGGCGACGAAACGTCGTGGCGCGAGGATGGAATGAACGGCTACATCTGGGCGTTTTCAACCCCAGGCGAGCAAGCTGTGCGCTACTACGACTACGACCACTCACGTGGACAGGCCGTTGTGAAACGCATGCTGGCTGGTCAGTTTGAGGGCCACCTGGTGAGCGATTTCTACTGCGGCTACAACATCTATGCCGGCAAGCATCAGCGCTGCTGGGTTCATCTGCTGCGCGCGCTGCGGGAGCTGAAGCAGCAGCACGCCGACGATGCGGGGGTACTGCAGTGGGCGCAGCAGGTACGAGCGCTCTACGACGATGCCCAAAGCTGGCTGCGTGAGCACGAGCAGCCGATACGCGAGCAGCGCGAGCAGCAGTACGTGCAACTGACGGCACGGGCGCACGCACTCGGGTTCGCCTATGCGCGGGTCAAAAAGCATGCCTGCCAGGCGCTGGCGAAACGGTTGCTGCGGCACGAGGAAGAGTTGTTCCAGTTTGTGCTGATCGATGGCTTGAGTGCGGATAACAATCTGGCCGAACGCAGCATCCGGCCGCTGGTTGTCATGCGCAAGATCAGCGGCGGCTCGCGCAGCCAGCAGGGAACCAAGACTCGGCTGGGCTTGGCAAGTCTGTTCGAGACCTGGCAGGCACGCAAGTGCAACCCGTTTGAGGAATGCGTCAAGCTGTTGAGCCAAGGCGCAACCTCTTCGACCGAATGTTCTTTACCCCAACAGTGAACAGTTACCGCTCAAGTACGATTTGACAAGTACGGGGAGGGTGGTATACTCCGCCACGTTGCGAGTGCGGGTGGTCACCGCCGCACGGCTCTTCCGTTGACAACCACGCGCTGCTCACTCGCCGCTGCGCCGCTGCTCTTGACAGCCCGCCGCACCTGTGCTATACTGCGCCTCGTTGGTCGCCGTCGTCTCACCGCTTCGCGGTGAACCCAACAATCCGGGCTTTGGGCTTCTCCCTCCCTCGCGAACCGCGCCGCTGCCCTCCGCAGCGGAGACGTCACCAGGTGGCTCGCACGCCTCCGCGTCGATGCCCTGGTTTTGTTCGCCTTCCGTCTCGCCCGCCCGGCTGCGCCCCACAACTGGATCGGTGATG
Source organism: Kouleothrix sp. (assembly GCF_046328425.1). Lineage (NCBI taxonomy): Bacteria > Bacillati > Chloroflexota > Chloroflexia > Chloroflexales > Roseiflexaceae > Kouleothrix > Kouleothrix sp. Next base: position 165,644 of record NZ_JAXLWP010000006.1, read on the forward strand.
ATGACCACATCGCGTCTGGCGATCGGCTGGTGGTCCGTCGGGCTCGCTCCGACCCCTCCAGCCATTCTATGAAGAGTTTGATCCTGGCTCAGGACGAACGCTGGCGGCGTGCCTAATGCATGCAAGTCGCACGCAGAGGCTTCGGCTTCTGAGTGGCGCACGGCTGAGGAACACGTGGGAACCTGCCCGACCGTGGGGGATAACGCGCCGAAAGGCACGCTAATCCCGCATACGCTCGCAGAGGAAAGCGGCAACGCGCGGTCGGAGGGGCCTGCGGCCCATCAGGTCGTTGGCGGGGTAACGGCCCACCAAGCCACGATGACGGTGGCTTCGTTCTTGAGGGACGGGCAGCAGGGCTGGGACGGACACGGCGGCCCCGGACTCCTACGGGAGGCAGCAGCAAGGAGATTTTCGTCAATGGGCGCAAGCCTGAACGAGCAACGCCGCGTGGAGGACGACGGCCTTCGGGTTGTAAACTCCTTTTGCGGGGGATGACATCGACCGTACCCCGCAGATCAGGCTCGGCTAACTCTGTGCCACAGCGGCCGCGGTAAGACAGAGGAGCCGACGTTGTCCGGATTGACTGGGCGTAAAGCGCAGGCGGTCGTGCACGTGGGGTGTGAAAGCCTGGCGGCTTAACCGCCAGACGCCACCGCATACGGCGCGACTTGAGACTGGCAGAGGTTCGTGGAATTGCCGGTGTAGTGGTGAAATGCGTAGAGATCGGCAGGAACACCAAAGGGAAACCAGCGAACTGGGCCAGTTCTGACTCAGGTGCGAAAGCGTGGGGCGAACCGGATTAGATACCCGGGTAGTCCACGCCGTAAACGATGGACACTCGGCATCTGGCGGCCGATCTTCGGCGGCCAGGTGCTAACTAACGCGGTAAGTGTCCCGCCTGGGAACTACGAGCGCAAGCTTAAAACTCAAAGGAATTGACGGGGGCCCGCACAAACGGCGGAGCGTGTGGTTTAATTCGACGCAACGCGCAGAACCTTGCCAGGTTTGACATGGCGCAAAGCCGCGAAAGCGGTCGCGCTGGTGTGCCACAGATGCTGCATGGCTGTCGTCAGCTCGTGTCGTGAGATGTTGGGTTAAGTCCCGCAACGAGCGCAACCCCTACGGTCAGTTACTTGTGTCTGGCCGGACTGCCCTTTTCGGGAGGAAGGCGGGGATGACGTCAAGTCCGCATGGCTCTTACGCCTGGGGCGACACACACGCTACAATGCCGGTGACAGTGCGCCGCGACCCCGCGAGGGGCAGCAAATCGCCAACCACCGGCCCAGTGCAGATTGGGGGCTGCAACTCGCCCCCATGAAGGCGGAGTTGCTAGTAACCGCGTATCAGCCATGGCGCGGTGAATACGTACCCGGGCCTTGTACACACCGCCCGTCACGTCATGGGAGTTGTCAATGCTTGAAGTCCGTGGGCCAACCTTCGGGAGGCAGCGGCCGAGGGCAGGGGCAGCGACTGGGACGAAGTCGTAACAAGGTAGCCGTACCGGAAGGTGCGGCTGGATCACCTCCTTTCTAGGGAGCTCGCACCCCTCGGGGTGCGCATCCCATCAGCCAAGGCGCGGCGCCGTGGCCATCATCACGATTCAGGGGTGAAGGCCCTGCGTGGTGGAAGCTCGCTTCCGCCACGTTGTACCTTACCAAGTGCAGAGGCAAGGTTATGTCAGCTCTGGCGTTCTGCCAGAGCGCGTTCGAGATCGTCCACCAGAGGTCTTCCTTCAGGGAAGACATTAGGAGCAGAGGGTGGATGCCTCGGCGCTGCGTGCCGATGAAGGACGTGGCATTGCTGCGATAAGCGGGGGGGAGCCGCGAGCGGGCATTGATCCTCCGATTTCCGAATGGGGCAACCCGGCTACCTGCGGGTAGTCACCGCCATTGGCGGAGGGCACCGGGGGAACTGAAACATCTCACGTACCCCGAGGAACAGAGAGTATCCCCGTAGTAGCGGCGAGCGAACCGGGGGCAGCCTAAACCGTTTCCGTGTCAAGCCGGCAGGCGTTGCGGAGGCGGGGTTGGAAGACTGAGCAGGGTGCGCTGCCGTGCATCGCTGGAGTAGCTACGACCCATTCGAAGACGTCTGGAAAGCGTCGCCAGAGACCGTGACAGCCGGGTAGGAGACTGGTTTGTAGCTCCAGGCTTGGTTCTTGAGTAGCGCCGGACACGAGTAATCCGGCGTGAAGCTGGGGGGCCCACCTCCCAAGGCTACATACACGCAGTGACCGATAGCGCACAGTACCGTGAGGGAACGGTGAAAAGTACCCCGGCGAGGGGAGTGAAAGAGATCCTGAAACCGTCTGCTTACGTGCAGTCGAAGGGGATGAGCGCAAGCTTCCCTGACGGCGTGCCTTTTGGAGTATGATCCGGCGAGTTACCCTCCGTGGCCGGTTAAGCCAGTCATAGGCGGAGCCACAGCGAAAGCGAGTCTGAATAGGGCGCGCGTCGCGGGGGGTAGACCCGAAACCGCTTGAGCTATCCATGGTCAGGCTGAAGCGTCCGTAACAGGACGTGGAGGGCCGCACCGGTGTAGGTTACAAACTGCTCGGATGAACTGTGGATAGGGGTGAAATGCCAATCGAAAGCGGAGATAGCTGGTTCTCCCCGAAATGCATTGAGGTGCAGCCCGGGTGTCGGGGCTGCCTGAGGTAGAGCACTGTTGTTGTGCGGGGGCTTCACCGCCTACCAAGCGACGGCAAACTCCGAATGCAGGCAGCTTACCCCCGGAGTGAGACAGTGGGCGCAAACGTTCATTGTCAAAAGGGAAACAACCCAGACCTGCAGCTAAGGTCCCGAAATCTCTGCTGAGTGGTAAAGGATGTGTCGTTGCACAAACAACCAGGAGGTTGGCTTAGAAGCAGCCACCCTTCAAAGAGTGCGTAACAGCTCACTGGTCGAGTGACGGCGCGCCGATAATCCAACGGGGCAAAGCATGGTACCGAAGCTCAGGATGCAGGATAATCCCTGCGTGGTAGGGGAGCGTCGGCAGGCCGGCGAAGCGGCAGCGGAAGCCAGCCGTGGAGGCCTGTCGAGTGCGAATGCCGGAACGAGTAACAGAGAAGGGGCGTGCGAACCGCCCCCACCGAAAGCCTGAGGGTTCCGCCGCAAGGGTGATCCGCGGCGGGTTAGTCGGGCCTAAGGGGCGCCTCCGCAGGCGACCACCGATGGACAACGGGTAGATATTCCCGTACTATGGTTCGTTCGTTTGACCAATGCCGGATGCTGATGGGGAGCTGCCGCGGCGAGACGTGCGCCGTCCAAGCTGGTAGGGAGGCGCGGGTTAGTCCCCGCGTCGATGACCGAGAGGTGAGTGCGAGTGGGGGTAGCAATACCCACCGCAAGGGCAGGGCACCTAGGCAGTCAAGAAAGGCCGGCTCGGGAGAACGACCATACCCGTACCGCAAACCGACACAGGTAGGCTGGCTGAGCAAGCTAAGGTGGACGAGTGATCCCGGGTTAAGGAACTCGGCAAATTACCCCCGTACCTTCGGTAGAAGGGGGGCTCCTGGCGGTGACCCGCCTTGCGCGGTGAGCGGCTGGGAGCGACACAAACCAGGCCCAGGCGACTGGATAACAGAACCACAGGTCCCTGCTGAAGTCGTAAGACGACGTATAGGGGCTGATGCCTGCCCAGTGCTGGAAGGTTAAGGGGAGGCGTGCAAGCGCCGAACCGAAGCCCCAGTGAACGGCGGCTGTAACTATAACAGTCCTAAGGTAGCGAAATTCCTTGTCGGGTAAGTTCCGACCCGCACGAAAGGCATCACGATCTGGGCAGTGTCTCAACCCGGGGCTCGGTGAAACTGCGATCACGGTTAGGACGCCGTGAACCCGTAGCAGGACAAAAAGACCCCATGGAGCTTTACTACAGCTTGCCATTGGATGCGGTCCACGGCTGCGTAGCATAGGTGGGAGCCGGTGATCCGGCCCTTGCGGGGGTCGGGGAGGCAGCAGTGAAATACCACTCTGTCGTGGATTGCGTCCTCACGCGCGTCACGTGCGGACCGTGGCTGGTGGGTAGTTTGTCTGGGGCGGACGCCTCCCAAAAGGTAACGGAGGCGCGCAATGGTTCCCTCACGCGGGATGGCAACCCGCGGTTGAGTGCAAAGGCACAAGGGAGCTTGACTGCAAGGCAAACCGGCCGCGCAGAGACGAAAGTCGGCCTTAGTGATCCTACGGCCCCGCGTGGAAGGGCCGTAGCTTATCGGATAAAAGCTACCCTGGGGATAACAGGCTGATCCTGCCCAAGAGTTCACATCGACGGCAGGGTTTGGCACCTCGATGTCGGCTCGTCGCATCCTGGGGCTGGAGTCGGTCCCAAGGGTTGGGCTGTTCGCCCATTAAAGCGGCACGCGAGCTGGGTTCAGAACGTCGTGAGACAGTTCGGTCTCTATCCGCTACGGGCGGTTAGTGTATTGCGCGGAGCTGATCTTAGTACGAGAGGACCGGATTGGACGGACCGCTGGTGGAGGAGTTGTGGGACGACCTGCAGGCTCCGTAGCTATGTCCGGAAGCAAGAACCGCTGAAAGCATCTAAGTGGGAAATGCACCGCAAGATGAGTACACTCGCGGCTTTAGGCCGGTAAGTCCCCCAGGAGATGACTGGGAACGCGACCCGAGCTGGAGGCGTGGCAACACGTGGAGGCGACGGGGGCGCATGGACGAGGGCTTCCCTGGGGGAAGACGTCGGGTGGACGAGTAGGACGCACAGACAGACCTTGCCTCGGCACTGGCCCCTGAGCCAGTGGTGTGCGTGAAGCGCCGTGGTCCCACCCCGTCCCATCCCGAACCGGGTCGTGAAACGCGGCAGCGCCGAAGGTACTGGCGGGATGCCCGCTGGGAGAGTAGGTCCGTGCACCCTTTCATCGCGGCGTGGAGCAGTGGCAGCTCGTCGGGCTCATAACCCGAAGGTCGCAGGTTCGAATCCTGCCGCCGCTACCAGGGAAAACCTCCAGCACAGCAGCTACGATAGCTACGGTGCTGGGGGTTTTTTAATGCCTGCTTACAGTTGCAAGACGCACGAACTTAGATATAATATCGACACGTGGGCTGGTAGCTCAGTGGTAGAGCAACGGTCTTTTAAACCGATGGTCGTGGGTTCGATCCCCACCCGGCCCACCATATTTTTTCGGTTCTGGGGGCGCCAGCGGCGCCCTATTTTTATACCTGCTGTGCCGACTTGCGCGTAATAATAACTCTTGGCTGGCATATACTTGACAGCCATGCTATAATGATCATTGCAGGTGAAGCGTTGCGTTAGCATCCTCGGTACCTGCGGCGATAGTGCTACCCCGTACTATCTCATTTGGCTCTATCCCCCTGGATGTATTCTGAGCGTATTCTGCCGCACATGCGTGGTTTGCATGCACGATGCAGCCAGCGCAAACCTCAACAATAATGTTTCATATTCATCCACAATCGCCCTTAATCAGCATACCCTAGCATCTAGGCGTTACTGCTTTCGCGCGCGATATGAGCAAAACTCAAAAATATTTCCTAAATCGGCGAGAAAGACCTTTTTTCTCAACATGAAGTTGGTCATGTATACCGGCGAGCGAATAGGCCGGTGAGGAGTTGTGTGTGCCACGCATACGAACGAAGAATAATCACGAGGCGCCGGCTGAATTAGTCGAATCGAGGGAAAGAACGCCGGTAGTGAACGTTGCGGAGCTCGAGAACAAAACGCTGAACGACTTGCGCGAGATGGCGCGTACCAGCGGAATCAGCGGCGTGAGTGGCTTAAAAAAGCAAGATCTGATCTTCAAGCTGCTGCAAGCCCAAACCGAAGAAGCGGGGCACAGCCTCAGCGACGGTGTGCTCGATATCGTCTCCGATGGTTTTGGCTTCCTCCGCGGCCCCCGCTTGCTGCCTGGCCCCGATGATGTGTATGTCTCCCAATCGCAGATTCGCCGCTTTGGTCTGCGCACTGGCGATCGCGTATGGGGCCAGATCCGGCCGCCAAAGGAGAGCGAGCGCTACTTCTCGCTGCTGCGCGTCGAGCTCGTCAATAATATGGATCCGGAGACGGCGCGCAAGCGGCCGTCCTTCGATCAGCTTACGCCGATCTTCCCCAACGAGCAGCTGCACCTCGAAACCGAGCCGAATATCTTGGCGACGCGTTTGGTCGACCTAATCGCCCCGATTGGCCGTGGCCAGCGTGGCCTGATTGTGTCGCCGCCGAAGGCTGGAAAGACGCTGCTGCTCAAGGCGATCGCCAATGGCATTACCGCGAACCACCCCGATATCCACCTCATGGTGCTGCTGATCGGCGAGCGCCCGGAAGAAGTGACCGACATGAAACGCTCGGTCAAGGGCGAGGTGATCTCGTCCACGTTCGATGAGCCGGTTGAGGATCACACGAAGGTCGCTGAGATGACGCTTGACCGGGCTAAGCGCCTGGTTGAGGGTGGGCAGGACGTTGTGATTTTGATGGACTCGATCACGCGTTTGGCCCGCGCCTATAACCTCGATATGCCGCCAAGCGGCCGTACACTATCTGGTGGTATCGACCCGGTGGCGCTTTATCCGCCGAAGCGCTTCTTCGGCGCCGCACGTAATATTGAGAACGGCGGCTCGCTTACGATCATCGCGACGTGCCTGGTGGACACCGGCAGCCGTATGGATGACGTGATCTACGAGGAGTTCAAGGGCACCGGCAATATGGAGCTGCACCTCGACCGCAAGCTGGCCGAGAAGCGCGTGTTCCCGGCGATCGATATTACCCGCAGCGGCACGCGGCGTGAAGAGCTGCTGTTGGGTGATAGCCTGCGCCAGGTGTGGACACTGCGCCGCATGGTGAGTATGCTGGGCGAGAACGAAGGCACCGAGCTGGTGTTGACGCGTATGTCGAAGACAAGGAATAATACCGATTTCCTGGCTACGTTGACCAAGGCGAACTAGACGTATTGCCGATGCCCTGGCTACCCCGCACTAGCTTAGCGGGGTGCAGGTCGCCGCACGCTGATCCCAGGAGATTTGTATGCGATGCACAAACTGTGATGCCGAGCTCGCGGCAAACGCGCGTTTCTGCACGAAGTGTGGCACCCCCGTCGCTGCTGCACCGCCGCCTGCGCCAGTAGCAATGGGAGGCACTTCTATGAGTAATTCGGCGGAATATACTAACCAGCCGGGGCAGCGGCTCGACTTGCCCGAGCCGAATGTAGTTATGCGCGGCAAGGGCACCACCGGCATGGAGTACCAGATCATCGGCACTACGCTCCAGGCAGTGATCCTGGAACTCGACCCCGGCGAGATGGTGTATTCCGAGAGCGGCGGTATGGCCTGGATGAGCGCGAACATCGGCATGCAGACGACCGGGCGCGGCGGCGGGCTGGGCGGCATGTTCAAGCGCGCAATCTCGGGCGAGTCGATGTTCCTGGTGGAATACACCAGCCAGGGCGGGAAGGGCATTGTGGCCTTCGCCTCGGACTTTCCCGGCAAGATTGTTCCGGTGAACCTGGGGGCCGGCCAGCAGATAATCGCGCAGAAGCAAGCGTTCCTGTGCGCCGAGAAGACGGTGCAGATGGATATTCACTTCCGCAAAAAATTAGGCGCGGGCTTTTTCGGTGGCGAAGGCTTTATTATGCAGAAGCTTACCGGCCCTGGGGTTGCGTTCGTATGCCTTGACGGCGAGATAATGGAATATACCCTTGGGCCTGGCCAGATGCTGAAGGTGGACACTGGCCATGTTGCGATGTACGAGCCAACGGTGACGTTCGACATCGAGATGATGAAGGGCTTCCGCAATATTCTGTTCGGCGGTGAGGGGCTGTTCCTGGCGACACTTCAAGGCCCTGGCCGGGTGTGGCTCCAGACGATGCCGACAATGAACCTGGCCAAAGCAATCGCCGAGTATTTGCCGCGCACCGGCGGCGAGAACCGCGGCCCAAGTATCGATATTGGTAACCTGCTGGGCGGAAGCTAGCCTGGTAGATCCGGCGGCTTACGCCGTCAGCATTCAGCACACAGAGCGCAAAGGCTTGCACGGCGACGAAGTCGCTACGGCCTTTGCGCTCTTGGAATTCTAGCGCCGAAACAGCGGCATAGTTGTTGCCCTGTGTGCGATGTTCCGTGTGCAGCTACCGCATACAGCTGATTACTCACACTTTGGTTGGGGTTTGGGGGGCGGCGAAGCCGCCCCAAATTTCTTATTGTGTTGCACTACGTGGCGAAGCCACGTAGTGCAACACAATCTATACGTGATCAAGCGAACAGCGTAATTAGAGAGTAAGCGAGCTTGATATGACTGAGCAGGAAGCGATCGGGCGTGTTTCGCCTGCTGATGAAGAGCTGCGCTTGCTCGCGCAGCTGATCTACCGGCTGCTGGGCGAGGTATATGGCATCAGGCCGTGGGCACCGCGCCGCGAGCCGCTGCGCGAGCTGATCTCGACCATGCTATCGCACCGCACCACCGAGGCCAACGAGGCCAAAGCCTTCGCCCAGCTCTGGGAGCGCTTTGGCAGCTGGGAAGCCATCGCCGCCGCGCCGCCGGCCGAGCTCGTAGCGGCGATTGCTCCGGCGAACTTTGCCGAGGCCAAGGCGCCGCGCATCAAGGCGGCGCTCGCGCAGATCATAGCTGAGTGCGGCACACCGTCGATCAACCTCCTGGCTGATCTGCCGGCCGAGCAGGGGCTGGCCTGGCTTGAAGCGCTGCCGGGCGTTGGGCCAAAAACTGCGTCGCTGGTGCTGCTGTTCTGCTTCCATAAGCCAGTACTACCAGTCGATACGCACGTGCACCGGGTGAGCGGGCGGATTGGCTTGATCAGCGCAAAAACCACTGCTGAGCAGGCGCACGTGTTGCTAGCCGCGCTGCTGCCGCGTGATGCCGACGTGCTGTGGAATTTCCACCTGAATATGCTGCGCCACGGCCAGCGCATCTGTGTGTGGGAGCGGCCGCGCTGCGCGAAGTGCGCGCTACGCGAGCATTGCGCGTATGGCCGGGCGCAGGCGCGAAATGAACAAATCATCAGCTAGTCAACACAATCGGCTTAAAGTGGTTGTGGTACAATAGTGCGGCATTTTGCGCTACGATCACGTGTGGGAGCTGTGCACTATGTCGGCCCTGGCTCGCTTCGAATCGTTCATGGAAAACATGGTCGAAGGTTCGGTCGCGCGGCTGTTTCGCAGCCCGATTCAGCCGGCCGAGATCGCCAAACGCTTGGAGCGGGCGATGGAGACCCAGCAGACCATCAGCGTACGCCGCGTGATCGTGCCCAACTTCTACCGCGCATTTCTTAACCCACAGGATTTTGCCGCATTCAACCCGATTCGCGCCGAAATGGAGCGCGAGATGGCGACGTACCTGGCCGATCTGGCGCAGGAGCGCGGCTTCACCATGCTTGAGCACCCGCGCGTCGAGCTGAACGCCGAGGCCAGCGTGGCACGCCATACCATCCAAGTTGTGGCCGAGACGCTTAGCACCCCGCCCGACCCGGCGGCGGCACATACGCAGATCTTTCAGCCGGCCCCGGCGCCGGCCGCGCATCCGCGCACTCGGCTGCTGCTGAATTCGCCGAATGGCCGGCACGTCATCCCGCTCGAGAGCACGCAGATGAGCGTTGGGCGCGGGCTGAATAACGACATTATTCTAGAAGATACCCGTGTCTCGCGGCACCACGCGCAGCTGCGCTACCGTGCGCGGCGCTTCTGGATCAGCGACCTGGGCTCGACCAACGGTACGTTTGTCAATGGCGAGCAGATCGAGGAGAAGGCGCTTCGCGACGGCGATGTGATCTCGCTGGGCGGGCTCGAACTGACGTTCAAAGAAGCATAAGCAGGATCGGCTGATCAGCGATGTTCGACTTCACCAACTTCTCGATCGATATTCTGGTGCTGCTGCTGCGCGTTGCTGTTGTACTGCTGCTGTATTTCTTTCTCTGGCAGGTGCTGCGCTTTGTCATGCGCGATTTGCGCAGCGGCGGAGCGCCTGGCGGTGCTGCGGCTGCCAGCCCGTATGGGCAGCTCATGGTGCTGCGCGCTGGTGCTACCGGCGTGCCTGCCGGTAAAACGTTCGCGCTCGGCCCCAGCAATATCATTGGCCGCAGCATGGAAAATTGCGAGATCGCGCTGAATGACTCATTTCTGTCGGCCCAGCACGCGCGGCTCGAGCTGCAGGGCGATGTCTGGGTGCTCGAAGACCTGAATAGCACGAACGGTACGTTTGTGAACGAGATCGAGGTTCGCGACGCCGCTAGTGTCGAAGAAGGCGATGTTATTCGGGTAGGTCGCGTTGAGATGCGTATTATTCGCTGATGTGGCCTGCTTTTCTTGCCGCCAACCTCGTTTGACTGCGCCTGGCCTCTGTTGCGGCGCCGAACAATGGCAGGCGCCGCAATAGCGAAAAGATAGCCGTGGCCGCTCGGCTACTCGCGGGCGCCGCCCCCAACTCCTCCATCGCGAAAACCTTCAGCGAGACTGCGTGCGAGCCTATTGGCATGGCGCAAGGCAGCTGCGCCAGCAGGCGTGCGTTTGCACGCCTTTTTCATCTGTGATATACTTATCAAAGTCGTGGGATCCTAACCATTTTGTAACCTCCAGCTAGGATACTAGAGACCTGGGCTGTGAGTGGACAAGAGCCAGCTTGCCGATTATGGCAAGTGTGTCGGTTAATCGACGCCTGAAAACAGCTTGCCGGCGTAATGCCAGCAGCGCTGCCAGGTAGTGACCATCGAGCAGCCGCCAGGTTATGGCGTGTTGCTGATCAGCAAAGGAGCGCAGCCGTGCTAGCGAACTATGCATTCATAGGCCTTTTCTTTGTCGCCGCTGCGTCGTTTCCCATTCTCCCGCTTATCGGCGCCTATTTTCTGCGGCCCTCGCGCCCTACCGAGATCAAGCTCGACACATACGAGTGCGGCCTCGAGGCGATCGGCGATATTTGGGTGCAATTCAAGGTGCAGTATTACCTATACGCCCTGGCATTTGTCGTCTTCGACATCGAGGTCGTATTCTTGTACCCGTGGGCGGTTGCGTTCAACCAGCTTGGCCTGTTCGCGCTGGTCGAGATGGCAATCTTTCTGGTGATTTTGATCGGCGGCCTGGTATATGCCTGGCGCAAAGGCGCGCTGGAGTGGGTGTAAGCTGTGGCAGGTTCTAAGCTCGAAGGTTCGCACCTCTATCATATCAAGGTCTAGCAAGGTGGAAGCATGGCGAACGAGAACGATACTCAGCTTGAGCTTGAAAAGCAAGGCGTTTTTCTCTCTACGATCAATCGCTTTTATAACTGGGGCCGGCGCTCGTCGGTATGGCCGATGGCGTTTGGGCTGGCCTGCTGCGCGATCGAGATGATGGCGACCGGGCTTTCGCGCTACGACCTGGCGCGTTTCGGCGCCGAGATGTTCCGGGCTTCGCCGCGCCAGGCCGACCTGATGATTGTGGCAGGTACCGTCACGAAGAAGATGGCGCCGCAAGTGGTACGGCTGTACAACCAGATGCCCGAGCCACGCTACGTCATCTCGATGGGCGCATGTGCTACTTCCGGTGGCCCATTCCGCGACGGTTATAATGTACTGCGCGGCATCGACTTATTTCTGCCGGTCGATGTCTATATTCCGGGGTGCCCGCCGCGCCCCGAGGCGCTGCTCCACGCGCTGATGACGCTGCAGGCTCAGATCGACGACCAGAAGCTCAGCCGCGTGCGCTGGTATGGTAAGCGCGAAGTCAGCGACTTCCCGGTGCCTACGTTTGGCAAGCAAGGCCTCGAAATCGACGGCAAGCTTGTCGATCCGGTTGGCGGCCTGCCGCTGGTGAGCCCGTATAGCTCGCCGTTGCTCGGCGAAACGCGCACCGGCGCGATTGAGCACCCTGAGCTGGTGCGTCAGTTCCCGATCATGGACGATAGCGTCGAGCTTGAGGGGCCAAACAAAGCCGTGGGCGTGGCTCCCGAGATTGCGATCGACGACCTGAAGCGCAAGGTGGAGGTGACCCGTGCCTGATATCAGCGCCACCGAGCTGAAGGAACGTTTGATCCGCGATCTCCCCGGCGCGCTGGCGCCCGAGCGGCCAAAAGATCAGCACGCCGGCAATGGCCACGTCGCCGAGGCATCGGCCAAGGGCAAGAAAGAAGAGGGGCCGGTCGACTTGCTGGCGACGAGCGATGCGGTGGTGTTGGCCGAGCGCATCCCCGAAGTTGCCACGTATGTTCGCGACACATTAGGCTACGAATTGCTCTCCGATCTTACGGCCGTCGACTATTTGGCCGACGGCCTGATCGAAGTGATCTATCGCTTCCAGCATCTCGATGGCGGGCCGACGCTGCCGGTCAAGACGCGCGTGTCGCGCGATCGGGCGGTAGTGCCGTCGATCACGCCGATCTGGCCCGGCGCCGATCTGCAAGAGCGCGAGGCGTTCGACCTGTATGGCGTCGATTTTCCTGGCCACCCGAACTTGAAGCGCGTGTATATGCCAACCACTGTTGGGATGAGTTCAGAAGGCTTCCCCATGTTCCCAAGCAGGGCGATAAATATCTTGGCGATGGAGAGGAGTAGCCAGTATGTAGTAACCAGCCAGCAGTATGCAGTAGCTAGAGCGCAGCATAGAGCTGCCGCCCGCCGACTGCCGACTGCCAGCTGCCGACTGCCGACTGCCGACGAGCAGCTATGCTAAAAACAGAAGAGCTCCAGATCAATGTCGGCCCACAACATCCATCGACGCACGGCGTGTTCCGGCTGGTCTGGCGAAGGTCGACGGCGAGACGATCATCGATCTCAAGCCGGTATTCGGCTACCTGCATCGTAATCACGAACAGCTTGGCGAGGTCTCGACCTATATTCAGATGATGCCGATTTAAGCCGGCTCGACTACTTCAACTCCATATTGCTTCAACTTCGGTGCCAGCTGGCGGTCGAGAAGCTGTCTGGCATCGCTGTGCCGCAGCGCGCAAACTATATTCGCGTGCTGATGGCCGAACTGAGCCGCATCCTCAACCATGCCACCGCCGTCGCCTTCATGATCAACGACATGGGCGCCTGGCAGACGCCGCTGGCGTTTGGCATGCGCGAGCGCGAAAAGATCCTCGACCTGTTCGAGATGGTCAGCGGCGCGCATGATGTGCAACTACTTCCGCTTTGGCGGGGTTGTGCGCGACCTGCCGCCCGAGTTTATGCCGCTGCTGAAAGATTTGATGAAGGGCCTGCCGACGTTCTTCGATGAGTTCGAGCGGCTGCTGCGCGAGAACGAGATCTTGCGGCTGCGCTCCGAAAGGCGTAGGCATTTTGCCGAAAGAGCTGGCTGCCTCGTATAGCGTCACCGGGGCGGTCGCCTCGGGCGTACCCTACGACGTGCGCAAAGCCGTACAGCGTATACGGCGGTTTGTTCGACGTCCCGGTCGGCTCGGTCGGCGATATCTACGACCGCTTTCTGGTGCGGATCGAAGAGATGCGCCAGAGCTACCGCATTGTGCAGCAGGTGATCGAGCGCCTGCCGGACACGACCGGCGGCCATATCAACCCCTCGATGGCCCAGCATTGGCAAGCAGAAGGCGCTCAAGCCGCCGGCAACAGCGTGTGTATGGCCGCGTTGAGACGCCGGCAAGGGCGAGCTGGGGTTCTACCTGGTGAGCGACGGCTCGGCCCGGCCGTACCGCTATAAGGTTCGCGCTCCATCGTTTATTAACCTCACGCCGTTGGGCGATATGTGCCGTGGGCATAAAGTCGCCGACGTAGTGGTCATCCTGGGAAGCATCGACATTGTGTTGGGCGAGGTAGATCGCTAGAGATTGCAAATTGCAAATTGCAGGTGTGCGCAATTTGCAATTTACAATTTGCAATTCAGGAATGTAATATGACGGTTGAGTTCACACGCGGCAAAGCCTATGTAGTCGATCGCGGCAAGCCCAAGCTGCGCGCCGGCCAGGGCATGCTTGCCGGGCTTGATGTAGTCATTCGGCACTTCTTCAGCGCATTCGGCAACAAGATCGAGACGCCCGCGGAAACCTCGGGCGTCTTCACTGTGCAGTACCCTGAAGAGCGACTCGAGCTGGCCGAGGCCTTTCGCAACTTCCCGATCCTGCTCTACGACGATGCGACAGGGCACGAGCTGTGCACCTCGTGCTTTCAGTGCGAGCGCATCTGCCCGCCACAAGTCATCCACATGACTCAGGCGGTCGACCCGACGACTGGGAAGCCGGTGCCGGCGGTGCGCGAGTTCATGATCGAATACGACGCGTGCATGAGCTGTGGCCTGTGCGCCGAGGTGTGCCCATTCGACGCGATCAAGATGGATCACGAGTTCGAGCTGTCGACGGCCGATCATAGCAAGATGACCGTGGCCAAAGCTGACCTGGATCGGCCGGTATCGTACTACGAGGCGATCGCGCCGACCATGTGGGCTGGAGTCAAAGATGGCGCGTACAAAAAGCTCCAGGGCAACATGAAGCGCCGTAGCGGCGCGATCGGCATCTCGCCGCGCGCTACTGTGACGGCCAAAAAGGCAGCTCCGGCTGCGGCGCGCCCGGCTGCAGCGGCACGGCCAGCTGCAGCAGCTGGCAAGCCGATCGCCGCGCCCGGCAAGAATATGCCGGAAGAGAAGCTGGCGCGCTTGCTGTCGATCCGTGCGGCAAACGCCGCCAAGGCTGGTGGCGCCGCCCCGGCCGAAGCCGATGAGGCAGTTGCCACGGCCGACGCAACCGAGGAGCTTGCGCCCGTGACGGCCGGTGCCGCCCGACCTGTGTCGGCGGGGGGAATACCGTTCAGTGCCGACAACCTGCTGGGCGGCGTGCCAGAGAATACCATCATGGCCGAAGATAAAATCGAGCGCCTGAAGGCGATTCGCTCGGGGAACCTGGCCAAGCGCGGGTAACTCGCGGCGCGCCGACGCGCCAAGCGCCTGCGGCTGTATGTGCGAACTAGAGGTTCTGCAATGATCGACATCTTACTATCTCTGCTTGGCGGTGTTTTGCCCAGCTGGCTGATCTATGTTATCAGCTTTCTTGTGAATACCACGATCATCCTCATCGTCACCCCAGTGACGTTTATGATGATGACGTGGTTTGAGCGCCGCATGGTGGCGCGCATGCAGGATCGTCTGGGGCCGAACCGCGTGGGGCCGGCAGGCCTGCTGCAAGCGGTGGCCGACGGCGTGAAGATGTTCACCAAAGAGAACATCACGCCGCGCGCGGCCGACAAATGGGTGCACCTGATCGCGCCCGTGGTGGCGACAGCGCCGGTGATGTTTCTGTTCGCTGTTATTCCGTGGGGCCGCGGCCTCGAACCGTCGAATGTGAATGTCAGCGTGCTATTTGTCGTGGCGATCTCGTCGATATCGGCGGTGGGCCTGATGATGGGCGGCTGGGGCTCGAACAACAAATTTGCGCTGCTGGGCGCGATGCGCGCGGTGGCCCAGATGGTGTCGTACGAGATCCCGGCGGTGATCGCGCTGCTTGGGATGGTGCTGTTCACCGGCACCATGAACCTCAACAACTACTCGGCACTTCAGGGCGGTATTCCGCTGCTGGGAAGCACGCTCCAAGAGCTTGGCGTGCCAGATCTGGGGCTCGGCTGGTTTGTGTTCACGCCGATTGGCTTGCTGGGCTTTGGCATCTTCTTCACCTGTGTGCTCTCCGAGGGCGAGCGCACGCCGTTCGACATCCCCGAAGCCGACTCCGAAATTGTCGCGGGCTATATGACCGAGTATAGCGGCATGAAGTTCGCGGTATTCTACATGGGCCAGTTCCTGTTCAACTACGCGCTTTCGATGGTCGCATCGATCGTATTTTTGGGCGGGTGGAATGGCCCGGGCGTGGGGCTGCTGGCCGACGCAGGGCTGCCGTTTCTGGCCGGGCTGCTCTCGGTTGTGTACCTGTTTGTGAAGACTTGGTTCCTGTTCTTCGTCATGATCTGGCTGCGCGGCGCGTTCCCGCGGCTGCGCATGGATCAGCTGATGAGCTTCGCCTGGAAGTTCCTGCTGCCGCTTGCGCTGATCAATATCCTGAGCGCGGCGCTGTGGCTCACATTGATGCTGTGGTGCACTGGCCCGAGCTGCGACCAGAGCCTGTGGGTCGTGCATATTGCTGGAGTCAACCCGCTTGACTGGATGGGCTCGGCCGCATGGGTGCGCCAGCTGGTAGGGCTGGTGGTCAGCGGCGCGATCAACGTAGGCGCGTTCTTCTGGCTGTTGAGTATCAACCGGCGCCCCGGCGGCGAGACGCCAGCCGAGTTGGCGCAGGATCAGGTGTTTGGCGTGGCGTCGCTGCCGTAGCAAGAGCGAGCGGCTGGTTCGGCTGGCCTGTGTTGTGCAAGGCGTTGCTCGGCGAGAGCGGCGCGCAGAAGGATATTCTATGAATATTCTGATCCTGGTCATATTTTTCGGTCTGTCGGCATTTACGCTGGCGGCCGGCGTGATGGTGGTGACCGTCAAGAATATTATCCACGCGGCGCTGTGGCTAATCGCCTCGTTTTTTAGCGTTGCCGCACTATACCTGCTGATGGAAGCCGAGTTCATCGCGATCGTGCAAGTGCTGGTGTATGTCGGCGCGATCTCGATCCTGGTGCTGTTCGCGATCATGCTGACGCGCCACGTGACCGGCGAAGGCGTTCGGCAGCTGTACCAGCGCTGGTGGGTTGCGCTGATTGTCGCCGCAGCGCTGTTCGGCGTACTGATCGTGCCAACCGTGTTCAACTTCCAGTGGTCGGTGCCGACGGCGCCCGACCAGAGCGCGGGGCTTTCGTCGGCGGTACAGATCGGCACGGCGTTTATGCGCGAGTACTTGCTGCCGTTCGAGATCGCCTCGGTGCTGCTGCTGGTAGCGCTGATCGGGGCGATTGTGATCGCGTTCGAGGAGCGCGCATCGCGGCGGCGCGTGCTGACGCTGGCCGAGGAAGTTGAACTGCGCCGCCAGCGCGGCGAGTCGCTCCGCTTGGCGGCAACGCCGACCGTGCCTGAAGCGCAGAATACCGGCAGCGCGCCAAGCCAGCCGTAAGATCTTGGCTGGCATCTTCGATTGTAACTACTAGCCATACACTTTTAGCTGGGCGCGCTCAACTCTTAACGCGTAACGTCTTGAGTGGGGTTGTTCTATGAACATGGTTGAAGCTGTACCGCTGCCATGGGTTTTGGTGGTGGCTGCGGGCCTCTTCTGCATCGGCCTATTCGGATCGCTCTCGCGGCGCAACACCGTCGGCATTCTGCTGGGCGTCGAGCTGATGCTGAATGCGGTGAACCTTAACTTGATCGCGTTCTGGCGCTACCTGGAGCCGAACCTGGTGGCTGGTCAGGTGTTCGCGCTGTTTATTATCACTGTGGCGGCTGCCGAGGCGGCTGTGGGCTTGGCGATGATCATTGCGATCTACCGCTCGCGGCTGACGGTGAACGCCGACGAAGTTGACACCTTGAAGGGGTAAGAATTCAGCGGTCAGAATTCAGGAGTCAGAAGCGCATCGCGATGACTTCGTGCTCATTCTGAATTCTGGCTCCTGACTCCTGAATTCTCAGACGAGGCACACAGTATGGGCTTTTTCCTTCAGAATGCCTGGCTGATTCCGCTGCTGCCGCTGCTTGGATTTGCGATCATCACGCTGACGCCGGTGCGTATGAGCAAGATGCTCAGCGGCTGGATCGCGATTGGCCTGATGGTAGTAGCCACAGTGGTGGCGCTGGGCGTCGGCGCCGAAGTGTATCAGGGCGTGCACGTGAGCGCCGATGGCGCCGCCGAGGTTGTGGCGGCCGGCGAGCAGCACGCCGCCGAGGGCGAGGGCGCGTTTGCGTTCCCCGAGGCCAATATTGTACGCACGGTGCGCTGGGCGCCGGCCGGCGGCGATGCTGCGTTTAGCATGGGGTTCTATATCGACCCTGCGGTCGCGGCGATGCTGGTGATGGTGACGATCGCCTCGACCTGCATCCACCTGTTCTCGCTCGGCTATATGTCGCACGACGAGCGGCAGTCGCGCTTCTTCTCGTTTATCTCGCTGTTCACGGCCTCGATGCTGCTGATGCTGCTTTCGAGCAACCTGCTGCTCTTCTTTATGGCCTGGGAGCTCATGGGCCTGTGCTCGTACCTGCTGATTGGCTTCTGGTACGACAAAGTGTACCCCAACCCGAACCAGATAACGCCGCGCCAGGCAGCGATGAAGGCATTCATTACCACGCGTATTGGCGACGTGCTGTTCATGGTTGGCATGGCCTATCTGTGGACGCAGGCCGGCTCGCTTGATTTCGGTACGGCCGCAGGCCAGATCTTCAACCCCGAGTTTCTGGCGCGGATCGGCGGCGCGACGAATGTGCTTGGCATCAGCGTGGCCACCGGCATCGCGCTGCTGCTGTTCGCCGGCACTGTAGGTAAGTCGGCGCAATTCCCGCTGCACGTGTGGCTGCCCGACGCGATGGAAGGGCCGACACCGGTGTCGGCGCTCATCCACGCCGCCACGATGGTTGCGGCTGGTGTGTTTCTGGTGGGCCGCACCTACCCGATCTTCAAGGCCGACGGCGGCACGGCGCTGCTGGTGGTGTCGATCATTGGCTCGTTCACCGCGCTGTTCGCCGCGCTGATTGCAGTAGGCCAGTTCGATATCAAGCGCATCCTGGCCTACTCGACGCTGTCGCAGCTTGGCTTTATGGTGGCGGCGTTGGGCATTGGCGGCTGGGTGGCAGGCATCTTTCACCTGCTGACGCACGCCTTTTTTAAGGCGCTGCTGTTTCTCGGCTCGGGCTCGGTGATCCACGGCATGGAGGCGACGGTCGGTCACGACTCGAATACCGCGCAGGATATCCGCAATATGGGAAATCTGCGCAAGTACATGCCAACCACATTTCTGGCGTATATGGCCGGCTACCTTGCGCTCGCCGGCATCCCGCCGTTCGCCGGTTTCTGGAGCAAAGACGAGATCCTCGCCGACGCGTTTGGCCACGGCCATTTCGTGGTCTGGATTGTGTTGACGCTCGCCGCGTTCCTGACGGCGTTCTACATGACCCGCCAGATTGTGGTGGTGTTCTTCGGTAACTTCCGCGGCCACAAGCCGCGCGTCGCCACCGCGCCAAGCGAGCCGACGGCGGTTGATCACGCGCATGACACGCACGGCCACGGCGCACACGATGCGCACAGCCACGACGCGCATGGCCATGGCGGGCACGACCCGCACGAGAGCCCGTGGACGATGACCGTGCCGCTGATCATTCTGGCGGTGTTTGCGGTGATCGCCGGCTTTGCGAACTTGCCAGGCTTCCACTGGCTGAGCACATTCTTCGGGCAGGAAGCTGCCGATTTTAATGTGCTGACAGCCGGGATCGCGACGGTGCTGGCGCTTGCCGGCATTGGCCTGGGCTACGCGCTCTATCGTAATGCCTACGCCACCGCCGAGGATGCTGACCCGCTGCAGCAGATGATGCCGGGCGTGTTCGAGGTGCTGAATCGCAAGTTCTATTTCGACGAGATCTACGCTAGCACCTTTGGCAGGCTCTCGTATGCGCTGGCGGTGGCGTGGAGCTGGATCGACCGCACGATCCTCGACGGCTTTATCAACGGTACCGGCTTTTTCACGATGTTCCTGGGCAGGCTGAACTTCATTATCGACGACACCGTGCTGAACGACGGCATGGACGCCGTGTCGGACGGCACGAATTTCGCCGGCGATGTGACCCGCCAGAGCGAGACCGGCAAGATCCAGGACTATGTGTCGCTGATCTTCGGCGGCGTGGTTATTCTGGGCATTATCTATTTGTATGCCGTGCGCCGCTAGTGCGCGCGGGCCGGCATGCGGAAGCACAACCTGTTGAAACAGGGATAAACGAATGAACTATCTCCAGATGAGTGATGGTCCCTGGCTGACCTTCCTGGTGCTCTCGCCAATCGTCGGGCTGCTGCTGGTGGCGCTCAGCGGTGCGCTGCGGCTGGATGACCGGCTGGTGAAGATCGGCGCCACGGCGTGGTCGCTCACGTCGCTTGGGCTCGCGATCTTTCTGTGGGCCGGCTACAACCCTGGCGCGGTGGCCGATGGCCAAGCCGTGATCCAGTTTGCCGAGAAGATTCCCTGGATCGACGCGATCAAGGTCGACTACTTCCTGGGCGTCGATGGCATCAGCTTGCCGCTGGTGATTTTGACGACGGTTATGACGCCGATCGCGATGCTGGCCTCGTTCAATGTCGAATCGCGGGTGAAGATGCACTACGCGCTGCTGTTCCTGCTGGAAGCGGCGATGCTAGGCTACTTTGTGGCGCTGAACTTCTTCTTCTTCTTCATCTTCTGGGAGTTCAGCCTGGTGCCGGCGTTCTTTATCATTCAGAACTGGGGCCGCGACCCGGAAGACAAGCGCCGCTACGCCGCGTTTAAGTTCTTTGTCTACACGATGGGCGGCTCGGTCGGCATGCTGCTGCTGTTCCAGTTCTTCTACGTGGCCACGCGCGCGGCCGGCATGCCCACCTTCGACCTTGTGACGCTGGGTCGGCTAGGCCAGGGATTGCCGGTTGAGGGCGTGCAGGGCAGCTTGCAAGATATCGTCTTCCGCTATGTCGACAGCGTGGGCATCACCGCCTACCTAGGCCGCTACCCGCTGCTGTATACCTCGGTGGCGTTCTGGGCGATCTTCATCGCCTTCGCGATCAAACTGGCGGTGTGGCCGTTCCACACCTGGCTGCCCGATGCCTACTCCGAGGCGCCAACGGCCGGATCGATCCTGCTCTCGGCGGTGATGTCGAAGATGGGCGCGTATGGCATGCTGCGGATCATGCTGCCACTGGTGCCCGATGCCGCGCAGTTTTTCGGCCCGGTGATCGGCGCGCTGGCACTGGTGGGGATTGTGGCCGGCGCATTTGGCGCGCTCTCGTACACGGGCGGCGACATCAAGCGGCTTATCGGCTATACCTCGATCAACCACATGGGCTATGTGGCGCTGGCGATCGCCGCTGCGGCTACGCTGAACAGCGCCGCCGACGGGCAGAGCCGGGCGATTGCGGTCAACGGCGCGATGATGCAGATGGTGGCGCACGGCCTTTCGACCGGCGCGCTGTTCTTGCTGGTCGGCTACCTGTACCAGCGCACCGGCACCTACTCGCTGCGCGACTGGGGCGGCCTGCGCAAGGTCATGCCGATGTTCTCGGGCGTGATGGGCGTGGCGATGTTCGCTAACCTGGGCCTGCCAGGGCTAGCCGGTTTTGTCGGCGAGTTCTTTATCTTCCGTGGAACGTGGGCGTCGCTGCCGTTCTTTACCCTGCTGGCCACGATCGGCCTGATCGTGTCGGCGCTGGCGCTGCTGCAGATGTATGCGCGTATTTTCAATGGGCCACTGAACCCACGCTGGGACAGCGGCCACGGCGGGCAGACGCCGGCGGATATGCGTGTTGCCAGCCGTGAGTTCCTGGCTGCCGCGCCGCTGCTGGTGCTGCTGCTGATCCTGGGCGTATACCCTGCCCCGATCATGGATCTGGCCAACCAGACGGCCACGGCGCTAGTGAACGTGTTTACAAAGGCGCTTTCCTGATTTCAAATTGTAAATTGGGCGTTGTTCGGTTTACAGTTTGCAATGCTCTAAGGATGCACCATGCACCTGTATGATTTACCAAGTGGAGTTCCCTGGCTCAGCCTGATCTGGCTCAGCATGTTGATCCCGGCGATCATCATGATGTTTCTGAAGCCCGAGCAGAAATATCAAATCCGGCTGGTGGGCACGGTGTTCGCGTTCATCTCGCTGGTGCTATCGCTGCTGGTGTACTTCGGCTACGACTACAACAGCGCCCAGAAGCTGCAGTTTGTCGAAGAGCTGCCCTGGCTGCCACAGCTGGGGATCAACTACATACTAGCGGCCGATGGCATCAGCATGCCGATGCTCATCCTCAACGGGTTTGTGATCTTCACCGGCGCGCTGATGAGCTGGAACATCGCCGAGCGTACACGCGAGTACTGGATCCTGCTGCTGATCCTGACGGCCGGCGTGTACGGCGTGTTTGTATCGGTGGATCTGTTCCTGTTCTTCGTGTTCTACGAGCTGGCGGTGCTGCCGATGTACCTGCTGATCGGCATCTGGGGCAGCACGCGCAAAGAATACGGCGCAATGAAGCTGACGCTGTACCTGATGGGCGGCTCGGCGATGATTATCATCGGCATGATTGCGCTGTACTTCGGCAGCGGCCTGCGCACCTTCGACATGCGCTTGCTGTCGCAGGCGGCGCTGTTCTCGCGGAACTTTCAGATCGCCTTTTTCCCGCCGACATTTTTGGGCTTCGCGGTGCTGGCGGGCATGTTCCCGTTCCATACCTGGAGCCCAACCGGCCACGTGGCCGCGCCGACGGCGGTTTCGATGCTGCACGCTGGCGTACTGATGAAGCTGGGCGCGTATGGCTGCCTGCGCGCCGCGATGTGGCTGATGCCCGAGGGCGCGCACTACTGGCTGCTGCCGATCGCGATCGCCACGCTGATCAACGCGGTGTATGGCGCGACTATCGCGATGACCCAGCGCGACTTCAAATTCATGATCGGCTACTCGTCGGTGAGCCACATGGGCCTGGTGGTGATGGGCCTGGCGGCGGGCAACGAGATCGGGCTGATCGGCTCGGTGCTGCAGATGTTCGCGCATGGTGTGATGACCGCGCTGTTCTTCGCGGTTGTCGGGCGCATGGTGTACGAGCGCACGCACACGCGGCAGTTCCCCGAGCTTGGCGGGATGGCGAAGATTATGCCGTTCGCGGCATTCGTGTTCATCCTGGCCGGCCTCTCGTCGATGGGCATGCCGGGCTTCGCGGGCTTCTGGGCCGAGTTCAATATCTTCATGGGCATGTGGGATCGCTTCCCGCTGATCTCGGTGCTCGCGGCGATCTCGATCCCGATCACAGCGGCGTATATTCTGCGCGCCGTGTACACGGTGTTCTTCGGCGAGGTGAAAGACCCGAGCTTTTTCAAGCTGCCCAAGCTGACGTGGCAGGAGTATGCCGGCGCGTCGATCCTCGCCGCGGTGATCTTGATCACCGGGCTCTACCCAAGTATTCTTACCGAAATGATTGGCAGCGGCGTGCGGCCAGTGGCCGAGGCGATCCAGCAGGCAGGCGCTCTGTCGCTGGGGCGCTGACGTTTAGAATTCAGGAGCCAGAATTCAGGGGTCAGAACGGTGCATTGCTTCTCTCGCCGTGCAATGAAGACATCGCTTGATTTTGAATTCTGTCTCCTGACTCCTGAATTCTAGGAGTAACAAGGTGAGCTTTCAAATCACAGACATCCCACGGCTGCTGCCCGAGCTGATGCTGCTGGCGCTGGCGCTGCTGGTGCTGGGCACCGACGTGCTTGAGCGCTGGGGCAGCGACGCGGAGTCGCAGATTGAGCGCGGCAAGGCGGCCGGCCAGCTTACGGCGATCGGCCTGGTATTCGTATTTGTGGTCGGCCTGATCCAGAGCAAATACCTGTTTGCCTTTCCTGAGCCGACGGCCAACACGAATGGGCTGGTAGCCTACCTGCTGGCGCTCGGGCGCAACTTGCAAGCCGGCGGGCCGGGCGGCGATCCGATCCTGGGCGCGTTCGCCACCGATAACCTCACGATGATCGCCCGGCTGACGTTCGTGGCGGCCGCGTTTCTGACGACGCTGCTGGCCTTGGACTACCGGCCGTCGGGAAACCCTGGCGAGTTTTACGCGCTGATCCTGTTCTCGACGGCGGGCATGAACTTCATGGCCTCGGCGTCGGAGCTGATCATGGCGTACCTGTCGCTCGAGCTGTCGTCGATCTCGCTGTATATTCTCGCGGGCTACTTCCGCAACGAGCGCACCTCGGCTGAAGCCGGCATTAAATACTTCCTGTTTGGCGCGCTGTCGTCGGGGATCCTGCTGTATGGCATGAGCCTGGCGTACGGCTTCACCGCCAGCGTCAATCGCTCGGGCGGCGGCCAGCCGATTATCGCGACGCTGTTCTCGGAGATCGCCAAGGCGGGGGCCACTAGCCCGAACAGCGCGCTGCTGACGCTGGCGATGATCTTCGTGCTGGCGGGCATTGGCTATAAGGTGGCAGTGGTGCCGTTCCACAGCTGGTCGCCGGATGTGTACCAGGGCGCGCCCACGCCGATCACCGCGTTTATCTCGACGGCCTCGAAGTCGGCCGGGTTTATTCTGCTGTACCGCGTGCTTGTCACAGCATTCCCCTCGATCGCCGGCTCGCCATCGCTCAGCGCGTTTGGCGGCTGGACGAGCTTGCTGGCGATTATTGCGCTGGTGACGGTGGTGTTTGGCAACCTGTCGGCGCTGCCGCAGAAGAACGCCAAGCGCCTGCTCGCCTACTCGAGCATCGGCCACGCCGGCTTTGTGCTGCTGGCGATCCTGGTGTGGTCGTCGAGCTCGCAGACCGATCGGACGTTTGGCAGCGCCTCGCTGATATACTACCTGATCGTCTATACCGTGACGAACCTTGGCGCGTTTGGCGCGCTGGCAGTGATCCGCGAAGCGGTAGGCGGCGACGACCTAAGCGACCTGAACGGCCTGTGGCGCCGCAATATCAGCCTGGCGCTGATGCTGACCGTGCTGGTGCTGTCGTTGGCCGGCGTGCCGCCGCTGTCGGGCTTCTGGGCGAAGTTCTTCGTGTTTATGGCCGGCTACCAGGGCGGCGCGCTGCTGGTGGTAGCGGTAGCAGTGGCAATGACAATCGTCAGCCTGTATTACTACCTGGGCTTCCTGAAGGCGATGTGGATGAATCCGGCGAAGTCGACCGAGCCGGTGCGCACGCCGCGCAATATGAATGTCACGCTGATCGCCGCCACCGTGCTGGTACTGCTGCTGGGCCTATTCCCGAATGTGGTGTGGAATATTCTCAGCCAGGCGACGCTGGTTGCTGGGCGGTAGGCAAGCACTCGGCCAACTGGCTGAAGCGCGGCCCGGGCAATCTGCCCGGGCCGCGCTGCTACGTTGTTCGCTTGATCGCGTATAGATTGTGTTGCACGACGTGGCTTCGCCACGTCGTGCAACACAAAGAATTGGGGGCGGCGAAGCCGCCAAACCCCACCAAAGTGTCAGTAATCAAGCGATTTCGGAAGAGTGTCGGGGCTTGGCGATGCGCTGGCTACAGCTTGATTTCGCCGGCCAGGAAGCGCCGGGCTGTTTCGGCCAGAATGGCGGCGCCTACAGGCAAGCAGCGCTCGTCGATATCGAACACCGGAGTATGGTGAGCACGCGGGATATCGCCCACGGCCGCGCCGAGGTGGAACATGGCGCCGGGGACTTTGGCGGTCATATAGGCGAAATCTTCGGCGCCCATTCCCGGCGGGGTCGGGTCGAGCGCGTCGGCGCCAAGCAAATCGGTGGCGGTGCGCGCCAGCCAGCCGCTGACGAGCGGGCTATTTTTGCCGGCCGGGTAGCCGCGCGAAACTTCCATGCGGTAGTCGCCGCCGAGCGAGCGCACGATACTGATCGCGCGTTCGACCTCGGCCTCGAGCAGGGCGCGCGTGTCGTCGTCGTAGCTGCGCATGGTGCCGTGCAGGAACACCTCGGGCGGGATGACATTCGAGGCGGTGCCGCCGTGGATCTGCCCGACCGTCACCACTGCCGGCTTTTGCGGGTCGACGCGGCGCGACACAATGCCGTGCAGCGCGGTGAGCACCGGGGCGAGCATCCAGAGTGGGTCGGTCGCCTCGTGCGGGTAAGCGCCGTGGCCGCCGGTGCCGGTGATCCAGGCTTTGAACTGGTCGGCCGCAGCCGAGTCCCAGCCGTCGCGCATGGTCACCTTACCGAATGGCTGCATCGAGTCGACGTGCAGGGCGATCACGGCGTCGACGCCGTCGAGGGCGCCGTCGCGCAGCATCATTGGGGCGCCGCTCATTGGCTGGCCGCCCTCGTCTTCTTCGGCCGGCTGGAACAGCAGCCGCACCCGGCCGCGCAGCCCGCCGGTGGCGAACTCGTGCTTGAGCAGGTGGGCCACACCCAGCAGCATGGCCGTGTGGCCGTCGTGGCCGCAGGCGTGCATCTGGCCGTCGTGGGTCGAGCGATAGTCGGTGGCGTTGGCCTCGAGGATCGGCAGCGCGTCCATATCGGCGCGGATGGCGATCGTCGGCCCGTCGCCGCTGCCGAGGTCGCCGACGACGCCGGTGATGCCAACGCCAGTGCGAACGCTGAAGCCGCCAATCTCGCGCAGCGTATCGGCCACGAGCGCGGCGGTACGCACCTCGCGGAAGGCCAGCTCGGGATGGCGGTGGATATCGCGCCGGAGCCGAGCCAGCTCGTCGGCCAGGGCCTGGGCTTTGTCTAGCATGGTGAACTATTCCCCCTATGTCACTTTGAGTAGATACTCGTGCTCGAGCAGCAGCTCGGCGCCATTCGCCAGCGCGAGCGCCAGGCGATATTCGCCGGGGCGCTCGGGAGTGAGCCGCAGCCGGTCGACCTCGGTGGCCATGCAGTCGGGCGGCAGCGTGATCTGGCGCTCGACGCGCGCGACCTCGCCGTCGGGGCCAAGCACCCGCGCGGTGATCGCGACCGGCGCCGGCTGGTGGGCATCGTTGACCGCGTAGAGCGGCAGGTCGATTGGCCGGCCGGCGGGGTGGGTGTCGGCGTTCAGCAGGGTAAACAGGTACTGCGGGCTGAAAGCCTGGCGCATCGCGTAGTACGAGCGCTTGGGCACGCGCCAGTAATCGATGATCGACCACTGGACGGCGGGGTTCGAGTCGTTGAACATAAACGGCAGGATGCCGCCGGTGGGCCGATACTTGTGAAAGCGCAGCCGATCGATATAGAAGCGGTTGATCGAGCTCTGGTATTCCTGCGTCAGCTCGACCAGGTCGGCGAGCGAAGCCGAGGTGCGCCAGGCCAGCCAGTAGTCGAACATATTTGGCTGCATATGGTGGCGCGCGGCCACCTGCTCCCAGTCGATCTTCGAGATGTCGTGGTGCAGAAATTTCGCGCAGCTCTCGATGTTCGGGAAGCTCTGCGCGCCGAACTCAGTGACAAAGCGAATGTTGTCGGGGAAGCTGCGGACAATGCGCTCGAACGCGCGCAGCGGGCCGTACACGCCGCCGTACCAGCCGAAGTAGAAGTGGGTGTCGGTGCCGCGCCGGAAGAACGGCACGGCATATTCGCCCGACGAGCGCACCACCGGGCGAGTGGTGTCGTGCTCGCGCGCGGCCTGGCGCAGCTGGCGATCCATCACGTCGCGGTTCCAATTCCAGATGAACACCGAGACATACGCGCGCGCGATGGTGTAGATCGTCTCGTCTTTGGTGTCGAGCGCGTAGAGCGGCTCGTTGTGCATGCACCAGATCGCCACGGAAGGGTGCTGGCCAAGCAGGTCGATCATCTCGCGCACCTGGCGCAGCGCCTCGGGCAGCACCTCGCGGTGATACATCCACTGAAGCGGGAAATCCTGCCACAGCAGCAGGCCAGCCAAGTCGGCGGCCTCGTAGAACGCCGGGTGCTCGACGTGGGCGTGCACGCGCAGCATGTTCATATGGCAGTCGATCGCCAGCTGGATATCCTGGGCGTAGCGCTCGGGCGTCATGGTGGCGATGCGGGTGTCGCCGGGGGCGTAGTTGTTGCCCTTGATGAACAAGCGCTTGCCATTGAGGTACGCCACCCATTTGCGCATCTCGAAGCGGCGCAGGCCGAACGTACAGCTGTGCGAGTCCGAACGTTCGCCGCCGTGCAATACCTCGAGCGTGATCGTATAGCAGCTCGGGTGGCCAAGGTCGTGCGTCCACCAGAGCTGCGGGTCGCGCACATCGAAGGTGCCGGCAAGCTCCTGCTGGCCCTGGGCGAGCGCGCGGCGCTGCTCGACCACCTGAACCGCGCCGGCGAAATTTTTCGGCGCGATCGTCCAGCGCAGCGTTGCGTCGCCTGCGGCTGCCGCGTCGAGCGTGGCGCGGAAGCGCACCTCGGCGATGTCGGCGCCGATCGCCTCGGGGTGCAGCCGCAGCTGGCGGATGCGCGTCGGGCCGCTGGCGATCAGCTCGATCGGCAGCCAGACGCCGCCGGGGTTAGTGGCGGGGTCGATGCAATCCCAGTGCGAGAACACGCCGGTGATCATGCGCTTGCCGAGCTTGTTGTGCTCGTCGGGGCACTCGACCTCGACCACGAGTGTGTTCTCGGGCGCGAGCCAGGCGGTGACCTCGTGCTCCTGGGGAGTGAAGTAGCCTTCGTGGCGGCCCAGGTCGACGCCGTTGAAGTAGGGCTGCGACCAGTAGAAGATGCCGTTGAGCCGGAGCCAGTAGCGAGCGCTGGGGGCGAGGGGTTGGGCCTGATCTGGTGTCTGCGGTGGTGGCCAGCTGTCGAGCGCCAGATCGTGCGCGGCAAAGCGCTTGCGATAGACCAATTTGCCAGCGTAGCGCTCGAGCAGCGGCTGCTGCTGCCAGTGCGCGGGCAGCGCCTGCGTGAGCCAGGCGTCGTCGTCGAGCGGGTAGAAGCCCTGGCGGAACGCATCGATTGGCAGGAGCTGCCACTCGCCGTCGAGTGTGCGCGATAGAGGAAACGTCATAATCATTCCAGCAATAAGAAGCCGCGAGCCTGGTATGTGCTAGGCGGGTGGGCTCATCCGACGAAGAAAATCGAGCACAGCGAGCTGGAACAGCGCGGGCTGGTCGTTCATTACGGCGTGCCCGGCAGCCGGAAGGATGCATAATTCGGCGCGCGGGATGGCGCGGCGCATTGCCACCTGCTGATCAATATGGCCGAACTGGTCGCGCTCGCCGGCGATCAGCAGGGTTGGCGCGGCGATGCCGGCCAGCTGCTCGGGCGCGAGATCGGGCTGCACCGGCCAGAGCGGCAGCATCTGGCGCATAAGCGCCTGCCAGTAGCCATGCTCGTGGTGGGCGTCGTGCAGCTCGGCCAGGCGAGCGGCCCAGGCGGGCAGGCGCTCGGCGATGCGCTCGGGCGTCATCTTGGCAAGCTGCGCGAGAGTGCGCTCGTCGTTGGTATACTGCGCACCCGCCAGCACCAGCGCCTGGACGCGCTCGGGCCAGCGCAGCGCGAAGTACAGCATGGTGATGCCGCCGTCGCTAAAGCCGCAGAAGCTCGCGCGCGCAATGCCGAGCGTATCGAGCAGCGCGGCCAGATCGGCGGCGAGCTGGCCGTAGCCGGCGAACGGCCCTGGCGATGCACTGGTGCGGCCGTGGCCGCGATGGTCGTAGGCCAGCACGCGGTGCTGCTGAGCCAGCGCAGGCAGCAGGGCGCCCCAATCGGACTCGATCGTGTCGAGCGCGCCGTTGAGCAACACCAGCGGCGTGGCGCCGAGCGGGCCGTGTAGCTCGTAGTAGACGCGCAGGTCGTTGATTTCGGCAAAAGGCATAGGCAACCGTCGGTACTCTCTGGTGTATTCTAGGCGATGCCGCAGGCGAAAGCAAATAGCGAGTTGTTCATCGCGAGCAAACGACAGGCAGTAGTATGAATCGGCGCCTGGCGGTATCTGACGATGTTGTATAGTACTATGGCATTTATGTGAATAAATTGTCAAACATGCTGGCCAACTATCTGCTAAAGTAGAGTTGTCTAATCCACCACCACCCATCATTCGAACGAGAGGAGGTGATCGGTCGCTATGCAGTACGTTCGCCCAGAGATCCTGGAGACCTACACCGAGGAGGAGTTGGTCGAGGAGGCTGCCGTGTGCGTCGTTTATGGCGGGGGCCCGATCCCTTAAGCGCCAGGACACACCGTAGTATCAAGGGTCGCCGTTCATAACGGCGACCCTTGATGCATGTTGGCGTCCTGGTGCTATCCCTGGCTTAGCACGGCCTTTAGCGTATCTTCGAACAGCTCGAGCCCCTCGTCGGCCTGGGCTTCGGTGAGCACCAGCGGCGGGCAGAAACGGATGGTCGAGGCGCCGCATGTGAGCAGCAGCAGACCGCGCCTGAAGGCCTCTTCCATCACGTCGTGGGCCAGCTTGCGCGCCGGCTCGCGCGTGCGGCGGTCTTTCACCAGCTCGAGGCCAATCATGAGGCCACGGCCGCGCACGTCGCCGAACTGCTCGTAGCGGCCGGCCAGCTCGTTCAGGCCGCGCATGAAGTAGCTGCCGACGCGGGCGGCATTGGCGGCCAGCTCGCTTTCGACGAGCGAGAGCACCTCGTAGGCGGCGGCGCAGGCCAGCGCGTTGCCGCCGTAGGTATTGCCGTGCGAGCCCGGCTCCCAGCGCTCGGTCAGCTCGCGGCGGGCCACCATCGCGCCGATCGGCATGCCGCTGCCCAGGCCCTTGGCCGAGGCGACGATATCGGGCGCGATGCCCTCGTGCTCGAACGCCCACATCTTGCCGGTGCGGCCCACGCCGCTCTGAACCTCGTCGGCAATCAGCAGGATGCCGTACTGATCGCAGATCTGGCGCAGCCCCTTCAGGAAGCCGGCCGCCGGCACGACATAGCCGCCCTCGCCCTGGATCGGCTCGATGATGATCGCGGCCACATCGCGCGGCGGGGCGATCGTGTGGAACAGCGTCTGCTCGATATAGTTGAGGCACACCTCGCTCACCCGTGCCGGGTCGACGTCGAACGGCGGGCGGTAGGGGTTGGGGTAAAGTGCGTGGAATGTGCCGGGCACCAGCGGGTAGTAGCCGCGGCGCTGCACCGGCTTCGAGGCCGTGAGCGAGAGCGAGCCGTACGAGCGGCCGTGGAACGCGCCCAGAAAGGCAATAATGCCCTGTCGGCCAGTGACGTAGCGCGCCAGCTTGATCGACGCCTCGACCGCCTCGGTGCCTGAGTTGCACGGGAACAGCTGCCACTGGTGCTCGGGCGGCATGAGCGATGTCAGCTTCTCGCCGAACTTGACCATCGGCTCGCTGTAAAAGTCGGTGCCGGCCATGTGGATGAAGCGGGCGGCCTGGTCTTGCACCGCGCGCACAACCTGCGGGTGGGCGTGGCCGGCCGACACCACCGCGATGCCAGCGTTCAGATCGAGGTAGCGGTTGCCGTCGACATCCCAGACATAGCAGCCATCGCCGCGCTCGATCACGAATGGGTAGACGCGCCCGGCGCATGGCGCGTACACCTGGTTATCGCGCTCGACCAGCGCGCGCGCCCGTGGCCCGGGGATTGCGGCGGTGTCGAGGGGTGGCGTCATTGTTTCGATTGATGCAGTCACATGTGCCTCCTTGCGACGCGCCAGAACGGCGCTGTTCTGGCGCGCTTCTCCAAACCAAAAAAAGCCCCTCGCGCCTCTCTCCAATCGGGCATTGTAGCCGAGGGGGCCAGGGGCGTCAAGGCGTGGCTAGCACGACACGCCGATGGCACGAGTCTTGCGCCACCAGCGCTGAAGTGAGCAGCGGCGCTAGGGCCGCTGCGTGTATTCGACATTTGGCTAGATTCAGGTAGGCAGCATATGCACAACACAGAGGCGCCCGAGCTGTATGCGGCGGTATTCGGCGATCTGGCCGCCGCCGAGTCCACGCTGCATGATCTGCAGGCCGCGGGCGTGCCATACCCGGCCATACGCATGGGCACGCACACCGCCGAAGAGCTTGCCGGCACACCCCTGGCCGAGCGTGTGGCGAGCGCCGGCCAGGCTGGCCGCGCGCTCTGGTCGCTGACGCTGACGCTCGACCCGCAGTGGCGCGAGCAGGCGCTCACGACGCTGCACGCCGCCGGGGCGCTGGCGCTGGGGCGGCTGCCCGCGCCCGACAACCGCGCCAACGACACCGAGCGTGGCGCGATCGCCTGGCGCCACTATGTGTTCGAGACCGACGCGGCCACCGATGCGGTAGGCGAAGGCGCCGGCACCACCGGCACCACTGGCGTGATCAGCAGTGGCGTATTCGCCGACGGCGCGCTGGCGAGCGGCAACCCGCCGGTGCGATCGCAGCCTGCCGGCGACCATCGGCCCTCGGATGCCGGCCAGGCGCCCACCAGCGACACCAGGCGGCCCGATACCAGCAAGGATCGCTCGCGCCCGCAGACCGAGCTGAAAGAGCCGTAACGTACAGCTCGCCACAGTGTAATGCGGCGATCATCTAGAGATTGTACAGGGTACGACCGCGCCTACGCCGGCTCGTGGCGTGGATTGCGCGACCGGTATCTGATCGCTCGATAAAACGAAGACCGGCATTGGAACGCGAAGACGTGTACATGCACGCGGCGGCGGGGCGCTGCCCGTGCATGTTTGTATGTTTGGGGGAAGAGGGAGATATGACCAGCGACCTGACCACGCCGGTGGCGGCGGCTGCGCAGCAGCAGCTGGCGCCGCGCATCCCAGTGGCGACCTACCGCTTGCAGTTTAATCGGCAGTTTACATTCGCGCATGCCCGGCACTGGCTGCGCTACCTCGACCAGCTGGGCGTGAGCGATTGCTATGCCTCGCCATACCTGAAAGCCCGCGCCGAGAGCACGCACGGCTACGATATTGCCGACCACAGCGCGCTCAACCCGTCGATCGGCAGCGAGGCCGAGCTGCAAGCATTTGTGGCCGAGCTGCACGCGCGCGGTATGGGCCAGGTGCTGGATATTGTGCCGAACCACATGGGCATCGGCGAGAGCAGCAACCTGTGGTGGATGGACGTGCTCGAGAATGGCCCCAGCTCGCCCTTCGCGCCGTACTTCGATATCGACTGGCACCCGTTCAAGGCCGAGCTTGCGAACAAGGTGCTGCTGCCGATCCTCGGCCAGCAGTACGGCCGCATTCTCGAGGCCGGCGAGCTGCAGCTGCGCTACGGCGCCGGCGCGTTTACGCTGCACTATTGGGGGACCGAGCTGCCGGTGAACCCACGCACCTACACGCTGATCCTGGATGAACCGCTCGGCCAGATCAGCGCGGCGCTTGGCGCCGAGCACGACCATGTGCTTGAGTACCAGAGCATCATGACTGGCCTGACCAACCTGCCGCTGCGCACCGAAACCGACCGCGCCAAGGTGGCCGAGCGCCACCGCGAGAAAGAGATCCTCAAGCGCCGCCTCGACGCGCTGGCCCAGGCCTCGGCTGAGGTGCGCGCGGCAATCGAGGCCGCCGTGGCGCGCTTCAACGGCACGCCCGGCGAGCCGCGCAGCTTCGACGTGCTCGACGCGCTGATCGATCGCCAGGCCTACCGCCTGAGCTACTGGCGCGTCGCGGCCGAAGAGATCAACTACCGGCGCTTCTTCGATGTGAACGACCTGGCGGCCATTCGCGTCGAGCTGCCCGAGGTGTTCGACGCCACTCACCAGCTGATCATACGGCTGCTGGGCGCGGGTATCGTGCAGGGCTTGCGCGTCGACCACCCCGACGGCCTGTGGGACCCGGCGGGCTACTTCCGGCGCCTGCAGGAGCGCTACCTCGCGACCTGCGAGCAGCAGCCGGCTACCAACGGCCAGCTGCCGGCTGACGCAGACGATGGCGCGCACGACGACGCGCCGGCTGGCCGCCCGCTCTATATCCTCGCCGAGAAGATCCTGGCGCCGGGCGAGCATTTGCCCGCCGACTGGCCGGTGCACGGAACTAGCGGCTACGACTTCCTGAACGCGCTGAATGGCATCTTCGTCGACGCCGCGAACGAGAAACGCTTCAACGCGCTCTACGCCGACTTCACCGGCCTGCGGCTGCGCTTCGATACGCTGACCTACGACACACGCAAGCAGATCATGCGCAATGCGCTGGCCAGCGAAGTGTATGTGCTGGCGCACCAGCTCAGCCGCGTTGCCGAACATAACCGCTACTACCGCGACTTCACGCTGAACAGCTTGCGCGATGCCCTGCGCGAGGTGGTCGCCTGCTTTCCGGTATACCGCAGCTATATTGTCGCTGCTACCGACACGGTGAGCGAGCGCGACCGCGCGGTGATCGAGCAGGCTGTGAGCCGCGCGCGCCGCCGCAACCCGACGCTCGACCCCTCGATCTTCGACTTTCTGCGCGACATTCTGCTGCTGCGCTACCCCGACACGCTCGACCCGGCGGCGCGCGAGGAGCAGCGCACCTTTGTGATGAAGTTCCAGCAGCTCACCGGCCCGGTGATGGCCAAAGGGCTGGAAGACACTGCATTCTACATCTTCAACCGGCTGACCTCGCTGAACGAGGTTGGCGGCGATCCACAGCGCTTTGGCACGAGCGTGAGCGCGTTCCACCGCCAGAACCAGGAGCGCCTGCGCGACTGGCCCGGTGCGCTGCTGGCTTCTTCGACCCACGATACCAAGCGCAGCGAGGATGTGCGGGCGCGGATCAATGTGCTTTCCGAGCTGCCCGACGAGTGGCGCAGGGCGCTGGGCCGCTGGAGCCGCCTGAATCGCCGCAAGAAAAGCACCGTCGACGGCGCGCCCGCGCCCGACCGCAACGAAGAGTATCTGCTCTACCAGACGCTGCTGGGGGCGTGGCCATTCGATCTTGGTATTCCAGAACACCAGGCGAGCAGGCAAGCAGGCCACGCTGAGACCAACGGGTTTTCCGGATCGGCCGCACCCCCGGCTGCCGCATCGCCAGAGTGGCTCGAGTTTGCCGCGCGCATCCAGGAGTACATGATCAAGGCGGTGCGCGAGGCCAAGGTGCACACCAGCTGGCTGAACCCGAACACGCAGTATGATGAAGCCGTGCGCGCGTTTGTCGCCGCAGTGCTCGACCCGGCGCCGGCCAATCGCTTTCTGGCCGACTTCCGCGCCTTTGCCGAGCGGATCGCTCACTTCGGCGCGTTTAACTCGCTGTCGCAGACGCTGCTGAAGCTCGCCGCGCCGGGCGTGCCCGACATCTACCAGGGCACCGAGCTGTGGGATTTCAGCCTGGTCGACCCCGACAACCGCCGGCCGGTCGATTTCGATCTGCGCGCGTGGTGGCTGGGCGAGCTGGCCGACGTGCGCGGCGACCGCGCCGCGCTGGCGCGCGCGCTGGTTGAGCGCAAGGCCGATGGCCGGATCAAGCTGTACCTGGTGCACCGCGCGCTGCAGTTTCGCCGCGCCAACCCCGAGCTGTTCCGCGCCGGCAGCTACACGCCGCTGCTGGCCGGCGGCGCCGAGGAGCACGTCGTGGCGTTCGCGCGCGCCAATGCCGGCGCCGAGGCGCTGGCCGTGGCCCCGCGGCTGCTGGCGCGCATGCTCGGCGATAGCGGCGCGGCGCCACTTGGCCCGGCCTGGGGCGACGCGACCCTGCTGCTGCCGGCCGCGCACGCGGGCCGGCGCTACCGCGACGTATTCACCGGCACGGCGCATAGTGTGGCACTCTATAGCGGAGCGCCCGGCCTGCCGCTAGCTAGCCTCCTGGCCGACTTCCCAGTGGCCCTGCTTGAGCGAATTGCGTAACATTCACAAGAATTGCTCGGTATATGGGGGCGGAACCCACTCATGGCGGGCCGCTCTTCGGGTACAATACAGTACCCGCGCTGCTCAGGCGATACGTGCCACCGGCTGCGAAATTCGCGCAGCCGCTCGCGAGAAGAAAACCCGACCGACAAGACAGGCCAGGAGAATTCGACCATGACATTAATATGGCCCGGCAAGCCGTACCCGCTGGGTGCCACCTGGGATGGCCAGGGCGTGAACTTTGCCCTGTTCTCGCAGCATGCCACCGGAGTCGAGCTGTGCCTGTTCGATACGCCCGGCGCGCCGCACGAGCGCCAGCGCATCGCCATGCCCGAGCAGACCGATAACGTATGGCACGTATACCTGCCGGGCCTCCAGCCTGGGCAGGTGTATGGCTACCGCGTGTACGGCCCGTACGATCCCGAGGCCGGGCACCGCTTCACTCCGGCCAAGCTGCTCGTCGACCCGTATGCCAAAGCGATCGCCGGCGAGCTGACCTACCACGACGCGGTGTATGGCTTCACCGTGGGCAACCCCTATGAAGACCTAGCCCCCGACACGCGCAACAGCGCGCCGTACGTGCCGCGCAGCGTGGTGATCGACCCGGCCTTCGACTGGGGCGACGACCGCCCGCCGGCCACACCGCTGTACAAGTCGGTGATCTACGAGATGCATGTCAAGGGCTTCACCAAGCTGCACCCCGAGCTTCCTGAAGCGCTGCGCGGCACCTATGCCGGCCTGGCCATGCCGCCGGTGATCGAGTACCTGAAATCGCTTGGCGTTACCGCCGTCGAGCTGCTGCCCATCCACCACCACGTCGACGAGCGCTTTTTGTTCGACAAAGGCAAGACGAACTACTGGGGCTACAACACGCTGGGCTACTTCGCGCCCGACTCACGCTTCAGCAGCGCGGGCGACGACGGCGGCCAGGTGCGCGAGTTCAAGTCGATGGTCAAGGCGCTGCACGCCGCCGGCATTGAGGTGATCCTCGACGTGGTGTACAACCATACCTGCGAGGCCGACCGGCTCGGGCCGACGCTGGCGTTTCGCGGCATCGACAACCTGGTGTACTACCGCCAGATGCCGGGCTACCCGCGCGAGTATATCGACTACACCGGCTGCGGCAATAGCCTGAGCATGCTGCATCCGCGCACCCTGCAGCTGATCATGGACAGCCTGCGCTACTGGGTGACCGAGATGCACGTCGACGGCTTTCGCTTCGACCTGGCGGCCACGCTGGCGCGCGGCCTGCACGCCGACGCGCGGCTGACCACGTTCTTCGACATGATCCACCAGGATCCGATCCTGTCGCAGACCAAGCTGATCGCCGAGCCGTGGGATATCGGCCCCGGCGGCTACCAGGTGGGCAACTTCCCGGTGCTGTGGGCCGAGTGGAATGGCAAATACCGCGACGTGATCCGGCGCTACTGGAAAGGCGACGCGATCGGCACCGCCGAGCTGGCCTACCGGCTCACCGGCTCGAGCGACCTGTATGAGCACAACGGCCGCAAGCCCTACGCCAGCATCAACTTCATCACCGCGCACGATGGCTTCACCCTGCGCGATCTGGTGAGCTACAACCACAAGCACAACGAGGCCAACGGCGAAGATAACCGCGACGGCGAGAACCACAACAACTCGTGGAATCACGGCGCCGAGGGGCCTACGGCCGACCCGCAGATCAACGAGCTGCGCGCGCGCCAGCAGCGCAACATGCTCGCCACCATGCTGCTCTCGCAGGGCGTGCCGATGCTGCTGGCCGGCGACGAGCGCAACCGCACCCAGCACGGCAACAACAATACCTACTGCCAAGACAACGAGCTGAACTGGATCGACTGGAAGCTCGACGACGCCGGGAGCGCGCTGCTCGAATTCACCCGCACGCTGATCCGCATCCGCAACGAGCATCCCGCGCTGCACCGGCGCAAGTTCTTCCAGGGGCGCAGCATCCAGGGCGCGAATGTGCAGGATATCGAGTGGTTCCGCCCCGATGGCCACGAGATGGGCAACCACGAGTGGAGCGAGACGATCGCCGGATGCCTGGGGATGCAGCTGAACGGCCGCATGATCAATGAGTGGGACGAGCGCGGGAACGTGATCCAGGACGACGTCCTGCTGCTGCTGCTGAACGCCTACGCCGACGATGTCGCCTTTAAGCTGCCGGGCGGCGCGCGCGACGGCGAGTGGGAGGTGCTGGTCGATACTGCCACGCCCGAGGCGCCGCTGCCCACGGTGCGCACCGGCAAGCCCTACACGCTGCACGGGCGCTCGCTGGCGCTGCTGCGGCGCACCAGCCGCTAGCCCCCGGCAATGCGACGACTCCGCGCCGCCTACCTGGCCGCCGCGCTGGCTGTGGTGCTGGCTGGCGTGCTTTCGCGCGTGCTGCACAGCGGCCAGCCACTGGTCGATAAATACCTCGGCGACGCGCTCTACGCCGCGCTGGTTTACCTGCTCCTACGGGCCTGGCGGCCCGGCGACGCGCTCGCCGGCCACGCGCTGGCATCACTTGTGCTACTGATCGCGATCGAAACCTTTCAGCGCACAGGCATCCCCGCACGCATGGCCCGCAGCGGCAATCTCGCCGCCCGGCTGCTGGCGATCGCGCTTGGCACCGGCTTCAGCTGGTACGACCTGCTGGCCTACGCGATTGGCATCCTGGCGCTGCTGCTCGCCGATTGCGCGCTTGTGCGCCGGGCGGCCCGCGCCGACCCAGGCAGCTAGCACGCCGATACACCGGAGCATATGAACCAACAATCAACCTGGAGCTTGCCGATTGGCGCGCAGCCCGACGCCAACGGCGTGCATTTTCGCGTCTGGGCGAACGACGCCAGCCACGTCGAGGTGGTGCTGTACCACGACGGCTACGAGAGTGGCATGGTGCCGCTCGAGCCGCAGGCAGGCGGGTACTTCGCCAGCTATGTGCCGCAGGTTCGGCCGGGCGCGCGCTATATGTACCGCGTCGACGGCCGCGCCCCACGGCCCGACCCGGCCGCCCGCTACCAGCCCGACGGCGTCCACGGCGCGTCGCAGGTGATCGACCCGGCGGCGTTTGTGTGGGCCGACGACGGCTGGCGCGGCCGGCCGCTGGACGATCTGGTGCTCTACGAGCTGCACGTAGGCACCGCCACCGATGCAGGCACGTTCGACGCGCTGATTGCGCGGCTCGACGACCTGCGCGATCTGGGCGTCACGGCGATCGAGCTTATGCCGGTGGCCGACTTCCCTGGCGAGCGCAACTGGGGCTACGACGGCGTGAGCCTGTTCGCGCCCTCGCGTACCTACGGCGGCCCCGACGCCCTGCGGCGGCTGGTCGAGGCCGCGCATGCCCGTGGGCTGGCGGTGCTGCTCGACGTGGTGTACAACCATCTTGGCCCCGACGGCAACTACCTGCGCGAGTTCAGCCGCGACTACTTCACCGAACGCCACAGCACGCCCTGGGGCGACGCGTTCAACCTCGACGGGCCGAACAGCGCCCCGGTGCGCGCGTTTTTTATCGCGAATGCCTGCTACTGGGCGCACGAGTATCACCTCGACGGGCTGCGGCTCGACGCGACCCACGCGCTGCGCGACGATAGCGCCACGCACTTGCTGCAAGAAATGGCGGCGGCGGTGCGTGCTACATTGCCAGCCGGCCGCAACTTCGTGCTGATCGCCGAGAACGAAGCGAACGACCCGACCCTGGTGCGCCCGGCTGCGGTGGAGCCAGCAGCCGGCCAACAGGCGGAGCATACCGCAGGCCAGCCCCCTGAAGCCGCGGCGGGCTATGGCTTCGACGCGGTGTGGGCCGACGATTTCCACCACCAGGTGCGCGTGGCGCTGACTGGCGAGCGCGAGGGCTACTATGCCGATTACAGCGGCAGCGCCGCCGATCTGGCGGCGACGATCCGCCAGGGCTGGTTCTACATTGGCCAGCAGCCGGCCGATGGTGGCGCGCCGCGCGGCCAGCCCACCGGCGGGACGCAGCCGCCGCAGTTCGTATTCTGCATCCAGAACCACGATCAGGTAGGTAACCGCGCGCTGGGCGAGCGCCTGAGCCACCAGATCGGGCTCGATGCCTACCGCGCCGCTTCGCTGCTGCTGCTGCTGAGCCCGTACACGCCACTGCTGTTCATGGGCCAGGAGTGGGCCGCCAGCACGCCGTTCCAGTATTTTACCGATCATCACGAGGAGCTTGGCCGCCTGGTGACGCAGGGCCGCCGCGCCGAGTTCGCGCGCTTTGTGGGCTTCGCGAGCGAGACGGTGCCCGACCCACAGGCGCGCGATACGTTTGTGCGCTCGAAGCTGCGCTGGGATGAGCGCGCGCGCGCGCCGCACGCCGGCATGCTGCGGCTGTACTACGATGCGCTGCGGCTGCGCGCCGGCCTGCCGGCGCTGCGCCAGCGCAGCCGCGATGCCTTTGAGGTAGCGCCGCTGGCCGAGGCCGCGCTGGCCTTGCGCCGCGAAGGGCCGGCGCCTGGCACTACGCTGCTGCTGGTGGTAAACCTGCGCGGCGCGCGCGAGCTGGCGCTCGGCGACGATCGCCGCACCGCCGCGCCGGGCGGCCAGCGTTGGGAGATCGTGCTCGATAGCGAGGATGCGGTGTATGGCGGCCGGGGCGCGGCGCCCTTCGACCGGCAGCGCCAGGTGCTGGCATTTTCTGGGCCGGGCGCGGTGCTGCTCGCGGCGGTAGGCGCGTAAACCGCCGGCCAATGCGTTCGCCCAGAAACGGGCTATGGAGTGCGCCGGGCCACCGGCAGAAAGAGCTGGCGCGCCGGTAGCACCCGCGCGGTCATCAGCGCGTCGCCGAGCAGCCCGTAGGTCGAGATCGCATCCTGGCAGCAGCTGCCGTTGGCGAATAGCTCGGTATAGCCCGCCAGCGTCAAGTCGCCAACGCGCGCCGTCAGCGGCGGCGCCGCCCATAGCGCGGAGTAGAAGCCGCGCTGCAGCGCGTCGTGGCCGTGCGATACGCCCTGCCCCGCCGAAGACCAGATCGCAATCGCGCCGCCCTTCGGGTTCAGCAGCATGCGCTCGTCGATCGTGCCGCCGTACGAGGGCGTCTGAAACGCGCCGGTCAGGCAGGTCATCTCCAGCAGAATCGGCTGGCGCGAGCCGTTGGCGAGGTCGTCGGGATCGTACTGGCCCAGCAGGTATGGCGGGTTGGCGGTGTAGTCCGTCACCGCCCACTGGTAGAGGCTGCCGTGGCCAATGTAGTTCGCGAGCCCCGCGCCCGCGCCGAGCAGCGCAAGCGTGCGCTGGTATGCTTTCAGCGCGTCGCGCTCGCGCCAGGGCTGCCCGGCCGGCGCCTGAGGATCATAGTACATCCGGCTAATCCGTATGTCGGCGGGCTGCTGCGCGATACTGGCATCGGCGAATGCCGTGAAGTCGCCGGCGCTGTCGGGCTTGCCCTGGCTGTCGCGGTAGTTGTCGGCAATGTAGATGCTGCGCGAGCGCCAGGTCAGGTCGAGCGGGCTGGTCTCGTAGGCGACAATTTTGTTTACCATTCCCACAAGCTCCGCTGGGCTGCGCGCCGGCAGCCGCCCGATCGCCAGGTCGGGGAGTGGGTCGGCCAGTGGGTCGTCGTCTTGCAGCCGCACGAAGCACGTCTCGCAGGCGGTCTCGCCAACCCACGGGTCGACATTCGCCAGAAATGGCGGGATGTAGTTGGTGTTGTTGCGGTGGGTGTAGTTCATGGGGTCGGAGGTGCCGTCGCCCACGAGCGTAACGCCGTCGGGCGGTGTGGGCCAGCTGGCGGCGGTGTAGCGCAGAAAATCGCGAATCGCCTGTGGCGACACCTGGCCGTAGCTCCACGTGTCGTAGATCGACTGGACGTCGACGATGCGTGTGGTGTAGCCCTGCGCCTGGCGCAGCTTTACCAGCGGGGCTAGCGCATCGTGCAGCGCTGCCGGGGCGATATACACGGCTCGCGCGGGCGTGGCGAAGTCGAACGCCTGGCTGCGGCTGATGGCCGGCGCCGGCAGGCCAGTGGTGCCGGCCAGCACGTAGCTGCGTTGATCCGGGCCATCCTGAAATTCGCTGGTTGTCGCGTCGAGGGCCTGGAGACCGCTTAAGATCTGCGGTGCAGCCGGGTCGCTCACATCGTACAGCACGCCACCGGCCGGCGGGTTGTATAGCCGGTAGCGCCAGGCGCCGGCGCGCCCCACGAACGCCGCGCCGCGCCCGCCCAGGTCGAGACTGACGGGCACCTCCCACGCCACATGGTCGATCTCATAGCCGTCGGCGCTGGCGGTGGACGGCAGCACGAGCTTGATCTGCTTGGACGGCTGGTCGAATATCTGCGCCTGCTCCCAATCGCCCGCGCCACTCCACGTGCTGGTGGCGGCCGCGCCGCCCATGCCGATCTGCAGAGTGTGGTTGGTGGCAAGGTAGCTGCTGCCGGCGGCGGCCACTGTTGCCTGGCTGAGCACCATGGTGAGCGCTGGGGTGATGGTGATACTGGTGACGACCGGCGGCACTTGCGGCTGGCCGGGCGGCGCCGGGTCGATGCGCATATCGGCGGCGAACCAGTGGTCGGCGTCGGGCCCCGGCAGAAGCGAATCGTAGAGCTTGTTGTCGCGCCAGACGCCGCGCTCAAGCGCGAACAAACTCAGTTCGGCATTGCCCGGCGCCACCGAGCGCGTTGCCATACGCGCGCCTGGCGTGTCTTCGAGCGTCAGCCAGTAGGTGCTGGCGCCATTCCAGCGGTCGCCGG
The DNA here is from genome assembly GCF_046328425.1 of Kouleothrix sp. NCBI lineage: Bacteria > Bacillati > Chloroflexota > Chloroflexia > Chloroflexales > Roseiflexaceae > Kouleothrix > Kouleothrix sp. The sequence goes on from NZ_JAXLWP010000006.1 coordinate 207,383, forward strand.
GCGTGGCGGCGTAGAAGCGCAGCTCGAGGCTGCCGCCGCTGCCGCGTTGGTCGATCGCCAGCTCGGCGCCGTTCAGCCGTAGGTGCAGGTTCTCGGGGGTGGCAAGCGGCACGCCTGCGGCGGCCAGCGCCGAGGCGCTGAGGCGCTGAATACCAGCCTGGGTTACGCGCACTTTCCAGCCCGTGCCGGCCGCCGGGTTGCCGGCTGGCGCCTCGGCGAGAAATGGCCCCGCCGCCGCCAGCAGCCGCGCCGTGCCGGAATCGAGCAGCGTGGCGCTCGCGACGCTCGCCCTGATCGATGCGACCGCGCGCGGGCCGCCGGGCGCCTCGAAAAGCGGGCTAAGCGCCAGCACCGCGATGCGCGCGCCGCGCAGGTAGCCTTCGCGCAGCAGCAGCACCGGCGCCTCCGGCAGCGCGCGGCCCGGCGCGGCGGCGAGGTCGGGCCGCGCCGGGCCTCCGGGCAGCTGTGGCACCGGCCGCTCGGCCGGCGCGAGCGCACTGCTCCAGGGCGCGCTGCTCAGGTGATCGATGTGGATGGCGATCGGGGCGTTGCCGGCCACGCGCAGTGCCACAAGCTGGGCTGGCAGGCGCGAGCCGCCAATGGCGACGAGTGTGGCGGCCGGGTTTTTAAGCGCGGCGGGCGCGCCATTCCATTCGAGCTGTACCCCGCCGCCCTGCTGGAGCACGCGTGGCGTGTCGGCTGGGGCGGCGCGCGAGGTTGCTGGCAGCAAAAGCCCAAGCAGGAGAAGTGCCAGAATGAGTGGGTTGCGACGTATCATGGTATGTGTTGCGCTATCGCGCGCTGGCTGGCGGTTGCGAGCATCGTCGTGCGGCCGCTTCGGGCCGCCACACGTCGAGTATATCACGCGCTTCGGGCCGGCAATCGTAACAAACCAATGACAAAATCTGCAGCGACAGACAGCAAAAAGCCCGCCTGGTAGTGCCAGGCAGGCTTGTGCTGCGCTTTACCGGGTTGGTGCCGGTGACTGGACTTGAACCAGTGACCTAGCGATTATGAGTCGCTCGCTCTAACCACTGAGCTACACCGGCATTTCGGCATAAAAGAAACGCAATCACATAATTGCGCGGGGTGTATGCTACCATAAGTGCCTGCGGATGTCAAACCGGCGGGGCGGCGCAGGCGTACATCAGCTCGATCAGCAGCTGGCCGTGGCGAATGAGATCGGGCAGCGGGATGTGCTCGTTTGGTGCGTTGGTGGCGCTGTCGGGGCGGGCACAGCCGACTGCAGCCACAGGCACGCCGAGCGCCTCGGCGAAAAAAAACAGCGGCTGATGAAATGGGCCTTGTGGCAGAAGCGGCAGCGGCGCGCTGTACAGGTTCTCGCCGACCAGCCGCAGGCGCTCGATGAACGGGTGCTCGAAGGCGGTATGTACGCCGGGGTAGCCGCCGGGCAGCCGTTCGACCTCGATATCGGCCATGGATTTGGCGTCCAGGTGGGCGCGCAGCATGTCGGCGATCGCCTGGGGGTGCTGGCGCGGCACCAGCTGAAAATCGAGCCGCGCCGCCGCCGCCACTGGAATGATCGGCAGGTCGCTGGCCGGCTCGACGCTCAGGTCGGCCACGTTGCAGGTTGGCAGGGTGGCCTCGGTGCGCACAAGCGCGGCGCCTTCCAGCTCGAACAGAAACTGGTCGAGCTGCCAGGCACGCTTGCGGGCGGCCTCGTCCATCTGCAGCTGGCGCATGGTCTGGTTCTCGCTGCGGCTTGGCCCCTCGACATCGTCGTAGAAACCGTCGATCAGCACTTCTTCCTGGTCGCTCTTCAGCTGGCCGAGCGCCCACAGCAGCCGCCAGAGCGGGTTGGCGACGCTGGTGGCCAGGCCGGGCGGCAGCGCCTGGTTGGTGCCGCGCGCGCGCATCCGCACCTGCAGCAGCCCCTTGGCGCCGGTGTAGCAGAACGGCCGGTCGTCGGCGTCACGCTCGCCACCGGTCGACAGGCAGGCGTCGGCCTTGAACAGCGCGTGCGCTTCGGCCACCGCCGCGCCTAGGCTCGGGCTGCCGCTGAGCGCTTCGCCCTCGGCCAGCACCACCACGCCGCACGGCAGCTCGCCTTCGGTGGCCAGCAGGGTGGCGAGCGCGCTGAGGTGCGCCGCCAGCGGGCCTTTGCCATCGGCCACGCCGCGGCCGTAGAGCGTGCCCTCGCGCTCGGCTAGCTGGAAGGGCTCGTGGTTCCAGGCGCGCCACGGGCCGGCCGGCGCGACGTCGTAGTGGTGGTACAGCAGCAGTGTGAAAGGCGTACGGCCGGGGCGGCGGCCGACGACGATCGGGGCGCCGGGGCTCGCCAGCGTCGTCACGTGAAGCTGGTGCGCGCGCATCACGGCGGCCACCCGCGCGGCTGCGGCGGCCAGCCCCTCGGGCTGGCCAGGGCTGCCCGGCACGTTGATCAGCTGCGCCAGATCGCTCAGCAGGCGATCGGTCGAGATGCGGGCAGGTTCTGTCACATGCCGCTCCAGTATGGCGAGAATGCGGTCATTATAACACAGTGCCTTCGGCCGGCTGGTTGGACAAATTCGCCCAAACAGGGTAGACTCGGTCGGCTGAGTATGGCATTGTTCTACGACATATGGTAACAAACGCTGTGATCCGATATCGACATATGCTCCGCTGGCTCGGTATTGTGGTTGTGCTGGCGCTGCTGCCGGCAGGCTGCGCGATCGAAGGCGGGGTTCCGAATAGCGCGGCCACGCCCAGCCCTGCGCCGATTGGCCAGGCGCCCACGCGCGCGGCCGCTGCCACCGCCACCCCGCCGGCCGAAACCTGGACGGTGGGCCTGCTTGACCAGCCACGCACGCTGCTGCCCTACCAGGCGTCGATCAGCAGCGCGCGCACCGCCGCGCCGGTCGCCGAGCTGCTGTTCCCCTCCCCGGTGCTGTCGTTCAACTACGGCTACACCGGCACCGGCGTGCTCGAACGCATTCCGTCGTTTGAGAATGGCGACGCTGCGGCGCGCAAAGCCGACGTGTACCTCGACGACGCCGGCAGCATCACCACGACGGTCACGCAGATCATCACCCAGGTCGATCAGCTGGTGGTCACCTTCCACTGGAACCCCAAGCTGCGCTGGTCGGACGGCCAGCCCGTCACCGCGGACGACTCGGTGTTTGCCTACGAGAGCGCCAAAGCCGCGCCGCTCAGCGCCGAGATCAGCGACAGGCTCAGCCAGGTGGTGGCGTACGAGCGCGTCGATGACCACACCACGCGCGCGACGCTGCGGCCCGATTTCACCAGCCCGACGTATTTTCTCAGCTACTGGACGCCGCTGCCGCGCCACTTGCTGGCCAGCACGCCGCCTGAACAGCGCTTCGGCGGTGAGTTCGCGCGTAAGCCGGTTGGCTATGGCCCATACGCGCTTGAGAGCCGCGACGAGCGCCAGATCGTGCTGCGGCGCAACCCGTACTACTTCGGGCCGCCCCCGCCAGCCGAGCGCGCCGTGCTGGCGTTCTCGCCGAATATCGAGCTGATGCGCGCTGGCTTGCTGAACGGCAACATCGACGTCGCTGCCGCCGATCGCCCGACGGCCGAACTTATGCCGGCGCTCGATCAAGATCAGTCGGCCGGGCACCTGCGGGCGATCTACCTGCCCAACCCGAACTGGGAGCATATCGACTTCAACCTCGACGTGCCGGATCTGCAGGATGTACGCATCCGCCACGCGATCGCGCTCGGCACCAACCGCGCGGCGATGGCCCAGGCGCTGTTCGCCGGCCACGTGCCGGTGCTGCAGAGCTGGGTGCTGCCTGGCCAGCCCGAGGCCGCGCCCGCCGACCAGCTGGCGCGCTACGAGTATAACCCCGACGAGGCACGCAAATTGCTCGACGACGCTGGCTACAAGGCGACGGATACGGGGATGCGCGCCTCGGCCGATGGCATCACGCTCACCTTTACGCTGCTCACCACCGAAAGCACTCCCGTGCGCCAGCAGATCAGCCAGCTGTTTCAAAACGATATGAAGGCGATCGGCATCGATGTACAGGTTCAGGCGTTGCCCCCCGACGAGCTATTCAGCCCGGATGGCCCACTGTTTCAGCGTCAGTTCGACCTGGTGCTGTTTGGCTGGAGCGCCAGCTCGGATCCGGGCGGCCTGCTGCTATGGAGCTGCACGGCCATCCCGAGCCCCGATAATAATTTTACTGGCGATAACTTTTCCGGCTGGTGCAAGCGCGACGCCAACCGCGCTATACGCGAGGCAGTAACCTCGCTCGACGCCGAGAAGCGCGCGGCCGCGTACCTGCGCCAGCAGCAGCTATGGACGCAAGATCTGCCGGTGCTGCCGCTGTTCCAGCGCCTCAGCGTGGTGCTGGTGGCGCCGGGCGTGCAGGGCCCGCAGCCCGACGCATTGGCGCCGATCACCTGGAATATTGGCGCGTGGAAGCACACGCGGCCCTGACATGCCGATCGGGTGACGCGCGGCCCGCCGCAGCGTTATCTATACAGTGCCGCGCTTGGCGCGGCGCCTGTAGCCGATCAGCTATGGCAGAGGAGCACATGGAAACACAAGCAAACTCGCGGCCCTGGGGGCTGCTCGATACGCTCGCGGCGCGCTGGCTGGCAGTGGCCGCATGGATGGGCCTGATCTTTTTTCTGTCGTCACAGTCGAGCTTGCCGTCGCCCGACGACCCGTGGCTTGATTTTCTGTTGAAGAAGACGGCGCACGCAACCGTGTTTGGCATCCTGGCGCTGCTGTGGTGGCGCGCCCTGCCGGGGATGCGGCTGCGCTGGGGCTGGGCCTGGCTGCTGACGGTGCTGTATGCCGTCAGCGATGAGTTTCATCAATCGTTTGTGGCCAATCGCCACCCTGCGGCACGTGATGTGCTGATCGATGCCTGTGGCGCGGCTGTGATGCTGGCGCTGCTGTGGTGGCGTTTGCGGCGCGGCGCATCCCAGGCGGCTGCCGGGCCGTAGGAAATGGTGCAGCGGCTGTTCGTTTCGCGCGCCGTGCTGCGCGCCGGAAAAGGTTTCAACCCGTATGTCCCTGACGACATATATCGCGGCCATGCCCAAGGTTGAGCTCCATGTGCATCTCGAGGGCTCGGTGCGCCCCGAGACGCTGCTTGAGCTTGCCAGGCGCCACGGCATGCCCCTGCCGGCTCAGACGGTCGCCGGCCTGCGGGAGTGGTACACATTCACCGATTTCGGCCACTTCATCCAGGTGTATCGCCTTCTGTCGGCCTGCATCCGCACGACCGACGACATCGAGCTGGTTGCGCGCGAGTTTCTGGCCGGCCAGGCGGCGCAGAATGTGCGCTACAGCGAGGTGACATACACGGCATATACGCATTATGCCCAGAAGGGCCTGCCGTTTGCCGACCAGCTGGCGGCGCTCAACCGCGCTCGCGCCTGGGCCGTGCGCGAGCTGGGCGTCGATATGGGCCTGATCGTAGATATCGACCGCTCGATGCCCGCCGAGGATAGCCTGCTGGTGGCGGATTGGGCGATCGGCGCGGCAGGCAATGGCGTGGTGGCGCTGGGCCTGGGCGGCCCCGAGGTTGGCCACCCGCCCGAGAAGCACCGCGCCGCGTTTGCGCGCGCGCGCGCCGCCGGCCTGCCGAGCGTGCCGCACGCCGGCGAGACGGAGGGGCCAGCCAGCGTGTGGGGCGCGCTGCGCGCGCTTGGCGCCGTGCGCATAGGCCATGGCGTGCGCTGCCTCGAAGATCCGGCGCTCGTGGCCGAGCTGCGCGACCGCCAGATCCCGCTGGAGGTCTGCCCTTCGAGCAACGTTTGCCTGGGCGTCGCGCCGAGCATGGCCGAGCACCCGCTGCCGCGCCTGCTCGACGCCGGGCTGTATGTGACGCTCAACTCCGACGATCCGCCGATGTTCAATACTACGCTCACCGGCGAGTATCAGGCTGCAGCTGAGACATTCGGCATGGGTGCGGCGGCGCTCGATCGGCTGGCGCTGAATGGCCTCCACGCCGCGCTGCTGCCGCCCGCCGCGCGCCACGCCCTCGAGCGTGAGTTTATCGCCGAATTCGCACGCCTGCGCGCCCAGCACCTCGCGCCGTAGGTGCGTGTAGCTGCCGCGCTACTGCTCGGCCGGCGCGTCGCTCAGCAGCTCGGCGGCGAAGGTTACCACTACATCGGGCGAGAGCGACGCGCGTACCGAGCAGTACTTGTTCAGCGACAGGTCGATCGCCCGCTCGATCCGCTCGAGGCTACTCGCCGCAGTGGCCTGGAATAGCAGGTGGATGCGCCGGTATGGCCATGGCGGATCGGCCGCCTGCTCGCCCGACACCACCACCTTCAGCTGCTTGAGGCCGGCGCGCTGCTTATGCAGGATCTCGACGACATCGTGCGCCGCGCAGGCTGCTAATGCGATCAGCAGCGTCTCCGATGGCTTCACGCCGACGTCGGTGGGCGGCGAGAGCACCACGCTGTGCCCGGCGCTGTCGACTCCAAGAAAGCGCTGCTTCTCAACCCAGGTAAGCTCAATCTGTGCCACTGGTGTGCCTTTCATGCCTTTTCTGGCTGGCGCGGCCGTAAACATGGCGCCGCCCAGAAGGAAGTGCGCGAGGAGCGCCGCTCCTCGCGCTCACTGCTCTTCAGATGCCCGCTTGCAGCTGCGATTAAATATGCCCGTGCTTGCGGGTGTACATAAAGTATTTCTCGAACGCCAGCTTGGCCCAGTGCGCCTGCGGCCCAGGAATAATGAACTCGAGATGCCGCGCGCCGACCATATGGTCGCCGAGGATCAGCATGCCCATGTTGCCGGTGTCCATGATACAGTACGCGTGGATCATCGAGAACGGCATGGTCTTGCGCTCGCCGCCGTTGATGTCGGCCGCGATATTGGCCGCCGCAGTCTTGGCCATCACCTCCGAGGGGTAGCCGGTCTTTGGTACGCCGCAGGGCACCTCGGTCTCGCCCGCAGGCGGCACAAACACCGCCACGCCGGCGGCGTAGATCTCGGGGCGCTGTGTATGGCGGTAGCCGTCGTCGGTCTCGATAAAGCCGTTGGCGTTGCCCAGGCCGGGCGTGTTGCGGATTGCGTCGATGCCGAGGAAGCGCGGGATGATCATGGTGAAGGCTGATGGTAGCACCTCGCCGCTGGCCAGCGCCACGCTGTCGGGCCGCACCTCCTGCACCACCGCGCTGGTTCGCCAGCTGATGTGCTGCATATTGAAGAACATCTCCGACATCGCCTTGGCGTTGCCAAACCCGCCAATGCCGAAGTGCCCCAGAAATGGCTCGGCCGTGACGAATGTGAGCGGCGCTTTGTCGAGCAGGTGGTGCTTTTTCAGCTGGTAGCGCACGTTGAAGATAAACTCGTACGCCGCGCCGAAGCACGCCGCGCCCTGCGATGCGCCGATCACGATTGGCCCGGGGTTCTGCAAAAACTGCTCCCAGGCGTGGCGCGTCTCCTCGGCATGCTCGACATTGCAGATCGACCACGAGTTCTGGCGCGGCCCGAGGCCCGGTACGCTCGCGAAATCGACCTTCGGCCCCGTTGCGATCAGCAGGTAGTCGTACGGCAGATCCCCGCTGGTGCTCTTCACCAGCCGCTGGTCGAGATCGAAGCCGGTGACGCCGGCCTCGACGAAGTTGATCTGGTGCTCGGCGTAGACCGGCCGCACGTCAAAGCTAATGTCTTGCTTGCTGCGTAGGCCGAATGGGTACCAGATCAGCGAGGGGATAAAGACAAAATCGTGGGTGTTGGCGACGACGGTGATGTCGTGGGCGTCGCCAAGGAGCTCGCGCAGCTCGAGCGCGCCGGTGTAGCCGGCAAAGCTGGTGCCAACGACGACGATTCGTTTGCGTGCCATGATGTTCCTCCTCTGGACGTGGCAGACGGCATTGTCTGCGTTGATGCTATGAGTCGGAGTGAGCCCCACCTATTTGATGCGCGCCATGCCCCGAACGTTACATCGTGGGCATTTGCCATGGCTCGCGCCAAAACGCTCGATCGGCGTCGCTCGCCGGGCGATTCGTGTGTACAATACCTGTCGTTCCGAGGAGCCGTTTTCAGAAAGAGGAAGCCATGGATCAGGCAATCGAACAGTATCTCGCCGCCAATGCCGGCGAGGCTCAGGCGCTGCTCGAGCGGCTGTGCCGCCAGCCCAGCATCGCCGCGCAGGGCGTGGGTATCGACGCTATGGCCGCGCTTGTCGAGGGCCTTCTCGGCGAGGCTGGCTTCGCCACCCGGCGGCTGCTGGCCGATGGCGCGCCGCCGGCGATCTTCGCCGAGCTGAAAGGCCGCAGCCCGTATACGCTGCTGCTCTACAACCACTACGACGTGCAGCCGGCCGAGCCGCTCGAGCTGTGGCACTCGCCGGCGTTCGAGCCAACCGTGCGCGACGGCAAGCTGTTCGCGCGCGGCTCGTCCGACAACAAGGGCGAGATCGCCGCGCGCCTGGCGGCCATTCGCGCGCTGCGCGTAGCCTACGGCGAGCTGCCGATCGGCATCAAGTGGATCATCGAGGGCGAGGAAGAGATCGGCAGCCCGCACTTCGCGGCGATCGCCGAGCCGTACGCCGAGCTGCTCAAGGCCGACGGCTGCCTGTGGGAAGGTTCGGGCTTTGCCGCGAATGGCCAGCCCGAGCTGCTGCTTGGCACCAAGGGCCTGCTATATGTGCAGCTCGACGTGGCCTGCCTGAGCGGCGACGCGCACTCGGGCAATGCGCCTATTCTGCCGAGCGCGGCCTGGCGGCTGGTGCAGGCGCTGGCCACGCTGCGCTCGCCAGAGGGGCGCGTGCTGATCCCGGGCTTCTACGATGCCGTGCGCCCGCCCTCGGCCGCCGCGCTGGCCGCGCTGGCCGATCAGCCCGACACCACCGAGCAGCTGCGCGAAACCTATGGCGTCGGCCAGTTTGTCGACGCCCTCAGCGGCCAGGCGCTGCGCGAGCGCCAGGCATTCAGCCCTACCTGCAACATTGCCGGCCTGGGCAGCGGCTATACCGGCGAGGGCTCGAAGACGGTGCTGCCTGCCCGTGCAATGGCGAAGATCGACTTCCGCCTCGTGCCCGATCAAGACCCCGACGCGATCTTGGCCGCGCTGCGCGCGCACCTCGATGCGCAGGGCTACGCCGATATCGCGATCAGCACGTTTGGCGCGTGCGAGGCGGTCGTCACGCCGATCGACGACCCGTTCGTGCGCCGCATCGCCACCATCGCCGCCGGCTACAACGGCCAGCCGCCGGTTATCACGCCGCTGATCGGCGGCACGCTGCCATTGCTGAGCGCGCTGCGCCGCTTTGTGGGCTTGCCCGGCCTGTGCGCGCCCGGCAACCCGGTGTACTGGGCGAACGGTATGCACGCGCCCGACGAGCATATTCGCCTGGCTGATCTCGACGAAGCCGTGCGCTTCAACTGCCATATGTTCCAGGCGCTCGGCGCGTAGGCATACGACGCACGCTGGTAATGTGTGCTGGCTATACTGTTACCAAACTGCGGCCTGCAAGGGGGGCGGTGTATCTGCTGCCCCTCTATGCATTCTGGAACTTGGAGTCGGCGGCACACGATGGACAACACGCGCTTCTACCTGGGCTTCAACTTGGTGAATGGCATTGGCCCGGCCCGCCTCGATCGGCTGATCGAGCGCTGTGGCTCGCTCGAGGCGGCCTGGCACGCGACTCCGGCCGAGCTGCAGGCCGCCGGCCTCGATGCGCGGAGCGCCGGGGCGCTGCTGGCGGCGCGGCGCACGCTCGACATCGACGCCGAGATCGAGCGCGCCGACCAGGCTGGCGTGGCGCTCGTCAGCCGCGAGCACGCCAGCTACCCCGCAGCGCTGCGCCAGATCCCCTCTGCGCCGCCGCTGCTGTATGTGCGCGGCCGGCTGGCTCCCTCCGATGGATGGAGCGTCGCGGTGGTTGGCACTCGCTCGCCGACTTCGTATGGCAAAGAGGCGGCGCGGCGGCTGGCCGGCGACCTGGCCGGCGCAGGCGTGACGATCGTAAGCGGCTTGGCGATTGGCGTCGACACAATCGCGCACACCGCTGCGCTCGAGAGCGGCGGGCGCAGCATCGCAGTGCTGGCTTGTGGCGCCGATATGGTGTACCCCGAGCGCAATGCGCGCCTGGCCGAGCAGCTCTGCCAGGCTGGCGCGATCGTCTCGGAATTTCCGCTTGGCGCCAGGCCTACGCCGCAGATGTTCCCGGTGCGTAACCGCCTGATCAGCGGCCTTTCGCTCGGCACGCTGGTTGTCGAGGCCGGCATTGGCAGCGGCGCGCTGATTACGGTTGAGTACGCGCTTGAGCAGGGCCGCGACGTGTTCGCGGTGCCCGGCTCGATATTTTCGAAGGTCAGCCAGGGCACCCACCAGCTCATTCGCAATGGCGCCGCGCTTGTCGGCAGCGCGAACGATATCCTCGAGGCGCTGAACCTGAACACCATCGCGGTGCAGCAGGAAATTCAGCAGGCATTCCCCGACGACCCGGCCGAGGCCGCGCTGCTCGAGCTGGTGTCGTTCGAGCCGCAGCACATCGACGAGCTGCACCGCGCCAGTGGCGCCTCCGTCGCCGAGGTTGCGGCCATGCTGGCGCTGCTGGAGCTGAAGGGCCTGGTGCGCCAGGCCGGCGTGATGCAGTATGTGCGCGTGCGCGAGCTGCCGGCGGCGTACCTCGCGAGCTGAGCCTCGTTCTACTTCGCTACCACCATATAGCTTGGGCCGGGCTGCGCGCTGAGTGCCACCGCGCCGTTCTGGTTGGCGCACGCCAGCGGCGCGCCATCCCACGCGCTGCACGTCACGCTGGCGCCTGGTGTGGCCGCAATGCTTACCGGCTGCGCTTTCGCCGACCAGAACACCGCGATTGTGGCGCCGTCCGGCCGTGCTAGCCAGTAGCCCTCGACGCCGTCCGGCTGGCCTTCCAGCGGCCCCAGGTAGCTCGCGCCGCTCAGCAGCGCGGCCGCGTGGCGGTAGGCGGCGTAGGCTGGTCGCTTGCTCTGCACATTCGCCGGGTCGACCAGCGCGGTATGATAGAAGCTGTCGGTATCGTAGATGTACCATAGGTCGCCGATCAGGCCGTAGCGCAGCGCGCGCGCGTAGTATCGCCCAACCGCGTACGCCTGGGCCTGCTGGCAGCCTGGCGTCGTGCTGCGGCACAGCAGGCCGGTTTCGGTGATCAGCATTGGCTTGCGCGGCACGTTGTAGGCGCTCTGCAGGTCGATCAGGTATTGGGCTTTCCAATCGCGCGCGGTCGATGGCTCGTCGAGCGACCACCAGTACGCGTTGAATGGCAAAATATCGAATGCGTCGGCTGCACCAGCGAGGAAGACGCCTTCGAGAAAACGCGCCGAAGCGCCACTGCCGTTCGCGGGGTTGTACGGGCGGTCGAGCAGCAGGCTGCCATGCAGCACGTAGGCCTGCGGATCGGCGCTCTTGATGGCGGGGTACACTGCCTTCAGCATGGCGCCGTAGGCCCTGCCGCCATAGTATGGGTCGCTTTTCACGCCCCAGCAGCCATAGCCCGAGTCCGACGTAAAGATATACGCGTCGGGCTCGTTGCCGATCTGCCAGAACCGCACATTGTAGGGCGGCTGGCTATAGCGCGCCACTGCAGCGGCCATAAATTCGGCGAAGCGCTGGTACTTGGCCGGGTTGATCGGCGCGCAGTCGGCTCTGTAGGGCGCGGTGGCCCAGCGCGGGCTCGATCGGACGATCAGCAGCAGCGCGCGACCGCGCTGGCTGGCGGCGATCATGTCTGCCTCGGCGAGCTTGACGCTTGGCGCATTCCAGTTGTAGCCGCCGCCCTCGATCGGCTCGACATCGCGCCACAGTAGGTTGTTATCGCTGCGCAGCCAGCTTGCGCCAGCCGCGAGTGCGTCGTCGAAGCCGCGCTCGGGTGTGAAGCTGCTCAGCACCATGCCGAAGACCGACGGCGGGAAGCCGGGCAGCTGGCTGCCTTGCGCGAAGGTGACGAGTGGCATGTAGATCGGGTTGGCCGTGTGGTTCTGGCCGGTGGCGGTGGTGATGCGGAGCAGCGCTGCTACGCAGGCCAGCGCGGCGCCGAGCGCAGCCAGGCGACGGAGACGGAAGGTGCGCGCGATCATGCGAACCTCTCCTGACTTGTATGCAGCGATTACGTCGTGTGATACCAAATTCGCTTGATGACTTAGACTTTGGTGGGGGTTTGGGGGCGGCGAAGCCGCCCTCAAATTTCGTATTGTGTTGCACTCCGTGGCGAAGCCACGTAGGGCAATCTATACGTGATCAAGCGAACAGCGTATGAAACGTGCCGGCGCTGATCCGCCACCCGTTCCGAAACCGCGACCGTACAAGCGCCGACGCGCCCGGCGTGGCAGGGGCAAGTTTTGTGCCGCAGCTCATGTGCGCCTGCTGGCTGGCTCATCCAGCGCCGTGCGCATATTCGAACAGTTTAGTAGCGGCCAGTAGTAGCACGGGAAGATGTAACGCGCATGCCGGGTGCGTGCGCGCTAGCAGGGGTAAGTGAGTATGAGCGATCGATGGGTGCTTTATCATGCCGAGCGTGGCGGCACGCCCGACAGCCAAGGGCAGCTGCTGTATCGCAGCTCGCCCGAGGCGCAGGCTACGCAAACGTTCGTCGGCGGTGCGACTGTGCTCGATACCAGCGCGAATATCCACGACGCCGCCGGGTATTTTTTGCACCCGCGCGTGGCGCCGGTTCTCGATCGCCGGGCTGGCTATGCGCTGCACTTTACGGTGCAGCTGCTGGCCGAGGATCACGCGCCGAGCGACAAGAATGGCGATGGATCTGGCGACCGGGCCGGCTTCAGCGTGATCGCGCTGAGCAGCGACACGCGCGGCATCGAGCTGGGGTTCTGGCTCGACCAGGTGTGGGCTCAGGAGCAAGGAGCCGCCGAGCCGCCCGCCGGCACGCTGTTTACCCACGCCGAGCACGCCCGGTTTGATACAAGCCGCATGGCCAGCTACACGCTGATGGTACGCGACGACGCGTATGCTTTGTCCAGCAATGGGCAGGTGCTGCTAACGGGCCGGCTGCGCGACTACACGGCGTTTGAAGGCCCGGTAAACCCGTACCGCACTCCCAATTTCATCTTTTTGGGCGACGACAGCGGCTCGGCCAGCGCGCTAGTGCGCCTGGCGTATGCCGCGCTTGAGATCGAAGGTGGCGCCAGCAGCTGATGCCGCGCTGCTGTGCGCTAGCTGGAGCGCGCGGCGCTGCGCCAGGGCGCGGCGGCCAGGCGCATTCGAAACCAGGCTGGCGCGCGCTCGAACAGCATCCAGCCAAGCAGCAGCAGCGCCAGCGCATTACGCAGGTTCAGCAGCAGTACGGGCAGCCGGCGCATCTTGATCAGATTGCCGTAGTCAAATGGGAATAGCAGGGTGGTGAGCGCGGCGATCAGCACAATCAGCAGCGCGTGCCGCCGCCGCAGCAGCGGGGCGAATGGCAGCAGCCAGATCAGGTATTGCGGCGAGAACACCTTGTTGGTGATGATGAACGCGAGTAGCGCTGCCGTGGCGTACACCACCAGCGTCTCGATCGCCCCTTCGCTGGGCCGCTCGCCTGGTGTGGTGCGCGGTTGCTGGCGGAAGCTTTGCCACGCGGCTGCGCACACCAGCGCAAATAGCCCCACAAACGCCATAGGCAGCCAGCGCAGCGCCGCAGCCGATGCCGGCGACACCAGGTGCAGCGCGCCGTAGTTGAACTCAAGCTTGGCGGCGGTGAGCCCTAGCACGTGCGCCAGCACGATCGCGCCAGCAGGCAGGCTTTCGAGCTGCAGGCCGCGCAGCTGGTGGTATGTCACGAACGAGCCGATCTGGTGCGGAGCTGCCAGCACAAACGGCAGCGTGGGCGCCAGCGCCCCAACCACGCCGCCGAACGCGAGCTGCGCGAGCCCGCGACGGTTGCCCTGGGCCAGGTAAAACAGCCCGCAGATTGGCAGCAGCACGATCGGGTAGAGCTTGGCAGCCAGGCCTAGGCCCAGCCACACCCCCGCCCACATTGGGCGCGCGCGGGCAACACTCAGCAGCGCCAGCGCCGTCAGCAGCGCCGGAAATAGGTCATAGCGCCAGGGTAGCAGCGGCGCGCCAACGCCCACCAGCGCGGCGTAGATCACGAGCGTTGGCAGGGCGTCGCGCGGGCCGCTGAGGGCCAAAACCACTAGCCCGATCAGCACACTAAAGAATGTATTTTCCAGCAAGAACAGCGCGACATAATCGGTGAACAGCAGGTGGCTGCCGGGCACCAGCAGCCACGGCAGCGCGAATGGCGCCAGCGCCAGCGGCGGGTACTCGATCGCGAAATCGCGGTAGGGGAGCTGGCCGCCCAGCAGCTTCCGCGAATCGTTGAAGTAGAGCAGCAGATCGCCGGTGTGCCACTTGCCCACCACGGGCAGCGTAAACAGCGCCACAACCATCAGCAGCGCCGCCGAGAGGGCCACCAGCACCAGCGCTGGCGCGTTGCGAAACGGGCTTGTCTTGTGCATACTTCTCCTGCAGAGCCTGCCGTGTGGCGGACGAGTACGCCCCAGGCTGCAAGCAAAAAGCGATCCGCAGGCGCCGCCAACTGCGCAGCGCGTAGCGCCGCACAGCGGAGTGCCTACGAATCGCCAGTGATGATCAACAAAAAAGGCGCGGCGTCGCTTACGCGACACCGCGCCCGAGCCTGAGAAGCGACGACGTTACTTGATATCGACGCTCGCGCCGGCCTCGACCAGCTTGGCCTTGGTGGCCTCGGCCTCTTCCTTGGTCACGCCTTCCTTCACCGGCTTAGGCGCGCCCTCGACCAGATCCTTGGCCTCTTTCAGGCCCAGGCCGCTCACCAGCTCGCGCACGACCTTGATCACCTGGATCTTGTTGGCGCCAGCGGCGGTGAGGATCACGTCGAACTCGGTCTTCTCCTCGACCGGGGCCGGGGCCGCAGCCGCGCCATCGCCGCCAGCCGCCGCCGGAGCAGCGCCGGCCGCGAACACCGGCGCCGCCGCCGTGACGCCCCACTTCTCTTCCATCGTCTTCTTCAGCTCGACCAGCTCGAGCACATTCAGCGTCTCGATGCTCTCGATAATGCCGTTAACCTTGTCGCTCGCCATGATAGATCATCTCCTTACGGTGAGTATAACTGTCTAAATGACTGATTTAGGCTGCCGCGGCCTCGTCGGCGGGCTGCAGCTGATCGATGCGCGCTTGCAGAACGTAGAGCACATTGGTGATCGCGGCGTTGAGCACGCCGACCACGCCGGAGACCGGCGCGGACACGCCGCCGACGATCTGGGCCAGCACCTGCTCGCGAGTGGGCAGTGTTGCGACCTGCTCGAGCACATTCGGCCCCATCAGGGTATTGCCGAGCATGCCGCCGCGCACCACAAGCTTCTTCGGGCCTTTATTGAAATCGTTGATCGCCTTGGCGGTCTTCGAGGCGTCTTTAAAGGCGAACGCCAGCGCAGTAGGGCCAGACAGCAGTGGCTCGATCGCTGTATGGCCAGTCTCCTTGGCTGCGCGCAGCGTCAGCGTATTCTTCGCGACGATCAGCTCGGCGCCGGTCTCGCGCAGCCGCCTGCGCAGATCGGTGATCTCGGCGACGGTAAGGCCGCGGTAGTCGGTCACAACTGTGAGCTGAGTGCGTTCCAGCTTATCGGTCAGATCGGCAACCGACTCGATTTTGCGCTGTGTAGCCATTCTGTTCACCTCCCTCCGGTGTATCGTTGATTGTGCAAGAAAAAGGGCCGCCGTGCCCAGACACAGCAGCCCACCAACGGCCACAGGCCGTTATGCTCGGGTTCTGCCTCGGCGGGCGGCGCAGTGCCATTAAGCTCGTGCACCCGCTGTCTAGGGCACTATTCAGTTTGTTGGGCTGCGCCGCAGCACAACGCGGTGTGGTTACGCTGCCTCGCTTGCCGCGCTCATAGCCTGCGCCGCCGCCGGGTCGACGCGAATGCCCGGGCCCATTGTGCTGGTGAAGGTAACGCTGCGCACGAACACGCCCTTGGTGGCGGCCGGCTTTGCAGCGCGCACCGCGTCCATCAGCGCCGCGATATTATCCTGGATCTGCTGCTCGCTGAAGCTGACCTTGCCGACAGCCACATGCAGCAGGCCGGTGCGGTCGTTGCGGAACTCGACGCGGCCGCCGCGCACCTCGCGGATGGTGCGGGGTAGGTCGTCGGGCTGCACGATCGTGCCGCTCTTGGGGTTGGGCATCAGGCCACGCGGCCCAAGCTTGCGGCCGACGCGGCCGACCTTACCCATCATATCGGGCGTGGCGATCGCGATATCGAAGTCGAAGAAGTTCTCTTTGTCGATCCGGCCGATCAGGTCGTCGGCGCCCACGAAATCGGCGCCGGCATCGCGGGCGGCTTGGGCCGCCTCGCCTTGGGCGAACACCAGCACGCGCACGCTTTTACCAGTGCCGTGCGGCAGCGCCACAGTGGTGCGGATGTTCTGGTCGGCGTGGCGTGGGTCGATGCCAAGCCGCAGATGCACTTCGACGGTCGCGTCGAACTTGGTGTACGAGGTGGATTTGATCAGCGCGACTGCCTCTTTTGGATCGTAGAGGCGGGTGCGATCGACCTTTTTCAGCGCGTCGACATACTTCTTGCCATGGTCGCGGGTCATGTCATGCTCCTTGTGGTCAAGCGGGCGCCTGGCCCTCCCACATACAAGTGTTGTGTGTTGAGTTTGATGGTAGCCTGGGGTAGCTCAACACTCAAAGCTACTCTTTGATCGTGATGCCCATGCTGCGGGCGGTGCCGGCCAGGATCTTTTCGGCGCCTTCGACGTCGATAGCATTAAGATCCGACATCTTCTGCTCGGCGAGCTTGCGCAGCTGTTCGCGCGAGATCGAGCCGACCTTCGAGCGGTTCGGCGTGCCCGAGCCTTTGGGGACGCCCGCAGCCTTGCGCAGCAGGTCGGCGGCGGGCGGTGTTTTCAGCACAATCGTAAACGAGCGATCGGAGTACACCGTGATCTCGACCGGAATAACGCTGCCGGCCTGCGACGCGGTCTTCTCGTTATACTCTTTGACGAAGGCCATGATGTTGATGCCATAACCGCCGAGCGCCGGGCCAACCGGCGGGGCCGGAGTGGCCTTGCCGGCCGGAAGCTGCAGCTTCACGACACCAGTGACTTTCTTTGCCACGCTATACTCCTTCGTGATTCGTGTATCGAGCGGCGAAGGACGAAAGACCACCAAAGCTCGTCCTTCGCTCTTCGGTTTTCATCAGAGTGATTAATCGACAAGCCTGGTAACTTGGAGGAAATCGAGCTCGACCGGCGCCTCGCGGCCGAAGAACGACACCAGCACGCGCACGCGGCCGCGCTCGTGATCGATTGCGTCGACCACGCCCTCGAAGTCGGTGAACGGGCCATCGGTGATCTTCACGGCCTGGCCAACCTGGTAGCTGACGCGAACCTTGGGCGCCTCTTCCTCCATCTGCTTGAGGATGGCCTTGACCTCGTTGTCGTCGAGCGGGGTTGGGCGGTTGCCGTGGCCAACGAAGCTCGTGACGCCAGGCGTATTCCGCACGACGTACCACGAGTTGTCGTTCATGCGCATTTGCACAAGCACGTAACCGGGAAACACTTTTTTATGAACAGTGCGACGCTGGCCGTTTTTGATCTCGATCTCTTCCTCGGTTGGCACGATCACGCGAAAGATCTGATCCTGCATCTCCATTGTCTCGATGCGGTGCATCAGATTCTGCCGCACCTTGTTCTCGTAGCCCGAGTAGGTGTGGATCACATACCAGTGGCGGCCGTCGTCGGCCTGGAACTCCGACTCAGCTTGCTTATCGTTTCGATCGGTCACGTCGTCCCTCAGGCCGCGCTACTTCACTGCGTTTTGCAGGCCAATGATCATCAATTGGAACAGTGAGTCGGCGGCGAACAAGACCACACTAATAACAGCAGAAAGCGCAACAACAACTACCGTCAGCCGCACCGTTTCTTCGCGGGTGGGCCAGACGACTTTTTTCATCTCGGAGCGCACTTCGCGGAAGGTGCGAACGAGCGCGTTTTCGTTTTGATCTTTTTCTTTGTCGGTTTTTACGACCGCCATAGAGGTTCCTTTAGCGTACTAGTACGTGCGAAGGTGAGGGCGCGGAGGTAAACGCACCTCGACGACGCCCTCACCCTCGGCGTAGCTACTCGACGATCTTGGTGACGACGCCCGCGCCGACGGTGCGCCCGCCTTCGCGGATCGCGAACCGCAAGCCTTCTTCGATCGCCACCGGCACGATCAGCTCCACGCCCATCTCCACGTTATCCCCCGGCATCACCATCTCCATCCCCTCCGGCAGCGAGATCGACCCCGTCACGTCCGTCGTCCGGATGTAGAACTGTGGCCGGTAACCTGGGAAGAATGGCGTGTGCCGCCCGCCCTCTTCCTTCTTCAGCACGTACACGTTCGCCTTCACCTTCGTGTGCGGCTTGATCGACGTCGGCGCCGCCAGCACCTGCCCGCGCTCCACGTCCGTCCGCTCGATGCCGCGCAGCAGCACCCCCACGTTGTCCCCGGCGATCCCCTCGTCCAGCGTCTTCTGGAACATCTCCACGCCCGTCACCACCGTCTTGCGCGGCGCTTCCTCGCTCATCCCGATGATCTCGATCGTGTCGCCCATCTTCACCTTGCCGCGCTCGATCCGCCCCGTCACCACCGTGCCGCGCCCCTTGATGCCGAACACATCTTCGATCGGCATCAGGTACGGCTGGTCGACCGCGCGCTCGGGTGTGGGGATGTAGCCGTCGACCGCGTCCATCAGCTCGAGGATGCTCTGGTACTCCGGCGCGTTCGGGTCGGTCGAGGCCGACGACAGCGCCGCGAGCGCCTGCCGCGCACGATCGGGATGTCGTCGCCGGGGAAGCTGTTCTTGGTGAGCAGCTCGCGCAGTTCAAGCTCGACGAGCTCAAGCAGCTCGGGGTCGTCCATCATGTCGACCTTGTTGAGGTAGACGACCATGGCGGGCACCTGCACCTGGCGGGCGAGCAGGATGTGCTCGCGGGTTCAGCATGGGGCCGTCGGGGGCGGAGACGACCAGGATGGCGCCGTCCATCTGCGCGGCGCCGGTGATCATGTTTTTGATATAGTCGGCGTGGCCGGGGCAGTCGACGTGGGCATAGTGGCGCTTGTCGGTCTGATATTCGACGTGGCGGATGGCGATGGTAATGCCACGGGCGCGCTCTTCGGGCGCGTTATCGATCTGGTCGTAGGAGGTATACTTGGCAGCGCCCTTCATGGCCAGCACCTTGGTGATGGCGGCGGTGAGGGTGGTTTTGCCGTGGTCGACGTGGCCGATTGTGCCAATGTTGACGTGCGGCTTGGTGCGCTCGAACTTCTGCTTGCCCATTGTTGTTCAAATGCCTCCGTTGCTTCTGCCGCGCTGAAAACAGCGCAAACAAAATAGGAATGATCCGCGCGGCGCGGATCGTCTGAGATCTGGAGCCCATGTCGGGACTCGAACCCGAGACCTCGTCTTTACCAAAGACGTGCTCTACCAACTGAGCTACATGGGCAAAGAAAAGTTTTGAGTGCTGAGTGTTGAATTTTGAATGAGCAACTCAAAACTCAACATTCAAAACTCAAAACTCGTTGGTGGGCCGGGCTGGATTCGAACCAGCGAAGGCGTAAGCCAGCAGATTTACAGTCTGCCCCGGTTGGCCACTTCGGTACCGACCCATATTGAAGCTACCGCACGCGGCAACGGGACGCATTATACGCTACCCGCGCGGTGATGTCAAATGCGTGCGCAACGGCGCAAAGTGGCCTAGTTTTTTCGCAAGCGAGGCCCGCGCAAGGCGGCTTTCTCATGCGTTTGGCCCCTCTCCCGCAAGCAGGAGAGGGGGATGCGGTTGGTGTTGTGGTGCGATCAGGCCGCGCTGCGCTCCCACTCGGCGATGTGCAGGCGCCCAAGCGCGCGCCACGAAGGCGCTAGCGGCACCATGCCCAGCTCGCGCACCACCTGGCGGGCGGTCAGCCCGACGATCGCGGTGTAGGTTGGGTAGGCCAGCTCGAGATCGGCCAGCCGCTCGACGCGCATGTTCGCGGCCATACAGGCGGCGACGATCTGCACGATTTCGACAGCCTGCTCGCCGAACACGTGCGCGCCGACGATCTTGTGCGACTGGCGCGAGACGATCAGCTTGCAGCTGCCCTGCGGCCGGCCGTCGATCACCGCGCGGTCGAGGTCGGCGTAGGGCACTTCGGCCACCACGCAGTCGTAGCGGGCGCGCGCGGCCTGCTCGGTGAGCCCCACGCTGGCGTACTCCGGGTCGGTGAAGCCGCCGTGTGGCACGATCTGGTGGCTGGCGACCCGATCGACACCCAGTATGGCATTTTCGGCGGCGATGCGCCCCTGCTGGCTGCCGCTCTGCACCAGCGGCATGCGCCCGGTGATGTCGCCGGCGGCGTAGATGTGCGCCGCGCTGGTGCGCAGCGTGTTGTCGACCACGACCGCGCCGCGCTCGTGCTGCACCCCGGCTGCCTCCAGGTTAAGCTCCTCGATATTGCCGGTGGTACCGATCGCCAGCACCACCGCCTCGGCTGCGATAGCTGTTGGGCCTTGGCCGGTCGAGAACTGCAGCTCCAGCTCGCCGGCGTGGCGCTCGAGCTGCGTGATGCCGCCGATGCCGGTAATGACTTCGATCCCGCGCTGTGCGAACGCTTCGGCGACCCCGCGCGACACCATCTCGTCTTCGGCCATAAGCAGCCGCGGAGCGATATCGAGCAGCGTCACGCAGGCGCCAAACGCGGCAAACACCGAGGCGAGCTGGCAGCCGGTGGCCGCGCCGCCGATCACCACCAGCGAGCGCGGCAGGCGCTCGAGCGACCAGACATCGGCATAGCTGAGCGTGTGCTCGCCGCCAGGGAAGCCCGGCGAGCGGGCGCGGGCGCCGGCGCAGATAATAAATTTCTCGGCGCTGAGCTGTGTGCCGTCGGCAAGCTCGATCGTGTGCGGGCCGACAAAGCGCGCCTTGCCGGCGCCGACATAGGTGGCCACGCCGCTGTCGCGCAGGTGATCGAGGATCTGCTTCTTGGCATGAACCTCGCCGATGATCTCGCGCGTGCGCCCGATCAGCTGCGCGAAGTCGACCTCGGGGCGGTGCTCGGTGATGCCGTAGTCGCCCAGCTGCTCGGCTTCGCGCATCAGCCGTGCGGCCTTGGCGAGCACGCGCGCCGGCACGCAGCTCTCGTTGGTGCAGTTCCCGCCCAGCCGGCCACGCTCGACCAGCGCCACCTCGACACCCAGCTCGCGCCCGCGCAGCGCGGCCGTGACCCCGGCCGGCCCCCCGCCAATCACAATCAGGTCGAACATTCTGCGCTCCTTCTGTGCACTCGCAGGTGCGATGATGATCGGTCGTATGAATGTTTGTATGAAATTCAAAACACGATATTCATTTCGTGATAAATATAACATTGAGGGCCGCGCGCGTGAAACCGCTTTTGGATGAGGGTTGGAGCCTGACCGGATAGTGAGGCTCCCCGCCATATGGCGGGGTAATATCAACTCCGTTTGATCACTTTCTTTTGGTATGCCTTGCCGAGCAAGGCATACCAAAAGAAATTTCGAGAGCGGCATTGCTGCCCCGAACCCCCAGCATAAAGCGGCGGAAGTATTGCGATACTGCGATCTTTTCTGCCGCGTTTTGTGCGCCGCAGTTAGGCAGCGTGGGGCTATACTCAGCGCAGGGCGGCGCAAGCCGCTGGAGCAGAATGGGGTAGAACGGCGCCTAGCCGGGAGCGGCACCATGGAACCAGCAATGCATCACACCAAGCATGCCGTAGTACGGCGCGCCCAGCGCAACCTTACCGAGCAGGATATTGAGTTTGTCTTTGAGTACGGCCGGTTCATCCGCTGTGCCGGCGCGCTGCACGTATTTTTATGCCGGCGCGATATTCCGAGCGAAAAGGAGCTGTACCAGCGCTATGCGCGGCTGGAAGGCACCACGCTGGTAGTGAACGACACTGGCAGGGTGCCGGTGCTGATCACCACCTATCGCAACCGGCGAGCCTACAAAGGAATCCGCTCGAAAGCCAAGTATCGCCGCTAGTGCGGGCGGGGCCGATGGCATACCAAAAGCAAATTCGGGGGCGGCAATGCCGCCCCCGAATTTGCTTTTGGTGTTGCGCTGCGTGGCCAAGCCACGCAGTGTGTTGCACTACGGAGCGCGGAAAAACCGCACACAGATCAAGTGCGTAACTCCTAATACCAACTCCGTTTGATTACTTGTGTTTTCTGGCGGCGCCCGGCAAGCCGGGCGCCGCACAAGAAAAGAATTGGGGCGGCGAAGCCGCCCCCAAACCCCCACCAAAGTGTAAGTCATCAAGCGAACTTGGTATAAAGTGATCAAGCGAAGGGCGTATCAGAGCGCGCCGCGGGCTTTCAGCTCAAGGTAGGTATTGATGACGCCGACGGTGAGCTTGTCGGCGGGCACGTCGAGCGTCAGCACGCCGCTGCGGTTGAGGGTGTCGAGCACCACCCGGCGCTCGTCGAGCAGCATCTCGGCTACGGCGCGCTGGTATACCGCGCCGGAGTCGCGCGGTGGCTGCGCGGCCATGCTGGTGATGTTCGGGTCCGAGATCACCACGCATAGCGGCAGGTGGCGCTTCGCCAGGTGGGCCATCTGCGCGATCAGCGGCCGGGCCGCCTCGAGCGTCACCAGGTCGGTGAACACCACCACCAGCGATCGGCGCTTGTGCTTCAGCCCAAGGTAGGCCAGCGCGCGGCCGTAGTCGGCCTCGACGGGCTCGATCTGCACGTTGTAGAGCGCCTCGAGCATGCGGTAGAACTGGCCCTTGCCGCGCTTGGGCGCCAGGTAGGTGCGCACATCGTCGGCGAACGTCAGCAGGCCCACATGGTCGCCCTTGAGTGTGGCGACATACGAGAGCAGCAGGGCGGTGTTGATCGCGTAGTCGAGCTTGGCCAGGCCAGGCGCATCGCTCTCGTCGCCCACCGGCGGGCGCATCAGCCGGCCAGTGTCGAGCACGCTGAGCACATACTGGCTGCGCTCGTTTTCGTACTCAGCGGCAATCGGCTTGCCGCGCCGGGCGGTAGCCTTCCAATCGATTCGGCGGAACTCGTCGTCGGTGTTGTACTCGCGCAGCCGCTCGAACTCGCTGCCCTGGCCATACTGCCGGGCGGCGCGCAGCCCCAGCTCGAGCAGCAGCCCTTTGCGCGCCAGCAGATCGTACTTACGCACGTCGAGCACATTGGGGTAGACTTTCACCGGCGCGGCGGCGGGGTAGCGCGCCTGGCGCACGAACGTCTTCAGCGTGCTCAGGTAGCGCACGTTGATGTCGCCGAAGGCGTACTGGCCGCGCCGCTGTGGCCGCAGGTGGTAGCGCAGCTCGGCCAGGCCGTAGGGCGCGACATCTGCCGTGGCGATCACGGTGTCGCTGGTGAGCTCGTACGGGTACTCGTCGCGCACCTGCAGGCTCAGCGCGCGCGGGCTGCGGTTGGCCAAGAGCAGCGTCACCAGGTTGTCGGCGCCGATCGAGAGCTTGGTGTCGTTGATCCGCTCGGCCTCGATCGCGTCGGGCCTGGGCGTCACGAAGTAGTCGGCCGCCACCAGCGCGCCGACGGCCAGGGTGTAGGCCAGCGCCAGCCACAGCAGCGTGGGGGCCAGCGCCACGCCGGCCACCAGCAGCGACCCAAGCAGCAGAAATATGAGCAGGCGGAAAGTGGGGATCATACACGCTCTGAGCTGTGAATATCCATTAGGAGTTACGCACTTGCGTGATTCGGCTTCCTTATGGTACGGGATTGAGCCTACGGCAGCGTGGTACTTGTTCATCTTCTGTGTCCATTTTCCGCACTCCGCGCGGAAAATGGACACGATATGGAGATTATAGTATCGCTCTGCCGAAGGCTGAGGGCGCCAACTGCGTAGGTTCTAATCGAGTTGCGAGCTACGATACCAGGCGAGCCTGGCGACGTTCTGCGCCGAAGCCAACAGGCGGCACGCGCTACCTCGGCACCTCGATCTTCGCCAGAATGCGGGTTATCGCCGTGTCGGCGTTCATGCCTTCGATCTCGGCCTCGGGCTTGAGGATGACGCGGTGGCGGTACACCGGCCGCACCAGGAACTTGACATCGTCGGGGACGGCGAACGCGCGGCCTTGCATGGCCGCCCAGGTCTTCGCCGCGAGCAGCAGCCCGATCGAGGCGCGCGGCGACCCGCCCAGCAGCAGGTCGAGGCTTTTGCGGCTGGCGAGGGCGATATCGGTGATATATTTCAAGATCCCATCGTCGACCTGCACGGCGGCGATCTCGGCGCGGCACTGCGCCAGCAGGTCGGGGGTAAGCACTGGCTCAAGCCGGGCAGCCTCGAGCCGGCGCGCGTCGAAGCCCTGGTGGTAGCGCCGCAGCACCTCAATTTCCACGTCTTGCGGCGCGTAGCTCACCAGCACTTTGAACAGAAAGCGGTCGAGCTGGGCTTCGGGCAGCGGGTAAGTGCCCTCGTACTCGATCGGGTTTTGGGTGGCGGCGACGAAGAATGGCTCGGGGAGCGCCAGCCGCTGGCCCTCGATCGTCACCTGGCGCTCCTCCATAGCCTCGAGCAGCGCGCTCTGGGTTTTGGCCGGCGCGCGGTTGATCTCGTCGCCCAGCAGCACGTTGGTGAACACCGGGCCTTTGCGCAGGCGGAACTGGCTGCTGGCGAGCTCGAACACCTGGGTTCCGATCACGTCGGAGGGCATCAGGTCGGGCGTAAACTGCACGCGCTTGAACTCGGCCTGCGTGAGCGCCGCCAGCGTCTTGGCCATCAGCGTCTTGGCGGTGCCGGGCACGCCTTCGAGCAGCACGTGGCCGCCGCTGAGCAGCGCGATCAGCATATGGTTGAACGGCTCTTCCTGGCCTACCAGCACCTTGCCGGCCTCGGCGCGGATGCGCGTGGCGATGTCGTGTGTGAGCATATTTCCCCCCGAAAGCCAGCAGCCAGAGGCGCGCGGGCTGGCTTCTCATGTCCGTTCTACACTGAAGCTTCGGCCTTGCACCACTCATTCACCTTGGCCTGCAGGTCGTCGCCGTCGAAGGCGGCGCGGTTGTGGCGGTAGAGCAAGGCCATCCAGATCGGCAGCGGCGGCAGGATCACCATGAGGCCGAGCGCCCAAGCCACGGCCGCAATCGCCTGGGTGGCCGGCGAGTCGCCGAGCGCGTAGATCAGCGGCAGCGGCAGCAGCACGCCGATCGTAGCGCTGACCGTCAGGCCGGCGGCGGCCAGCAGCAGCGCGCCGATCAGCCAGGCTAGCAGGTTACGCCCCAGCCGGTACACGATCAGGTCGATGCTGCGCTGCAGGCTCGCGCCGAAGGGCAGCTGCTCCTGCACCCATGGCTGCAGGCCATAGAACAGGCCGCCACCGCTGGCGCCCGAGAGCATCAGCGAGCCGTAGAAGCCGAACAGCGCGATGCCGACGATTGCAATGCCGGCCGGCACGGCCCCGGCTCGGCTGCCGGCAACCAGCGCGCCAATCAGGGCGAAGCCGGCCACGTACATCGGGCAGATGCAGATCACGCTCAGCATTGAGGTAATGATCTGCGCCAGCATAGCGAAGACGATCGTGAAGCAGCCCATGCCGGCGGCGCGGCGCGGCGCGATCGCCAGCGCCGCGCGCAGCCGCACCGGCTGGCCGCTGGCCGCCGTAGCTGCGGCGCGCGAGAGCCCGCCGATCAGGTAGATCAGCAGCGGGAACAGCAGCAGCAGCGCGGCGAGCAGCAGCAGCGCCGGCCAGGGGCCTTCGAGCCACGACGCCGCGACGATCAGCAGGCCCGTGGTGATTGCCGCCGGGATGCACCAGCACGCGGTGATCAGCAGAAAGCCGGTGAAGTTGCGCCGGTACAGGCTCAGCCCCTCGTCGAGCAGCGCCATGGTTGGCCCGATTGTGTCAAACCAGCGGTTCATGGGCCACCAACGATCATAGGTCGAACTCAAGCGCGAGGCCCGCGGCGTCGATGCCGATCCGGCGCAGCTGCAGTGCCAGGTCGGCCGGCGGGTCGCCGGGGATCTCGAAGCGCGTAGGCAGCTGCACGATCGGAATGCTGCCGAGTGTTTCGGTGAGCCGCGCCACCAGGTCGTTGGCCAGGCGCGCGGGCAGCGGCGTGCGGCCGATGCTGACTGCGCCGTCGCTCACGTGTACGAACAGGCGGTTCTGCGCGTCGACCTTCAGCGCGGCGAAGACGTTGACTTCGATCGGGAAGCTGGCGTTCTGCGGGCCGAGGCCCAGCTGCATGCCGCCGAGCTTGAGCGCCATGGTGCCCTGCAGGCGCGCCACAATCCGCGCGCGCCGGTCTTCGAGCTCGAGCGCGATCGACTGGCCGCGCGTGGTCACGTCCATCCAGCTCTGCGCGGGGAACACGAACGTCTTGCCGGTGAAGTTGCTCTGGGCATACAGCTGCAGCGCCTGCTGCAGCGCGGGCTTGGCGATCGTCAGCGTCAGCGCGGGCGGCGCGGCTGTGCCGGCGGGCTCGGGCGCGGGCGGCTCGGCGGGCTCGGGCGGCGGGGTGATGATCACCTGTGGCTGATCGAGCGTGGTGCGGCCGGCGCGCAGCGCCTGGATCAGCGCGTCGGCCAGCGGCGCGTCTTCGCCGGCGGTTGGCAGAAAGCCGCTGAAGAACTGCGGCATGATATTCAGCAGCTTGAAGACCTCAAGCGGGCTGATCATCATCAGCGCGGCCAGCAGCGGGTTCTCGCTGAGCCGGCGCATCAGCGCCTCAAGCTCTTTGCGGCTGGGGAACAGTAAGTCGAACATGGTCGCTCCTAGCGCTGCTGCGCGAACGCCTCGGCCATGGCGTCGGCGTCGGCTACGGCGCGCAGCAGATCGGCCTCGCTTGGGTGCTCGGCGCGCAGCCGGCGCAGCAGCCCGGCCACGGCGGCCTGGTCGATCGGGCGGGCGCGCGCCAGCTCGGCCACAAACTCGTCGTCGTCGAGGCGCGGGTTTACGCCATCGCGCTGCGCCAGCCGGCGCTTGAGCGCAGCGTGATAATGGCTCAGCATGTAGGCGCGCTTGCCGCCGCGCTGCAGCAGCCCGGCCATGCTCTCGACATACTCGGCGATGCTGCGGCGCGCAAGCTCTTCGCGCAGCGGCACCGGCCGTCCGAAGCGCCGGCCGCTCAGCAGCAAGTATACCCCAATCGCCAGCACGGCGTAGGCTGCGGCCCAGCCCCACGGGCTGCTGAAGATCGCCCGGCCCGCCGAGGGCGGCGTGAAATAGCCGTGGTGATACTCGTCGAACTGGATGCGCCCACCGGCCGGGACGCGCCGCAGCAGGTTCAGCACCAGCGCGGCGTTGTCGGCGTCGCGCAGCCCGGCGTTGCTGAACGGAAAGGCGCTGGAGCTGAGGTAGGCGTAGCCGCTGCCAACTTTCACGCCGGCCAGCAGCAGCGCGTCGGGCGTGCCAAGCAGCGCTGCGAAGTCGTCGCGGCGCGGCACCAGTACGCGGGTAGCCCGCAGCGGCGGCTGGCTCAGCGGCGGCTGGTCGAAGGCCGGCTGGGCCGGCGCGGCCTGCTCGATTGTGCCGGTGTACACGGCCGTATCGAACTTCAGGTCGGCGAGCAGCGCGTTCTGCGACGCGAACAGCGCGTCGTGGTCGACCGCCATGATCAGCGTGCCGCCGCGCTCGAGCCAGCTCAGCACCTGCCGCGAGCGCGCGCGGCTGATCGGCTGGCTGGGGTTGAGGATGATCAGCGCGGCGTCGCGCTCGGCGAGCGCGAACTCGCGGTACTCGAGCCGCCGGCTGTCGTAGCCGAGAGCGCGCGTCCAGTCGTACAGCGCCTGCGCGCCGGTGTCGGAGCTGGAGTGCGTCGTCGCCTCGGGCTGGTCGGTGTCGGGCGGGCGGCGCGCCGGGCCGAATATGATGAAGAGCGCCAGCGCGGCGAAGAGGCCGGCGATGATCATAATGTCTTGCCGGTTTTTCATCGGGTACCAGGTTGGTAGAGCACAGCCTTCACGCCACTTCCTCGCCGCGCAGCGCCTCGACGGCGCGCTGGTAGGCGGCGAAGCCGGCCGCGTCGATCGGGCTGTGACCGTACCAGACGCGGTCGAACGTATCGACGACAGCGGCCAGGCGCGCGCGCAGCGCCGGGTTTTCGCGCACGCGCTCGAGGTACTCGCGGTTGGTCAGCGCCCGGTCGTAGCGCAGCGTCCCGCGCTCGTCGAGGCGCAGCAGCGCGGCGAGGTACAGGTAGCGCACGGCGCTGCGGTAGTCGCCGCCGCGCGCCAGGCTGCCGGCCTGCTCGCGCGCTGCCGCGGCGGTCAGCGCGGTATCGATGTCGTCGGGCGCGCTGGCGCCGCCAGCCACGCTGCGGCGCAGCCCGCGCGCGAGGTAGCCGATCACCAGCGCCAGCAGCAGCGTCCCGCCGACCGCGAACACCCAGGCGATGCCGCTGCTATTGGCCGCCACGGCGCTGCCCAGCGGGCGGAACAGGCGCTCAAGCGCGCGCCCGATCCAGCCGAGAAAGGCGCGCACCCAGCTGGGCGTGTCGGGGGCGGCGCGCGTGAACGGCGGCGCGCCGAGGATGGCATCAAGGCGCGCGCGCGCATCGGCGGGCGCGACCGAGTCGGGCTGGGCCAGCGCGTCGAGCACCGCGCCGAGGCGCACACCAATCGCCGCGATGTCGGGGTTGCTGGCGCGCAGGGCCTCGCTGAGCCAGTGGTTATCGGCCGGCACCACGGCGCCGTCCGTCAGGCGCACGCTGGTTGTCGCCTCCAGGCGGGCGGCGGCGTCTTCGAGCCCCAGCCGGTCGCCGCGCTGGGCCGCAGCGTGGGCCTCGCGCAGCCAGCCGGTGTAGGTTGGCAGGTCGGGCGGCGCCGCCTGGGCCTGGGCGTGTGGCAGCGCCGAGGGCCAGCAGCTCAGCAGCAGCCCGATCAGCACAGCCTGCCAGCATCCGCGCAGCCGGCTGCGCCGGCGCGGCGCACGGTTTTTGGGCGGTGGTTTGCGGCTCATGGGCCTGCCTGCTGGGCTATCAGCTCGAGGTCGTAACCCTCTTTGCGCATGCGTACGTCGTAGTATAGCAGGGTAAAGATAATGAACTGCAGCGGCAAGACCAGGATGAGCACGGCGTAGGTGGCCAGCAGGTTGAGCCCCTGCGACAGCGCCAGGTTGTCGAAGGCGAACGCTGCGGCGGCGGCCAGCGCCACCATCGGCAGCTGCACGACCGTCGAGATCAGCCATACGAACACATACACCAGCAGCACCATCCCCACGCTGCGCCAGAACGACAGGCCCACCAGCCGCCAGCTGCGGCGCAGGCCCGCCAGCGAGCCGTGGCCCTCGATCACGATCGCCTGGGTGGTGAACAGCAGCCGCACGTACAGCAGCAGCGCGCCCAGCATCAGCAGCAGCACCAGGCCGATCAGCCCGAGCGCAGCCACAAACGTGAGCGCGGCGTTGGGCTGGCGGCCATCCAGCAGGCCGGTAGACCAGAAGGCCGCGAAGGCACAGCCGGCCACCAGGCCGAAGGCCAGCAGAAACAGCACGAACGGCACGAGCGAGGCGCCGATCAGCGCGAGCACGCGCCTGGCGCCGATGCGGTAGGCCGCCACGATCGAGATCGGCTGGCCGAGGTAGCTGCGCGCGATCGCGTTCGCCAGCGCGCCGGTGATCAGGTTGTACACCACCAGGTACTGCACCACGCTCAGCAGCACGATCAATGCGTAGTAGGCTATGATCTGGCTGAATGAGAAGATATCGAATGGGCTCGGGCCGGGCGCCAGCGGCCGGCTGGCCATGCGCTGCAGCGCCTGGGCATAGGGCATCTGCGCCAGAAACTGCACGATCGCCATGGGCACCTGCAGCAGCGCCACGATGCCGACAAACGTCAGAAAGTGGCGCCGGTACAGCCGGAAGGCGGTGTCGAGCATGTCGGCCAGCGCCATCGGGCGCAGGCGCGGCTGGGGTGTTTGCTCCATTGAGTGTGTCCTCCGCGCGGCTGTGCGCCGCAGGGCCGGGCGATCACAGCACCAGCGCGTCGACGACGCCATCCCAGCCGATGCCGGACACGTGCGCAGGGCCAGCCGCGCCAAGCCGCGCGGCCAGCGCCTGGTCGGCCGCCAGGCGGTCGATCTGGCCGGCGATCGCGTCGGGGTCGGGCGGCGCCACCAGTCCATTCACGCCATCCTCGACGAACTCGAGCACGCCGCCGGCGTCGGTGCTGGTGATCACCGGGCGGGCCGCCGCGAGCGCCTGCACGGTTGTAAAGCCGTAATCTTCGTCGAATGGCGCGTAGTACACCGCGCGCGCGCCGGCGTACAGCCCGATCAGCTCGTCGTCGCCGACGTAGCCGCGGAACTCGGCGCGCGCCCCCAGCCCCAGGTCGGCGGCCAGCCGCTCGAGCCGCGCGCGCTCGGGGCCTGCACTTATGAGAACGCAGCGCGCGGCGGTTTTGGTGCGAGCCAGCGCGCGCAGCAGCAGGTCGAGCCGTTTGGCGGCGTCGAGGCGCGCGTCGGAGAGGATGTACTCGCCGTAGGGCCCGGCGCGCAGCCGGCTGGCGTAGCGGCTTGGCGGGTACAGCGGCGTGCTGCCGAGGCCGTTGAAGCGCCGCAGCCGCTCGCCGACGTTGCGCGAGATCGTGTAGCGCCGCGCGGCCTCGCCCAGCAGCGCGCGATCCATGCGCAGCAGCTGCTCGCGGATGGCGCGGTCTTCGGCGGTGTTGGCGAAGTCGCTGAAGGGCGTGCCATACCAGTCGTAGGCCTGGCGGTGCTGGTGCACCAGCCATACCACCTTGCGCGGGTGGCGCACGGCGTACGATGGAAACTTAGTGCAGATCACCTGGTCGACCGGCGCGGCGTTGACGTGCGTGAGGTCGAGCAGGCGCCAGGCCAGCGCCGACTGGGCGATCTGCTCGTGCGGCTGCCAGGCGAACGGCAGGCTCACCACGTCGACGCTATGCCCGCGCTCGCGCAGTGCGTCGCGCAGGCCCTCGACCAGCAGCTCGGCGCCGCCGCGCACGAACGGCACCTGGGTGGCGCAGATCAGGATGCGTTTGGGCATAGTTGCCTTCGCTTGTGCAGGCTAGAGCCAGCGCCGCCGCCGGAAGAACAGCAGCAGCGCCGTGCTCACCACCACCATCAGGGCCAGCGCCAGCGGGTAGCCGAAGCGCCAGTGCAGCTCGGGCATGAACTCGAAGTTCATGCCGTAGATCCCGGCGATCAGCGCATCGCACATCAGCACGATCGACGTGATCGTCAGCACTTTGACGATCTGGTTCAGCTGGTTCGACTGCAGCGACAGAAACGCGTCGAGCGCGCTCGACAGCAGGTCGCGGTAGGTATCGATGCTGTCGGTGATGCGCACGATGTGGTCGTACACGTCCTGCAGGTAGAGGATGGTATTGCGCTCGAAGATCGGCACCTCGCGGCGGATCAGCACGTTCAGCACGTCGCGCTCGGGCGCCACCACCCGCCGCACCGTCAGCAGGTCGCGCTTGAGGCTGAACACCGACTGGAGCGCCTCTTCGCGGAAGTGCTCGAAGATCTGCTGCTCGATCTCTTCGACCTGGTCGGCCAGCTTGTCGAGCACCGGGAAGTAGTCGTCCACGATCGCGTCGAGCAGCGCGTAGATCAGCGCGCCGGCGTCGTTGTTGAACTCGGCGGTGCTGGCCTGCCAGCGCGTGAGCGTCTCGTCGATCGTCGTGATCGGGCCGTGGTGCACGCTCACGAGGTAGTTGGCGCCGATGAACAGCCCAAGCGCATGGCTGCGCAGCCGCCTGGCGGCGTCGTCGTAGTTCAGCTGGTAGAAGACCATGAAGTAGTACTGCTCGAAGGTTTCGAGCTTGGGGCGCTCGTGGTGGCGGGTCGCGTCTTCGATCGACAGCGGGTGGAACTGAAACTCATCGCGCAACAGCTGGATGTCTTCGGCCTGCGGGTTCTGCAGATCGAGCCACACGAATGTGCCGGGCTGGGTCAGCAGCTCGCTGATGCGCGACGGGTCGACGTGCGATTCGCACCTGCCGGCGTGGGCGCACACCACCATGCGGCGTGACTCGACCGGCGGCGATGCGGCGGGCGACTGAGGCTTCGGCGGCATAGCGTGCTGGCTCCGTGCATATGTGAATTCCTGGGCCTATTATACGCGCAGTATTCGAATAATGGCTTTAGGAAGTACGCGGTCGGCGCCCTCAGCCTTTGGCAAAGCGCTACCTTCCTTTTGGGCGTGTGCGTTTTTCCGCGCGGAACGCGGAAAATGGACACAGAACAAGTGTTCAGCCGAATTTGGTATTACGCGGTGGCGCGGCCGCGCACAGGTACGAGCGTGCCGAGGTATGCCTCGATGTCAAAGATGTTACTCGGCGATCGGGCGCGCGGCAGGCTGGCTGGCGCCGCATTCTGATGCGCTTTTCGCATCGCAACGCGCTATTTTTTAATCGGCGCTTTACGCCAGCTGCGCCAGCGCTTAACAAAAGTGTCACTTCATCTTGATAGGTGCTTGGCGTATACTGGGCGCTAATGTTGCACCAGCCCGTAGGTAGCTTGCCTCTGTATGGCCCTTTCAGGGGCTGCTTGAAAAGCAGGGAATACGCGGGGCGCAGCCTTGCCGTAGGCCCGCGTGTTGGCCATAGATGGCCCACTTTTAGCCCTTTGACACGGCTATATCGCGCCAGCCCTCGCTTTCAAGCAAGTTCTCAAGGTGTTTTGTGCCAGCGTTGGCACGCGGCCTGTGCGCGTATGCCCAGCTATCGCTGCGCCAGGCTTGGTTGTTCGTATGGGAAAACCAGCGATTGAAAAATGAAATGTAGACGGAGTGATTAGGTATGCGGCGCTATCAGCTTGTATGGCTTCTGAGTGTGTTTGGCACCATGGTCGCGATGCTCGCCAGCCCGTGGGTTGGCACGGCGCCGCTGGCGTATGGCGCGGCGCAAGAGCAGGCCGGCTATTCCGATTTCTCTTATAACTATTCCAATGTCGTGACGCCCACCGCCGACAAGCCGCAGAGCAAGCTGTGGTTCAACGACGGCTTCTGGTGGGCCAGCATGTTCAACAATACCAACAGCCCACGCCCGGCGTTTCATATTTACCGCCTCGACCTGGCGACGCAGAACTGGATCGACACCGGCACCGAGATCGACGAGCGCCCCAGCACCCAGGGCGATTTCCTGTGGGACGACACCAGCGGCAAGCTGTATGCCGTCTCGGGCAGCTACTCGGTCGACGGCCGCTACACGCGCTACGGCTACGACCCGGCGCAGAAGAAGTATACCCGCGAGGTCGGCCCTGTGGTGGTGCGGCCGGGCGGCGGCGAGTCGATCTCGCTCGAGCGCGACAGCACTGGCAGGCTGTGGGTCACGTTCACCCAGTCGAATCAGGTGTACGTCAACCGCAGCACCAGCAGCGACGCGGTGTGGGGCACACCATTCATCATCCCCGGCGCGCGCACGATCGACCCCGACGATATCTCGGGGATCGTCTCGTACCGCGACGCCAGCGGCGGCAAGATCGGCGTGCTGTGGAGCAATCACGTGGTGCCGTCGTCGATGTATTACGCGATCCATAAAGACGGCGACGCCGACACAGCCTGGCAGCCGATCGAGACGATCTACACCGCCAAGTGCGCCGCCGACGACCACATGAACATTAAGTCGATCCAGGCCGACTCGACCGGCACGATCTACGCGGTGGTGAAGACTTCGTTTGGCGATAGCGGCTGTGGCGGCAACGGCACCTCGCCGCTGATCCGCCTGGTGGTGCGCAAGCCCACCGGCGTCTGGACGGCCACGACCTTCGGCACTGTCGGCGACGACCACACCCGGCCGATTCTGCTGCTCGATACGACCAACCGCAAGATCTACATCTTCGCCACCTCGCCCACTAGCTGCGGCGTGATCTACATGAAGTCGACGAGCATGGATGCGCCTAGCTTCCCGGCCGGCAAAGGCACGCCGTTTATTCAGAGCAAAACGTACACCTGTATCAACAACGCTACGTCGACCAAGCAGACGCTGAATGCCTACACCGGGCTGGTGGTGCTCGCGGCCGACGAGAGTAAGTCGTGGTATTTACATAACTACCTCTCGCTCGGCACGCCGCAGCCGCGGCTGCTGTTCAACCAGGAGCCGGCGAACACGCAGCTGAGCCAGGCGTTTGGCGCGCAGCCGGTGGTAGTGGCGCAGAACGCGCAGGGCAAGCCCGACAGCACGTTCAACGGGCCGATCACGCTCTCGATCAAGAGCGGCACCGGCACGGCCGGCGCAGCGCTGCTGGGCACGGTCACGCGCAACGCCGTGAATGGCGTGGCCAGCTTCACCGACCTGGCGATCAACAAAGCCGGCGGCGGCTACCAGCTGATGGCCAGCGCCGCCGGCTACCTCGGCGCAACCAGCGTTGCGTTCGACATCACCAAGATCGACCAGGTGCTGGCGATCGAGCAGATCCCGATGAAGCGCTACGGCGACCCGGCCTTCAGCGTCAGCGCCACCGCGCTGATCAGCGGCACGTCGCAGCCGAGCGGCCTGGCGGTGAGCTATGCCGACGCGAACCCCAGCGACGCCTGCACTGTCGCGGGCAGCAGCGTGCAGATCACCGGCGTCGGCGCGTGCACCATCCGCGCGAGCCAGGCCGGCGATGCGACCTACGCGGCGGTGACGGCCGATACGACGGTGACGGTGCAGAAAGCCAACCAGTCGATCGTCTTCCCCGACATGCCGATCAAGCGCTTCGGCGACCCGCCGTTTGCGGTGAATGCCACGGCGACGTCGGGCCTGGCGGTGAGCCTGAGCGCCAGCGGCGCGTGCAAAGTCAGCGGCAATATGGTGACGCTGACGAGCACCGGCACCTGCACGATCCGCGCATCGCAGGCCGGCAGCGCCCTGTACAACCCCGCGCCGGACGTGTCGCGCGACGTGCGCTCGAACTACATGACCTACTTGCCGGTGGGCCAGAGCTAATTGCGGCGCATTTGGCCGGCCGCTCAAACTCACTTCGTTTGATCACTTGCTTTTATGCCCTGCCCGGCTTCGCCGGGCAGGGCATAAAAATCTGGGGCGGCTGTGCCGCCCCCGAACCCCCACCATAGGCTTCGCCGGGCGGGGCATCTTAAAATTCAAGGGCGGCTGTGCCGCCCCCGAACCCCCACCAAACAGCACGCGATCAGCCGGATGTGGTAACAAGCAGCTGCTAAACGAACCACCCCAGCACTGTGATCGCAATCAGCGAGATCGAGAGCAGGCTGACGACGATCGTAATTGCCCAGGCCAGCGCATTGTAGCCACGGCGGTTGGTATGCTCGCCCATCAGCTCGCGGTTGTTCACCAGCGCGAGGATCGCGAACAGCTCGATCGGCAGCAGCAGGCCGTTCAGCACATACACGCCCACCAGCACTTGGATCAGCGGCAGGCCGGGGATGAGCGCCAGCAGCGCGCCCACCACCACCAGCCCGGTGAACAGGCCCATGAAGATCGGCGCCTCGCTCCACGAGCGCGATACGCCGCGCTCGAACCCCAGCGCCTCGCTCATCACATAGGTTGTGGCCAGCGGCAGCACGCCGGCCGCCAGCAGCGAGGCGCCCAGCAGCCCCAGGCCGAACAGCAGCCGCGCGTATGGCCCGGCCACCGGCTCGAGCGCCACCGCAGCGTCGGCGGCGGTTTCGATCGCAATGCCGCGCGGGAACAGCGTGGCGGCGGTGGCGATAATAATGAACGACGCGACCAGCCCGGCAAACAGCGTGCCGACGAACACGTCGAAGCGGGTGTAGCGGTACTCCTCGGGCGTCACGCCTTTCTCGACCACCGACGACTGGACGTAGAGCTGCATGTAGGGCGAGATCGTCGTGCCGATCAGCGCGATCAGCAGCTGCAGGTAGCCGACCTCGAGCGGCGGGCGCGGCAGCGCGGTGGCCACAAGCACCTCGCCCCAATCGGGCCGCGCCAGAAAGGCCGCGCCGATATACGCGAAGAAGCCGAGCGTCAGCACCAGGAAAATCTTCTCGACGCGGTCGTACGAGCCGCGGGTGATCAGCAGCCACACCAGGCCGGCGGTGACTGGCACGGCGACATAGCGGCTGACGCCGAACAGCTCGGCGGCGGCGGCGATGCCAACAAACTCCGAGACGATGATGCCGAAATTGGCGACGAACAGCGTGAGCAGGATCAGCGCCGTCACGCGCAGCGAGAAGTTCTCGCGCACTAGGTCGGAGAAGCCTTTGCCCGTCACCGCGCCTAGCCGCGCGCTCATCTCTTGCACCACGCCGACGCAGATCGTGACGATCACCATAGCCCAGAGCAGGCCATAGCCGTATGATGCGCCGGCCGAGGCGTAGGTGGCGATGCCGCCGGCGTCGTTGCCGGCGCTGGCGGCCAGCAGGCCCGGCCCAAGCGCCAGCAGGTAGGGCCAGAGCGTGCGGCGGCGCCTGCGCAGGCGCTCGCGCACCGTGTCGGGCGGGGCGGCCGGCTCGTGTGCTGCGATGGCCTGGGCACTCTCGTGATCGTGTGCCACGCGTGTACTCCATTTCTAGCCGCCGAGGCCGACCCACCCCAGCATTGTAATAGACTGTAGGACTTACGCAGTTGGCGGGCTTAGCCTTCGGTAGAGCGGTACTACCTCGTTTATTGTATGGGTTTTTCCGCGCGGAGTGCGGAAAAACTCAGACAGAAGATGGAGAAGTACCATGCTGCCGCAGGCAAATGCGCCCGATTGCGGGAGCCGGACAAGGCAACTGCGTAAGTCCTATTCCAATAAAGTCTCATGATGATCAGCAAGATCACAGCGAACTGACGACGACCGCGCTACCCGAAGGCGCGCGCGCCACGGCGCTGCCAGATCTCGGGCAGCATCACCGCCAGCGCATCGTCGACGGTGACAATGCCGATCATGCGGCCGGTCTCGTCGAGCACCGGCACGGCCAGCAAGTTGTACTCGGCGAGCACGCGTGCGGCGTCTTCGGCCCGATCTTCGGGGCTGACGGTCGGCACATCGTCGTCCATTATCTCGGTGAGCGGCGTGCCGGGGGCGGCCAGGATCAGGTTGCGCAGCCGCACAATGCCGTGCAGGTAGGCCGGCTCGTCGTCGGCCAGCGGCGCGGAGGGCGTGGCGCCGTCGGGCTGATCGCCGACGACATACACCGCCAGCAGCGGGTCGGGCACCTCTTCGAGCGCGCGGATGAGCTGCAGCGCCTCGCCTACGCTGGAGCCAACGCGCACGCGCACGAAGTCGGTGGTCATGATCCGGCCGGCGCTGTCTTCGTCGTAGGCCAGCAGCTGCTGCACGTCGGCGGCCTCTTCGGGCTCCATGCGCGCCAGCAATTGCTCGGCCACCTCGTCATCGAGATCTTCCAGCACGTCGGCAGCGGCGCTGGGCGCCATCTCTTCAAGAATATCGGCGGCGCGCTCCTGATCCATGCCCTCGAGCAGGTCGGCCAGGCGCTCGTCGCTGACTTCCTCGAGTGTCTCGGCGGCGGTCTCGTCGTCGAGGGCCGCGACGATCTCGGCGCTCTCGCGGTACGAGAGCGCGTCGACGATGCGCGCCAGATCGACGGGGTTGATCTCGGAGAGCCGGTCGTACGAGACCTTGAGCTGCACCGGCGCGGCGCTAGCGAGGTACTGGGCCTCGCGCCAGTCGATGATCTGCCGGCCGATGATCCGGTCGGCCAGGCGGCGCGGCCCCAGCCGGCGCACCAGC
The DNA here is from genome assembly GCF_046328425.1 of Kouleothrix sp. NCBI lineage: Bacteria > Bacillati > Chloroflexota > Chloroflexia > Chloroflexales > Roseiflexaceae > Kouleothrix > Kouleothrix sp. The sequence goes on from NZ_JAXLWP010000006.1 coordinate 244,866, forward strand.
GCCTGCGGGCTGACATCAACGCCGATCAGGCGGTAGGCGCTCTCGGTATGGGCCAGCTGCACGTCGTTCACGCGCACAATCCGGCGGCCGGTGATGTCGATAATCTGGTGGTCGAGCACGTCCTTGCGCAGCAGCACTTCGCCGTCGCGCCGGCCGAACGGGCCGAGGTTGACCGTCGAGGTGCTGAGCTTGGCGACGCCGTTGATCGACACGAGCTGGGATGCGGGAACAAAGAAGAGCCGCCGGCGATCGCGCACCACCAGGCCGCTGATCGGCGGGTACGGGTCGCCGCTGATATGCACGATCACGTCGTCGAGCCGGCCGAGCGGCTCGCCGCTTGCGCCGTGGACGGCGCTGTCGAGGATCGATGCGAGGAAGAGCATTGCGCGCCTCCGTCTGCCGCAGACTGCCGGCAAACAAGGCCCCTACGCCACTCACGCGCGGGGGCCGGAGGCGGCACGCGTCAGGCGCCGAGGAGGCGCGCCAGACGTGCGGCCGGCAACAGGCGCGCCCACGCGATGGGCGCAGCGGCGGGTTGCGCCGCCAAGTTGCGGATGTGAGCTACAGTGGAACTATGACCGCCGTCCATACAACTCCATCAAAACGCCCCCTCGCAGTGGGTGCAAGGGGGCGGAAACGCGGCTTCGCGCTGTCCTCTCCCCCCTGGTTGAGCTTAAGCACTCACACAACGTAGCGCCGTGCAGTCACCTTGACGTGACCCTTAGGCCGGGCCGCGCCGTGTGCCCCTTAGCGTCTTTCGACGGTTCGGGACAGTGACCTGTGTTTGTGTGAGCGCCGCGCCTAACGAAGGAGCGACCATCGGTACGTGATTTTTATCACTGCGTACAGTATACCCCGCGCGCCGGGCGCGTGTCAAGTGCCGCGCGCTGCTCGATCAGGATGGCGGCCAGCTGGCGCAGCGTGGGGAATTCGTCGTCCCAGCCCGCGCCGGCGCCTTCCCAGAACTCGGCCAGCGCGCGGCTGCCGGCGCGCTCGTAGGCCAGCGCTTGCGCGAGCATCTCGATCCGATCGAGCCCTTTGACGAGCCGGGCCTCGCGGCTGGCGCCGCGCGCGTATTCGTCCCACAGCGCGAGGTAGTGGCCGGCCTGCGGCAGGGCGCCGAACAGCTCGGCGGCGGCCTGGCGCTCGGCGGCGTGCTTGGCATCGGCGCCCAGCAGGCGCCTGGCGCTCGCCGGCAGGTCGCCCAGCAGCGCCTCGGCCATGTCGTGCACCAGCGCGATCGCCAGCAGCCTGCCCTGGTCGAGCCCAGGCTCGGCGCCGGCCACCAGCAGCGCCAGGGCTGCCACGCCGAAGGTGTGCTCGGCCACGCTTTCAGGCTGAGCCACGCCGCGCTGCAGCCAGCCGGTGCGCGGCAGCAGCTTGAGTGCCGCCAGCCGGGCGTAGAGCGATACGATCTCGCCGGAGTGCTGCTCGTCCATTGCGCCTCCTCTGCTGAAAGGGAAGCGCATTATCGCACGCCCGCGCGGCCGCCGTCAACGATTGCGTGTCGTAGGCTAGGGCGGCCGCCAGTGGCGCGTCAGGGGCTGCCAGGCACGAACACTCCGTCCCAGGGCTGCCAGTCGGCGCGCGCAGCGGTGCGCCAGGCCACGCCGGGCGCGGCCGAGCTGTAGCGCGTGATCGTGTTGTGGGCGAAGTTCAGGCCGAAGAAGCTGCCGCCCGGCCCAACCACCACGTGGTGCTGGTCGTTCGAGGAGTCGATCCGCGCGGTGGTGCTGAGCGTATCGCTCGCCAGCAGCTCGATGCCGCCGCTGGCGCCGTTGCCGCGCGGCAGCGCCAGCAAGCCGTTGGCAAGCAGCTCGAGATCCCACAGCGGCGGCAGGGCGTCGAGGGTGGCCGCGATGCTCGATCGGTCGCTGCTGGCGATCCGCCAGATCATTGGCCGCGCGTCGGGCGCGGCGCGCGTCAGCGCCACGTACACCTTCGCGCCGTCGCGGCTGATCGCCAGCCAGCCGCTGCGCGCCATGTCGGGCTGGGCCAGCGTCTGCGCAGTGCTAGCGCCGCTGCGCACGTCGATGCTCCAGACGCGCGCCTGGCTGGCGGCGAGCGCCAGCAGCGTCGCGCCATCGGGCGCAAGCGCCAGCGCGTTTGGGGTGGCGCGCAGATCGTAGGTGCGCGCCAGCGCCAGGGCTGGCCCGTCGAGCGCGAGCGCGGCCGCGCCATTGGCTGCCGCCACGTACAGCCGCGCGTGCGCGGCGTCGAGCGCGAGCGCGCCGGTGGCGCCGATGGCGGCCGGGGCCTCCCAGCGGTCGCGCACCGCGAGCGTGGCCGGGTCGAGGGCGACAACCGCCTGGCGCAGGGCCACGTACAGGCGGTCGCGCACGGCGTCGTAGACGATCGCGCCCGGCGCGCTGCCGATTGTGCCGGCGCGCAGCCATGCCCCGCTGGCGGCGTCGAGCGCGACAACCCGCCCGCCGCGATCGGTTACAAACAGCACGCCAGGCGCCGAGGCGCTGGTTGCAGCACGGCCTGTGCTCAGCAGCAGGGCCAGCAGCAGCAGCGCCGCCAGCCCGGCGGCGAGCCCGGCCACCGGGGCAAGCCAGGCAGATCGGCCGTGGCGCAGGCGCGCGCGAACCGCCGCGCGCACGTCGGGGGCCGGGCTGGCCGCCAGCGCCCGCTCGATCGTATGCGCGTCGTCGCGCAGGCGCGCGAGGCGCGCCGCACACGCCTGGCATGCCAGCAGGTGCGCGCGCAGCTCGGCGTGGTCGGCCGGGGCGAGCGCGCCGTCGAGGTAGGCCGCCAGCCGCGCAGTATCAGGATGCATCGTCGTCCTCCCCGGCGCCATAGGCGGCCCGAAATGCCGCGCGGCCTCGGCTGATGCGCATGCGCACGGTGCCCTCGCTCAGGCCCAGCAGCGCGGCAACCTCGGCGTACGAGAAGCCGGCCACCAGGTGCAGCAGCAGCGGCGCGCGCTGCTGCGGCGGCACGCGCGCCAGCGCTTCCGCGACGTGGGCCGATGCGATGGCGTGCCGATCGGGCTCGGGCGCGGCGCTGCGCAGCCCGATCGGCAGCGGCAGCCAGCCCACCAGCCTGCGGCGGCGCAGCGCCGAGAGCGCCTGATTATGCGCGATGCGAAACAGCCAGCTGCGCAGCATGCCTGGCTGATCGAGGCTGCCGATGGCGCGAAAGGCGCGCAGAAAGGTTTCTTGCAGCAGATCGCGCGCCTGCTCGGGGTCGCCGAGCAGGCCGCGCAAGTAGCGGAACAGTGCCGCCTGGTGGCGCTCCATCAGGGCTGCGAATGCGTCGTCGTCGCCTGCGCGGATGCGCGCGACCAGCAGCGCGTCGGCGTCGTTCGGTTCGGCTCGTGGTGCGCCGGCCTCGCTCACGATCGGCGGCTCCTGTGGCTGTGTGGCTCCGCGCTTGATTATAGCCTCAGCAGAAACGTGCTCAGCGCGGCGATCTCGCGCTCGCTCAGGCCGAGCTTGGGCATTGCGGTGCCCGGCCGCACCGCTGGCGGGTCGGCCAGCCAGCGTTGGAGGAACTCGGCGTCGCCGCGGTAGCTGCTCAGGTCGGGCGTGCCCTCGCCGCCGAACTGGCCCGAGCGGGCGACTGCGGCGTGGTGGTGGCACGCGACGCAGCCCTTGGCGACAAAAAGCGCCTTGCCGTAGCCAGCTTCCGCCCCAGCTGGCGTGGCCGGCGCGGGCGCGGGGGATGTAGCCGTCGCCGGCAGCGCTGAGGCGACCAGCAGGGCCAGCCCGAGCGCGGCAAGCGCCAGGCTGAGCTTAGCCATGCGAGCCTCGCAGTTTCCCGGCTCGCACGCGCTGGCCGGCGAGCAGCGCCACGAGCGCGGCGAGCAGCAGGGCCAGCCCGGCCCAGCGCAGCAGCGTGGCGCTGGCGAGCCCGCCCCCGGCCGGCGCGGCGGGCTGGCTGGCCGCCGGCGCGCCAGGCAGAACGGTGATCGGTGCTAGCTGCATCGCGTCACTGTTGCCGCCGGGGTTATCCTGGATGAAATAGCCCAGATTGTCGATCGACCAGTTCCAGGCGCCCGCGCGCGGAAATGTGACATCGGCGACGAAGTGGCCAGTTGGGCCTTCCTGGCGGGCCGGGAAAGCGAGCGGCGCAGCGTCGCCGGCCTGGGAGATCGTCAGGGTCGGCCGGATCGGCAGCTGGTCGGTACCGAGATTGGTGGGCGTGTGCCCGTGCTGGCGCACCACAAAGCCGATCCGGATCGGCTGGCCGGCGCGCACCTCCTGGGGCAGCTCGTCGAGCGTGACCATCGCCCAGCCGCCGGCTAGCGCGGCCGGCGCGCCGGCCAGCAGCGCCACGAGCGCCGCGATCATGCCAATCAACGCGTGTCGCCTCATCGTCATGAGTTCCTCCTTGTCGCCGCAATGCGACGGTTCGAAAAGGCCTGCACCAGTATGACGCACGGCATAACGAAATCCTCACATTGCTTGACAAGCATGCATGCTCCGGTATAATGGCGCTCAAGCATGGATCAAAGTGATAGACCCGGGCGCTATGCTCAGCGCCGCAGCGTACCACTGTGTGAGTGGGCTCCCCGGCACGAGCAGCGCGCGCCCGCACAATCAGATTCACTGCCCGCATCGGCCACACCGGCATTCCGCTATGGAATGTTCCCCTTCCCGGATCCCTTCGCGACCCTTTCATTCTCGCAGGCCGGTTGCTTACGCGCTGTGCGCGCTGTTTGCCGTGCGCGGCGTTGGTTTCATCTCGTGAGAGGATAATAGTGTGTTGATATTTCGGCGCCCCCTTGCAGCGGCGTCTCTGGTGCTGTTGTACGCAGCAGGCGCGATCGCGCCCGCGCCTGCGCCCGCGCGCGCGCAGGCCGCCCCGCCGGCCGCGCCCACCTACACGGTGTTCGCCACGCGCGAGGGCCTGGTGGGCCACCGTACCGCCAACGGGCACCGCATTCGCCCGCGCGACCGTTTTGTGGCGCTGCCTTCGTCGGCGGTGCTCAGTAGCGACGGCGGCAATGAGTTTCAGGTGCGCGTGACCTACCGCGACCGCAGTGTGGTGCTGCCGGTGTGGGATGTCGGCCCTTGGAACACCCGCGACGAGTACTGGCAGCCCCAGCGGCGCTATGGCGACCTGCCGGCCGGCCTGCCGATGGCGCAGGCCGCCTACCAGCACGGCTACCACGGCGGCCGCGACGAGTTCGGGCGGCGTATTCGCACGCCCAACGGTATTGATATCGCCGACGGCGCATTCTGGGACGACCTGGGCATGACACAGTCGGACTGGGTGCAGGTGACGTTTTTGTGGATGGGAGCGGACACCGGCGCGCCGCCGGCGAGCGCTGCTCCTGCCGGCCCGGCCGCCCCGCCAGCCGAGCCTAACGCGATCGTCGTCGACGATGGCGGCGCCGGCTATGGCGGCGAAGCTGCAGTGCAGTGGTACGACGCCGACTGTGGTGTGGGCGGGCGGCACGCCTGGACGTACGGCACCCCCGACGCGGCGCAGAGCGAGAACCGCGCGCGCTGGGCCGCGCGGCTGCCGGGGCTGGGCTTCTCCGAGGCGTTCGCCTACATCCCGGCGTGTGGCCGTCCGGCCACGCAGGCCGCGCGCTACCGCGTACAGCACGACGGCACGGCGCGCGACGTGACGATCGACCAAGGCGCTGCCGGCGATCGCTGGGTGTCGCTGGGGGTGTACCAGGTGGCCGACCCGGCGGTGGCGATCGAGCTGAGCGACGTGACGGGCGACGACGGGCGGGCAGTGCGCTTTGACGCGGTGAAGTGGCTTCCGCGCGAGGATGTGGCCGCGCCCGAGGCGCGCGCTACCGAGGCGCAGCGCCAGCCCGACGGCAGCGTGCTGGTGCGCTGGGGCGGCTCCGACGACGTGAGCGGCATTGCCGCGTTCGATGTGCAGGTGCGTGCTCTGCCCGATGGCGGCTGGAGCGACTGGCTAGGAGGCGCTACGACGCTCGAGGCGGCGTTTGTGCCGCCTGGCCCAGGCGGCTACGCCTTTCGCGCCCGCGCCACCGACTGGCTCGGGCACCAGCAGCCGTGGCGCGACGCCGACGATGTGCGCGTCGAGATCGGCACGTAGCCGGCCGGGCCTCTGGAGCACGGGCGCAGCAGCGCGCTCATGGCGCTAGCGCGCCTCGACGGTGATCTCGCCGCTGGTGGTGTTGAGCGTCAGGCTGGCCGCGCCGCTACCGGCCACGCCCTTCAGGCTGTTGCGCCCGCTCTCGGCCTGGGCCAACTGGAAGTCGCTGCTGACCTCGCCGCTAGCCGAGCTAGCGTCCAGCTTGAAGCTGCTCTGCTCGGGCAGCTCGAGCTGGACGTTCCCCGAAAGCGTGCTGACCTGGCTGGCGCCAGCGCCAAGATCGCCCTGGAACTCGACATTGCCGTCGCTGGTCGAGATATTCAGCTGGCTGGTGCGCGCGTCGTTCACAGTCACATTCCCCGAGACAGTGTTGATCTGCAGCTGGCCGCTGGCGCCGTCGAGCTCGACATTGCCGCTGGTGCTGCTGATTGCCGCGCCGCCGACCTGCCCATCGGTCAGCTCGACATTGCCGCTGATCGTATCGACCTTGAGCGCCCCGGCGATGCCGTTTAATTCGACATTGCCGCTGGTGGTGCCAACCGTCAGCCCGCCCTTCAGCTCGTCGCCGCGCACATTGCCGCTGAATGTCGTCAGCGTCACTGGGCCGCTCAGCCCGTCGACCGTGATCTCGCCGCTGGAGGTTTTGATGTTGGCCTGGCCGCTATGCGGCACGTCGATGCGGTAGGTGATGTTGTTCGAGCAGAAGAAGCAGAAACTGGAGCGGCGATTTTCGGTTACGCTCACTGTGTCGCCGCGCTGGCTCACGTTCACTTCGTAGTCGCCCTGCGAGCCGCCGCGCTGGACCGCCACGATCTTGATCTCGTTGCCGTCCCAGGCGTGTACTTCCACATTCGACGCCTCGACTGCGAGCTCGAGGGCGCTGCCGCGCACCTGCTTATCGACCAGGGTGTAGCTGCCACTGCCGAGCGGGAAGCCGCGGCCCAGCATCTGAAACGCCAGCAGCGCCAGGCCGACCACCACGAGCGCGATGCCCAGGCCGGCGTTGCGGCCGCGCTGCGGCGCGCGCCGGTAGTATGCTTCGTCGGGAAGCGGCATAACCGGCGCTGCGACGGCTGGTGCGGTTGGTGCGTCGAGCGTGTGATCGTATGTTTCCGGGTTACTCATAGCGTCCTCGTGTGTATGTGTGCTCGGCTGCTGGCCGAGATTGTTCCGCCACCATTACTACACCTAAGACGCTCGACTGGCCGGCAGGGTTGCGCGGCGCAGCGCATACAAAACGGGTACGGCAGGCTAGGCGGCGCCGCCGCACGGGTCGATCGCGATAGGCGGCTCGGCCGGTGGGCTGTAGCGCGCCTCGAGGCCGGCGCCCCAGGCGGCCAGGTGCCGGCCAAGCCGCGCCAGCAGCGGCCCGTAAAAGCGCGGCCGGCGCCCGCGCGCCGTGGCGACGCTCCGGCCGAGCGCCAGCTGCCGCTCGTAGCGCTGCAGATCGTCGCGGCGCGCGTAGGCTATCTGCTCGTCGATCCAATCAGGCATGGGTGTGTCCTTTCAGCTGCCCTCGGCCTGCGGCGCGCTGTCGCGCAGCTGGCCCAGCAGCTCGTGCAGTTCGTCGATCTCGGTTGTGCTCAATACATTCCATGGCGTGTAGAACAGGCGATCGGTGGTTTCTTCGGCTTGCTCGCGCCTCTCGCGCCCGGCCAGGCTTGGGTCGAATGCTTCGCCGGAGGGCACAATCCAGCCGCGCTCGCGCAGATCGGCCAGCGCTTGCTCGATCACGGCGGGGTCGTGCCGGCGGCGCTCGAGGCGCTGCTGAAGCGCCGCGAGCGTGTTGGCCTCGCCGCGCCAGATAAGCGTCAGGATCTCCCAAGCCGGGCCGTCGACCGTGAGCGGCTGCCAGGCGGCCTGGTGCGCGTCGTCGCGAAAGTGCAGCAGGTCGGTGGCGTACTGGTCGAGCCGCGCCGCCGCCGACGCGCCGGCGCCGGGGTCGGTGAGCCGGCTGCTCAGCAGGTGGAACTTGCCGGCCGGCTCAGGCGTGGCTAGCATAGCTTCCACCACGCGCTGCAGCAGATCGGCGGCGCGGCCGAGCCGGGCCTCGGGCAGCGGTTGGTAGCCGGCCAGCGCGGCGTGTACCGCGCCGAAGGTGTTCTCGAGGCTGGCGCGGCCGCGCTCAGTAAGCCAGTACGAGCCGGACGGCTCTTCGGCCAGCAGCCCACGCTCGGCCGCGCCGGCCAGCAATTCGGCCAGCCCGGCGCGCCCGAGGTATGGCATCTGGCGCTGAAGCAGGCTGCGCGTGAGCGCCTCGGGCTCGGCGCCTCGTGCCAAAAGCAACAGGTTAAGATCGGCCGGCGCAATGCCTGCCTGCTCGTTCGCGGCCTGCATGGCTGCGTCGTAGCGCGTCGCAAGCGCCCGCACCGCCGGGCCGAGCAGCGCGAAAATGTCGGACTGCGTGGCTGTTGTCATGGTCTTGCTCCTTTCGCCTAGGGTTGCAAACACACGCCTCCACGCGGCGCGGCCGAAGCCGGCGCGCCGGGCGGGGGGCCATACGGATTGGCAAGCATGGAGATGCCCTGCAAGGCTTGGAAATCGGCGTCAGCCGCCTGGCTGCGCCAGAAAGCGCTCGAGCGCGCCAAACGTGTCGCCGATGCGCTCGCGGTTAAGCGCGTAGCACTTGGCGATCTCGCGCCGCCGCTCGGTGATGTAGCCGGTGGCGCTGAGCTGGCGCAGGTGCCGCGACGTGGCGGATTGCGTCAGGTCGAGCAGGGTCATGATGTCCTGCGCGCACAGCTCGCCGTGCTGGCTGAGCAGCGCCAGAATGCGCAGGCGCGTGTCGTCGGTGAGCGCCCCCAGCCGCACGAGCAGATCCGAGCGGCTGAGCGCCGACGCGGCGGTGGGCGCGCCGTCGGGCAGGCGCGCGCCAAACACCACCCACAGCGTTTGCCCGCTGAGCGACTTGCGCAGGTATGGGCCGATATGCGCCGACGGCACAAAGATGATCTGGCGCGCCTCGGCTATCAGCCGCTCCCACTTTTCGTCGGGCTCCTGGCCGGTGATCAGGCGCATGGCCTCAATGCCGCTTTTGCCCGCCAGGCCGATGCGCTGAAACGCGCTGGCCGACTCGCTCAGCATTGGCGCGACGTGCTCCCACTCGGCGGCGAGGCCGCCCTGCCACAGCTCGCGCAGGTGCCCAACGATCAGCCGCTGCATGGCCGGCGGGTCGTTCAGCAGCGCGTGGGCCGCGCGCTCGATCGCCTCGTCGATGTCGCAAAAGTATGTTCGCAGAAACGCCAGGTATGCGTCGACATCGGCCAGCAGCCCGGCCGGCTGCGCCAGCTGCGCGCGCGTGGGGTTGGTGGGAACGTGCGGCCGCACAATCTGCCCCAGCAGCCGGTCGCGCAGATCGGCCGGCCGGCTGCTTTCGAGGTCGGCCAGGTAGGCCTCGAAGCTGGGCCAGCGCCGCTCGGGTTGCACTGCGAAGTACAGCCCTTCGAGCACCAGCCGGTTGCGGTGCAGCTGATCGGGCGTCAGCCGCGCGGCCGCCCGGTTGACCCAATCGCCCAGCCCGGAGTAGCTGCCAACCTTGTCGATCAGCATCAGCGTGCTCAACATGTTTACCGCCGGCTCCACCGCCACTGTCAGCTCGGCTGGGGTGCTGCGCGTCAGAACGTCGTCGCTGGTAAGCGTTGCCGGCATTGCCTTGCCTTTTTGCAGATTATGCGTTTATTTAGATTATTCGGTTAAGTGACTAAATTGATTCTACGCTCTGGTCGTGCGTTTGTCAAGGGGCCGGCGGCAAGCCTTACAAGCTTTACAAGCGATGCTGATGTATAATACAAACCTGTGATTTTTTTCTTTAGACTCGGCAGTTGCTGATCGTCCGACGGGAGGCTTGGAAGCTCGCATAACCTGCAAAGGCACCCGTTTTTCGCGCTCTGGCAGCGCCGCCGGGCTGCCAGAGCGCGAAAAAGCAACTGCGGGGGGCGGCACCGCCGCCTCCGCCCCCAACTCAGCGCGATGATGCGGGCTTTCCAAGACGCTTAATGCTCTGTCAACAAAGTTCTTTCGTAGTGGCGGCACCAACGAAACACAGTGTCATGCTGAACGAAGCTCCGCTCCCACGACGCCGAATCATCGAGCGAGTGAAGCTTCGCTCACCATGACAATGAAATACAAGGAAACTTCGTTGACAGACTACTTAAGCGCGCCGCCAGCCAGGGTTTGCCAATGCCGCTGCTGATCGATGGGCACAATCTAATTGGGCAGGTGCCGGGCATTAGCCTGGCCGACGCCGACGACGAGGCGCAGCTGGTGCTGCTGCTGCGGCGCTATAGCACGGCCAAGCGCGGGCGCCAGGTGGTGGTGGTGTTCGACCGCGGGGTGTACGGGCATCCGCAGCAGCTCAACGGCTACGGCATCACCTGCTTCTTTGCGCGCTCGCCGCACGACGCCGACGCCGAGCTAATCAAGCGGATGCGCGCGCTCAAGCGGCCGCGCGATTGGGCGCTCGTCAGCTCCGACCGGGCGATCGCGCGCGTGGCCGAGGAGTGCGGCGTGCGCGTGATCGACGCGCGCGCGTTTGCCCGCCAGCTGCGCGCCGGGCCGGCGGCCAATGCGCCCGGCGCGCCCGAGAAGCCCGAGGCGCGCCTGAGCGAGGCCGAGATCGAAGAATGGCTTGAGCTGTTCCGCAAGCGGCCGGGCGGGGCGGGCAGCTAGGGCGCTCGCTTCGCTTCGCAGCGCACCAGGCGCTTGCCCTGGTCGGTGTGGTACTCGTAGGTGCGCCCCTGCGCGCTGAGCACCAGCCGGTAGCCCGGCGTGATCACCTGCAGCGCAGCCTGGCCTGGGCTGGGGCAGCCCAGGCTGCTGTCGTTCCACTCGACCGGCTCGGCCGCCACCATCTGAACATCGCTTTCGGCGATCTGCAGCTCGCGGGCCAGCGCCGCGCGCGCCAGGTCGGCTATAGCGCGCCCAGCGTCGTCGAGCGGCGCCGGGCTGTCGCCTCTATGCCGCTCGACGCTGGCGCCCGCGCCGAGGTCGGCCGGCTGGCCGTCGGCGCACAGGATCAGCTGGCTCGTGCCCATGCCGGTGTGTACCTCGTAGCTCTGGGCCTGGTTGTCGCTGGTGAACACCAGCCGGAAGCCGGGCGTGACGACTTGCGGGTAGGCCATGCCGTCAGCCGGGCAGCCAAGCGCGCCGTCGGGCCACTCTTCGCGGTTGGCGCTTTGCAGCTCGATCTGCGCGGGCGGCCGCTTCAGGTAGGCCGCCAGGCGCAGCTGCGCCGCCTGCACGAGCTCGTCGGGCGGGCGCACCGACGTGCCGCCCGCGCCCGGCGGCCGCGCCACCGGCGAGGGCGCTGGCGTGGCGGAGGCTGCCGGCTCGGTGGTTGGCGCTGGCGTGGGCGCAGGCTGGCTGGTTGGCTGGCCTGCCGGTGTGACGGTGGCCGGCTGCGCCGTGGGTGCGCTGGCGCCGCCTGGCTCGGCCACGCCACAGGCCGCCAACGCAAGCGCCGCGAGCAGCACGATCGCGATTTTACGCATCAGAAACTCCCTGTTACAATAGGCCCTCGGGCCGGATGTGCAGCGAAATGGTACGTGCATCGTATATAGCACCTTGGTCGGCTGTGCTTCACACAGGGGCGCGCTATACCGCGCCCGCACGCAATCTGCGGAATTGAACCTTTGTTATACTCACGTGAGCAGCGCCCTGCATGGAGACGGCGCCAGCCGCGCGGAGGTTCCCACACAAGCATATGCTAGCGTTTGCGATAGACCTGGCGCGCCAGGCTGGCCAGCTGCTGCTCGATGGCCTAAGCCGTCAGCGCCAGATCGACCTGAAAAGCCCCTACGAGCTGGTGACCGACATGGACCGCGCCAGCGAAGAGCTGATCGTCGAGGCGATCCGCGCGCGCTTCCCCGACCACGCGATTCTGGCCGAAGAGAGTGGCGGCGCGTTTGGCGATGGCCGGCCCACCTGGCTGATCGACCCGATCGACGGCACCAACAACTACGCCCACGGCTTCCCGTTTTTCTCGGTGTCGCTGGCGCTGTGGGACGCCGGCCGGCCGCAGGTTGGCGTGGTGTTCGATCCAACCCGCGACGAGCTGTTCACCGCGCAGGCCGGCGCGGGTGCCTTCTGCAACGCCCAGCCGCTGCGTGTGTCGCGCATCGGCACGCTCGCGAGCGCGCTGCTCTCGACTGGCTTCCCCTATGATTTTGGCTCGCGCGACGACAACAACCTGCGCGAGTTCAGCCGCGTGCAGGCGCGCTGCCAGGGCGTGCGCCGCTGCGGCTCGGCCGCGCTCGACATTGCCTACGTGGCCATGGGACGGCTCGAAGCGCACTGGGAGATTGGCCTGAAACCCTGGGATACCGGCGCGGCCGCGCTGCTGCTGCTCGAGGCCGGCGGCCGGATCACCGATAGCGCGGCCGCGCCCTGGCACCCCTGGAGCCCGCGCGCCGTGGCGTCGAATGGCCTGATCCACGACGAGCTGCTCGAAGTTCTTGGCTGGCGCTAGCGCAGGTGAGCCATGGCCTACTACCTTGAAGATCAGATCGACGGCCTGGTGCTCGGCGAGCGCCGCCCAACGATCAACGAATATTTCCTCTCGTCGTACAGCATGGCGATCTACGACGGCTGCGAGTTTGGCTGCCCATACTGCGACGGCTGGGCCTACCGCATGCGCCCGTTCAACGAGACGGTGCGCATCGCCACCGACCTGCCGCTGTTGGCCGACCAGGAGCTCGACGCGCTCGATCGCGGCGACCTTGTCGGCATCACCGCGCTGACCGACCCGTACCAGCCGGCCGAGGCGACCTACCGCCTGACGCGCCAGTTCCTGCAGCGCCTGGCCGAGCGCGGGCAGCCGTGCCTGATTCTTACCAAAAGCCATACCGTGCTTGAAGATCTGGTGGTGCTCGAGCAGATCAACCGCCAGAGCCTGGCGATCGTTATGTTCACGCTGCTGACGATCGACCCGTACCTGTCGGGCAAGCTCGAAGACAAAGCCTCGGCTCCGGCGCTGCGCCTCGACGCCATCAGCGAGCTGAAGCGCGCCGGCATCCCTGTGGGCGTGGCCTACCTGCCGGTGATCCCGTATGTCACCGACACCGACTACATGCTCAGCACCACGCTGCACGCGGTCGTCGAGGCCGGCGCCGATTTTGTGGTGTGGGACTACCTGAATATTCCCAGCGAGCGCCACCGCGCGCGCATCAACGACATGATCGCGCGCATCGGCACCTACCCGCCGAGCTACTACCGCGATCTGTATGGCACCCAGCCGCTGCCCGACGCCACCTACCGTGCCGAGCGCGACCGCGAGCTGCTGGCGCGCTGCGATAGCCTGAACCTGCCGGTGCGCGCGCCCTACGCGCTCTACAGCGGCAAGCTCAAGCCGCAGAACGAGGCTGCGCTGCTGCTGAAGCATACCGCCTTCCGCGATGCCGTGCAGGGCCGCGTGCATATGGCCCGCCTGAACCGCGACCTCGCCACGCTGGTGTATCGTGGCACCGCGAGCGAGGCCCAGCTGCGCGAGAGCCCGCTGTACCTGACGCTCAAGGAGATCTTGGGCCGAATATAGCTCATTATTGTTAGGAGTTACGCACTTGCGTGCTTCGGCTTCCTCACGGTACGAGATTGAGCCTGCGGCAGCATGGTACCTGTTCATCTTCTGTGTGCGTTTTCCGCGCTCCGCGCGGAAAACGCACACGTCCAAAAGGAAAGTACCGCTCTGCCGAAGGCTGAGCACGCCAACTGCGTAAGTTCTAATTGTGTTAGAAGCTGTCTGAAAAGGGTGGTTTGGAAGGACTTCGTTCCTCCAGTTCTCACTCTTTCTGGGGGTGGCGGCCACGAATGTGGCCGCCCCCCCCAGAAGGGAAGTGCGAGGGGCATAGCCGCTCGCGCACCCCCTTGCAAACGGGCTCTGTTGACAGCGTGCTAATGCGCGCGAGAAAAGAAAGCATACACGAGGAGGCGACGATGAAGTTGCTGCTGCGGATCCTGCGCTGGGCGCTGATCGTGCTGGTGCTGGCGCTGCTGCTGGTGGGCGGCGGCGGGTATGTATGGCTGCGGGGCGCGCTGCCGCAGACCACCGGCAGCCTCAAGGTGCCCGGCCTGAGCGCGCCGGTCGAGATCATCCGCGATACCGACGCAGTGCCGCACATCCGCGCCGCCAACGAGGCCGACGCGCTGTTCGGCCTGGGGTATGCCCACGCCCAGGATCGGCTCTGGCAGATGGAATTCCAGCGCCGCGTCGGCAACGGCCGGATCTCGGAGTTCGCCGGGCCGTCGCAGCTCGACACCGACAAGTTCTTGCGCACGCTTGGCACCGCGCGCGCCGCCGCTAGCGCCTGGGACACGCTGCCCGCCGCGTCGCGCGCGCCGATCGAAGCGTATGTCGCCGGCGTCAACGCCTTTATCGCCAGCCACAGCGGCCGCCAGCTGCCGGTCGAGTTCACCATCCTCGGCATCACCCCCGAGCCATGGCGCCCGCAGGATGTGCTGGTGTGGGGCAAGATGATGGCCTGGGACCTGGGCGGCAACTGGGGCGGCGAACTGCTACGCAGCAGCCTGACCGACAAGCTCGGCGCGGCAAAGGCTAACGAGCTGATGCCGGCGTATATCGATGGCCGCCCGATCATCTTGCCCGAAGGCAACAGCACCAGCGGGGCCACAAATCACGAACCGCGCAGCGCACAGCGCGCGCCCGCGCCCGCTGGCTCGTATTCCTCGGCGGCCAGCCGCCTGCTCGCGATCAACCAGGTGCTGAAGGACGACTTTGGCCTGGGCGGCACGGCCATCGGCAGCAACAACTGGGTGATCGGCGGCGCGCGCACCACCACCGGCAAGCCGCTGCTGGCCAACGACCCGCACCTCGGCGCGCGCATCCCCTCGATCTGGTACCTGGCGCATATCACCGGCGGCGCGATCGACGCGATCGGCGCGACGCTGCCGGGCGTGCCGGGCATTGTGATCGGCCACAACCAGCGCATCGCCTGGGGCGTCACCAACACCGGCCCGGATGTGCAAGACCTGTTCGCCGAGCATATTAACCAGCAGAACCAGGTTGAATTCAAGGGCGCGTGGGAGCCGCTGCAGATCATCCCCGAGGTGATCAAGGTCAAGGGCCAGCCCGACGTGACGCTGAACGTGCGCGTTACCCGCCACGGCCCGCTGATCTCCGACGTGCTCCAGGGCGTGAATGAGCCGCTGGCGTTCCGCTGGACCGCGCTCGACCCCGAGGATCACACTATTGCCGCGTTTCTGGGCATTAACCGCGCCCAGAGCTGGGCCGATTTCACCGCGACGCTGCGCGACTACTCGGCGCCCATGCAGAATTTCGTGTTTGCCGACGTCGACGGCAATATCGGCTACTACGCTCCCGGCAGGCTGCCCATCCGCGCCGCCGGCGACGGCACCCGCCCAACCGAGGGCTGGACCGGGGCGAACGAGTGGACCGGCTACGTGCCGTTCGACGAGCTGCCTCACGCATTCAACCCACCGCAGGGCTATATCGCCACCGCCAACAACCAGGCCGTGCCCAACAGCTACCCGCACCTCGTCAGCACCGACTGGGCCGCGCCCTACCGCGCCGAGCGGATCGTCGAGCTGATCGAGAGCAAGCCCAAGCTCTCGCCCGACGACATCGCCGCCATGCAGGCCGACCAGCAGTCGACCCTGGCGCGCCGGCTGCTGCCGCTGATGTTGGCGGCCAAAACCGAAGACGCGCGCGCCAAAGCCGCGATCGAGATGCTCAAGGGCTGGGACGCCACCATGAAGGGCGACAGCGCGCAGGCTGCGGTGTACCAGGCCTGGTATGCGCAGATCGCGCCGCACCTGCTGAAGGACGACCTGGGCGACCAGCTGTGGAATCAGTACGCCGACGAGCGCAACTACATCGCCATGCTGCTCGACACCACGCTGCCGAATAACGCCAGCCCCTGGTGCGACGACACGCGCACTCCGGCGGTGGAAGATTGCGCCACCGAGCTGGGCGCGGCGCTTGTGGATGGCCTGGCCGATATGAGCAAGGCACAGGGCAGCGACGACATCAAGTCGTGGCGCTGGGATCGCGTTCACCACGCGATGTTCCCGCATAATGTGCTCGACGGCGTGGGCGCGCTCCGGCCGATCTTCAGCCGCAGCGTGCCGAATGGCGGCGACGGCTTCACCGTCGACGTTGCGCCGCCGAGCACCTCGGACATGTACAACCAGTACCACGTGCCGTCGTATCGCGAGATTATCGACCTGAGCAACCTCGACTCCTCGCGCTTCATGCATACGGTTGGCCAGTCGGGGCAGGTGCTGAGCGGCGATTACGCCAACCTGATCGAGCGCTGGGTGCGGGTGGAATACATGCCCATGCGCTACGCCAAGGCCAGCGTCGACGGCGCGACTGCGGCGCGGCTGGTGCTCACGCCGTAGATAAACGAACTGTAAAGCTCAACTGGTGCCTCCGTTGGTATACTGAGCATAAACTGTATCGCCAACGGAGGCCGCCATGACAAACTGGCTGCAGGCACGTTTCTGGCTGCTGATCGGCAGCCTCCTGGTCATTCTTATTACCAGCGCCTACCTTGCCTTTGTGGTGCTGCCACGGCTCGGCCAGCCCGCGCCGGCGCTGATCGGCGGGCTTGTGCACAACGACGCGCAGGACCTCGGCGGCGCCGACGGCGGCGATTTTCCACGCGTGCGGCTGGGCGGCTGGAGCGCGGTGGCGATGCTGGCACTGCTGCTGCCGCTGACTGTTGGCCTCGGGCTCGCCGTCACCAATCGCGGCCGCGACCTTTCGCCTACCGAGCGGGCGGTCTGGCTGGCGATCAGCCTGATCAGCCTGGGCTTGTTCTTCTTCACAGCCAACGTGGCCAGTACGTTTGTTGGCGCGCTGCTCGGCTGAGCCGCTACGCCCCGCCCACCGCGCGGGCGGCGACGGCGTCGCGGTAGCGCAGCAGCGCGCCGACGCCACCCTGCGCCGCCAGGTACTCGCTGCCCTCGACGATCTCGACCGTGGCGCTCTGCTGGAGCGCGCGCGCCGTAAAGGCCTCGCGCAGATCGACCGGCTGAAGCTCGGCGCCGTCGTAGGGGCAGCTGCTGCGCTGGCCGGCCCACAGCATGCCGCAGCTCGGGCACTCGCCGCCCACACCCGCAAAGCTGCCCAGCATCAGCAGCGTGCCGACCGGGCCCTTGCTTAGCGCCAGCGCTACGTCGGCCACCCCCAGCGCGCCAAGGCCGTCTTTGGCGGTCATCTGCCGCTCGAGCTCGGCCAGCGCCTCGGCCTCCTGGCGGCGCTCGGTCTCGCGCAGCATAGGCTCGACCGTCGCGAGAATCGCCTTCATGCTGCTGTTGGGATCGAGGTGGATGTAGTCGATCAGCTTGGCCTTGATCGGCTCGGGCAGCGTGCTCATGATTGCGCCCTTGATCGAGTCGTTGCCGGCAATGATCACGTGCTGCGCGTCGTAGCGCTCGATCACGCGCTCGAGCTCGGCGGCCATGTCTTTGACGTGCGCTCTGATCAGGTTCTCGGTGCGGCGCTGGAATAGCATCTGGGCCTGGCCACCCTGGTCGAAGCGCTTGATCCGCTCGGCCGCCTGCGTCTCGCTCACGCGCTCGGCCTGATCGAGCGCGATCACGAAGATATACGCCTGCTGCCCTTCCACAAGCGCCACCGCGCTGGTCTCGTAGTCGTCGATCGCGCGCGCCAGCATACGGTGAGCATAGGCGTTTGCCACAAGACACAAAGTCTCGAAGGCGCGCGGCAGCCGCATATTCTTGGGACTTACGCAGCTGCGCTGTTCGGCTTCCCGAAGCCGCGCATGGTGACTGCGGCAGCAAGGTACTTTGTGATCATCGTGTGCGGTTTTTCCGCGCGGAGTGCGGAAAAACCGCACACAGCCAAGCGGAGCGCGGAAATTGGACACATTCAAAAGGAACGTACCGCTCTGCCGAAGGCTGAGCACGCAACTGTGTTTGTCCTAATTCTATGAGTCTTTGTGCCTCTGTGCTATTTGAAGTGCACTGGTGCTAGCCGCCTATCAGGCGGTCAAAGGCGTCGTCGGGCAGCTCGGCCAGCGTATCGACGGCAAGGTCGGCCGTGAGGCCCGCGTGCGACGTTCGCACGCCGATCGCGCGCATGCCGCCGCGCCACGCGCCCTCGATGCCGGCCGGCGCGTCTTCAACCACCACACAGCGCGCAGGTGGCACTGCCACGCGCTCGGCGGCCAGCAGAAACACCTGCGGGTCGGGCTTGCCGCGCTGCACGTCCTCGGCGCTGGTGATCGCGTCGAAGAATGGCTCGATCGCCAGCGCGGCCAGGATGGCCTCGACATTCAGGCGCGGCGCGGCCGAGGCGATTGCCTGGCGCCAGCCAGCCTGGCGCAGCCGCTCGAGCCAGTGCGCCACGCCTGGCAGCAGCGCGACGCCGCGCTCGCGCACCAGCTCGCGGTAGCGCGCCTCTTTGGCGTCGCTGATGCGCGCGATCGTGGTCGGCGCCACGTCGTCGCCAAGCCAGCCGCGCAAGATCGTGTCGTTGCGCTGCCCGAACGAGGCCACAAAGCGCTCGTAGGTCAGCGCCATGCCCTCGCCGGCCATGGTCTCGCGCCAGGCCAGCCAGTGGTACTCGGCCGAGTCGAGCAGGGTGCCGTCCATGTCCCACAGCGCTGCGCGTGGGGCTGCGTCGTTTGCTGATTGCATAGGTGTGTCGTTTCTTTCTTGCCGAAAAAGCTTGCGCGTGCGCGCTACGGCGACGTGCCCGGTGTGCGCGTGGCCACGCCGGTGGCGGCGGGCAGCGGCGCTGCGGTGGCCAGCTCGAGCGTGCCGCTGATCAGCGACGGGATGATCAGCGTCTGCCCGACCTGGATGGCGTTCGGGTCGGTCAGATTATTCGCGGCCATCAGCTCTTCGACGGTGGTGCCGAAGTCTTCGGCAAGCTTGCTCAGCGTGTCGTTGGGCTGCACTACGTATAGCCCGGCCGGCGTGGGCGTTGGAATGAGCCGCACCGCGTAGGCGGTGGCGGTGGCGTCGATATTCTGGGTTGGTGCGGGCGTGATCTCGATGATCGTGGCGGCGGTGGGGCGCGGCTCGCTTGGCGCTGGCGGGGCGCATGCCGCCAGTGCCAGCGCTGCGGCCAGCGCGGCCAGTCGCGCGAGTGTCGGCTGTTGGGCGATATTCGTCATTGCGATCGATTTCTACAAGGCTCAACCGGCATGCCATGGTTGGCGGGGCGGCCTTCGCGGCCACCTGCGCGGGGCGGCGCGGATTGTAGCAGCAGCTGGTGCGCCTGTCAACGGCCCTGGCCCTTCATCGCTGATCTTGCGCGGTATGTTATAATCTCGGCAAGTGACCGCTGCTATGGGCCAAAGAAAGGAGCATCAGCATGGGTGACAAATCGCCGAAAAATACTTCCAAGCAGAACAAGCAGAAAGAGGCAAAGAAGAAGCCGAAGTAAGCTTCTTGGCAAGCCAGGTTCTGCTCCAGGGAGGGTAAGCGATGGCGTAGGCGCCATCCTTGCCCTCTCGCTTTTTGCCGCCTGGCCGGCACAAAAAATCGGCGGGGCCGGGCGCCGCGCCGATGCTGCTGGCGGGTGGCGGTGAGCCGCGCGCTACTCCTCGGCCACCACTTCGTCCTCGACGACGGCGCCATTGTCGTGGTGCAGATCGAGCGCGGGCGACTTGGCGGCGCGACTCTGGGCGTGGTTGTTGAGCTGGGTGTAGATCTGGGTGGTTGAGATCGAGGCGTGGCCCAGCAGCGCCTGCACCGAGCGGATGTCGGCGCCGCCGCTGAGCATATGCGCGGCGAATGAGTGCCGCAGCGTGTGAGGCGTCAGGTCGCCGATGCCCAGCGCCTCGGCGTAGCCCTTCAGGATGAGCCAGAAGCCCTGGCGCGTCAGCCGCTTGCCGCGATGGTTCAGAAACAGCGCGTCGGTCTTCTGGGCCGCGCCGCGCGCCAGCTGCGTGCGCGCGATGTCGAGGTACTCTTCCATGGCGGTGGTGGCCGAGCCGCTGATCGGCAGGATGCGCTCGCGCCCGCCCTTGCCGACGCAGCGCACGCTCTCGGATTCCAGGTTCATATCGCGCAGGTTCAGCGCCACCAGCTCGCTCACGCGCATCCCGGTGGCGTACAGCAGCTCGAGCATGGCCTTGTCGCGCAGGCGCTCAGGCGTCGGGTCGCGCAGCGGCAGCTCGAGCAGCTCGTCCACCTGGGTTGGCGTCAGCGATTTTGGCAGGTAGCGATCGACCTTTGGCGAGTCGATCTGCTCGGTTGGGTCGGCCGGCGCCAGCCCCTCGGCCTTGAGAAACGCGAAGAACGATTTTACCGCCGCCGTGCGGCGCGCCACCGTGGAGTTGGCGTAGCGGCGCTCGCGCAGAAACAGCAGAAACGCCAGCATATCGTCGTGCGTCACCGATGCCCACTCGGCGATCTGGCGCGCGCGCGCGAATTCGCCGAACTGCTCGAGATCGGTGCGGTAGGCGGCTGTCGTATTCGCCGAGAGCCCGCGTTTATCGGACAGGCTGCGCAAAAACAGCTCAACTTGCTCGTCCATACCTTCTCCACAGCGCCGGTGTTACGCAGCCGGCTGTTTGGGCGAGTGCGGTGCGCTTGCGCCGATGCCGATAGACCCCGCGACCTCTGGGGTTTGCTCAGGCTGTGTTGAAAGAGACAGGGAGTTCGCAGCGTGCCGCATACCGTTGGCGTATGTTACCGCAACCCCTCGCCTATGTCAACCGAATGGCCGGGCATACCAGGGCTGGTGCAACGTTGGCCCTCACCCCCCTTATACCAAATCCGGCTGATCGCTTGGATTATGGTGGGGGTTCGGGGGCGGCTTCGCCGCCCCGAAATTTCTTTTTCTTGTGGGGCGCCCGGCAAAGCCGGCTACAAACACAAGTAATCAAACGGAGTTGGTATTACCCCTCCCCTGACAGGGGAGGGGTCGAAAGACGTTGCACCAGCCCTGACGGGCATACCGGGGCTCGCGCAGCCTCTGCCCTGTCAGCGCGAGCGCGCCAGCAGTGGGGGCTCGGGGCGCTGTTGGTAGTGCAGCGGCGGCAGCGACAGCACCGTGGTGAGCCCAGGCGCGGCCGCGAGCACCTGCGGGATAGCGTGCACGATCAGCGCGGCGGTGGCCTGCTCGCCCTGCAGGCCGCCCTGGATGATCATATCGAGCGGCGGCGTGGCGTCGATATAGATCGCATCGTGGGTCTTGCGCGAGCCAACCGCCTGCTCCCATGTCAGCGAGATCACGTCGCGCCCGTGCATCCAGCCGCGCGCGTTCTGGCGCACGCCGGCCACCTGGCCCGGCGCGATCGTGCCGTATGGTGTGGCGAGCCACTCGCTCGCGATGATCGGGTCGATCTGCTCGGTGAGCCGGTACAGCTGCCAGCCCAGCCCGTCGGCGATCAGGCCGATCGATTCGGCCAGGCCGACATGGCGCACGCCGCCGTGCGCGACGTGCTCGCGAAACTGGTCGATCGACAGCCCTGCGCCGATGCGCTGGTGCACCATCGCGCGGCGGCTGGTGGCGTCGATCACGCGCGTGACGCTGATGCGCTTGATGTTGACGCACGGCGCGGTGAGCATCAGCGGCAGCAGATCCATGACATAGCCTGGGTTCACGCCCGCGCCCACCACGGTGGCATTGCCCGCGAGCGCGCGGCGATGCAGCTCGGCCGATGCGGCCGGCTCTTTGGCATAGGGGTACACCAGCTCTTCGCACGTCGAGATGACGTTGGCGCCGGCCACGATGCACTCGAGCAGCTGCGGGTATGCGTCGTGGAACCGCGAGGTGGTGGCGTGGATCACCAGATCGGGCCGCGCGCGCCGCAGCAGCTCGCCCGGCGTGTCCGACACCTGCAAGCCAAGCTGGTGGTCGAGCCCAATCACGTCGCCGAGGTCGCGCCCGACTTTCTGCGGGTCGCGGTCGATCCCGCCGACAAGCTCAAGCCCGCGCTGGGCGCTGGTGAGCTGCGCGACTGCGCTGCCGATCGCGCCGAGGCCGTAGTGTACAACCCGAATTGGATGCGGATGCATCGCGGCACCTCCTGAAGGAGGTTGGAGCTAGGGCAGTGTGTATGCGGGAGGGCTTCAACCTCGTGCTTACACCAGCGCCGCCTCAAGGTGCGGCGCAAAGAAACGCTCGATATGCTCGCGCGCCTCGTCGGGGGTCGCGGCGCGCTGCACCGAGGCGCGCAGCACGGCGCTGCCCGGCAGGCCCACTGCGAACTGGCCGATCAGCTGCTTGAGCTTGTTGAGCGCCAGCCGCTCGCCCGTCTCGGCCTGGCAGATCTCGAGGTAGCGCAGCAGCCACTCGCGCTTGTCGGCCGGGCTGGGTGCGAACGGCTCCTCGCCGCGGCGCAGCTGGGCGATCTGCTGGAAGATCCACGGGTTGCTCATGGCGCCGCGCCCGATCATCACGCCGTCGGCGCCGCTGGCGCGCAGCCGCTCGAGCGCGTCGGTGGCGTCGCGCGCGTCGCCATTGCCGATCACCGGGATGCGCACCACGCGCTTGACTTCGGCGATATGCTCCCAGTTCGCCAGGCCGTTGTAGCCCTGGGCGCGCGTGCGGGCGTGCAGCGCCAGCGCGGCCACGCCAACCGACTCGGCCATGCGCGCGGTGTCGCAGTAGTTCAGGCTGCCTTCGTCCCAGCCCGAGCGGAACTTCAGCGTTACCGGGATCTGCACGGCGGCCTTGACGGCGCGCAGCAGCTTTTCCATCTTCGGCAGGTCGCGCAGCAGCGCCGAGCCATGGCCGCCGCCAGTGACTTTCGGCGAGGGGCAGCCGCAGTTCAGATCCAGAATATCGGCGCCAAGCTGCTCGACCAGGCGCGCGGCGTTGGCCACCAGGTCGGGGTCGTTGCCGCTCAGCTGCATGGTGATCGGCCGCTCTTCGGGCAGAAATGCCAGCTGGTGATGCTGCCGCAGCATGCGCGGGCTGACGCTTGCGGCGTTTGTCATCTCGCTGCTCACCAGGCCGCAGCCGCCGAGCCCGAGGATCAGGCGGCGGAAGATGCTGTCGGTGACGCCCACCATCGGCGCCAGGATGATGTTTGGCCGGATGGTGATGTGCTCGATCGAATATTGTGTAGGAAGCGCTGCGTACTGATCCATGGCCCCTATTGCCTTATCTGCTATCGGCGTATTATAGCACTCCGCGCTGCGCCGTGCACCCTGCCGCGCTGCTGGCTCCGGGGCTCGTGCAAGTCGCTTGGCCTCACCCCCTCTCCTGAATGGAGAGGGAATCAAAGGCAGGCTGGTGGTTTCGGCAAAGCCAAAACCACCAGCCTGCTACCCGCATTTCAATCAAGCTTGTTAGCGCGCAAGGCCGCCGATCGCGCCAGGCGCCTCGGCGAGTTTGGCGCGCTGGCCGCTGCCGC
The DNA here is from genome assembly GCF_046328425.1 of Kouleothrix sp. Lineage (NCBI taxonomy): Bacteria > Bacillati > Chloroflexota > Chloroflexia > Chloroflexales > Roseiflexaceae > Kouleothrix > Kouleothrix sp. The sequence goes on from NZ_JAXLWP010000006.1 coordinate 268,214, forward strand.
CGACATCCCAGAACCACAGCGTGCTCGGGCTGGCCGGGCTCGGCGCCAGCGGGCCGCGCGGGCCTGCCGCCTGCTGCAGCGTCACATATGCCAGGCCCTTGCCCAGCGAGCGCGCCGCGCCAAAGCCGCCCAGCGTCGTGCCGGCGGCGATCGTCCGGTCGTCGCCGCTCTTGAGCGCGCGGGTGTGTACGGTGTAGCTCTGGGCCACGTCGCTGGCGCAGGCGCTGGTCAGGTAGAACAGCGTGCCGTCGTCGCCCCAGGCCAACGCGCGGCTCCAGAAGCCGATCGTGATCGGGTTTTGGCTCGTCAGCGCCGCGCCGTCCGCGCCGATCAGCAGCAGGTCGGCGCCGCCCTGGGCGCGCAGCACCTCGACGGCGATCGCCGCGCCGCCCGGTGCGGCCAGCGCGCGCCCGATCGCGCTGTAGCTGTTGCCTTTCAGCAGGTCGGCCCCGATGTCGCGCTCGGCGCCGTCGGCGCCGCGCACAAACAGGCTGCTGCGGCCATCCTCGGCGTTGGCGGCATACAGCAGCCGTCCGTTGTCGAGCCACTGCGGCGCGAAGCGGCTCCACTCGTCGCCGGGGGGCGTGGCGCGCTGGCCGCCGCCGCCGCTGGCCGGCACCGTCCAGATGCTCAGGCGCGGCGGGTTCGCGCCGGTTTCGTCGGCCGTAAACGCGATCGTCTTGCCGTCGGGCGCGAACACTGGCTCGTCGCACGAGGGGCTGTCGGCCGCGAGCGCCTGCGGGGCCGCGCCGTCGAAGTCGGTGATCCACAGCGTGCGCTGCGCGGCGCGGTCGCCCATGTCGGCGCCCGGCGCGACGGCGCAGAACACCACGGCGCGCGCGGCGGCGCTGGCGTCGATCGCGCCGATGTCGCCGAACTGGCCCTTGCGCGTGTCTTTGGTGAGGTTGCTGGCCTTGCCGCCGGCATACTTCCACACGTCGCCGCCCTGCACATAGAACAGCGGCGCGTCGAGCGTGGCGCCGCTGGCGGCCGGCAGCGCCAGCATATCGTTGTTGGCGCCCACCGCGCCGGCCTTGGCGACGTCGAGCACCAGCCGGGCCGGGTTTTGCTCGAGCTTCAGCCGGTAGGGCAGCGGCTGCTCCATGCCGAAGGCCAGCGTCGCCCCGGCGGTGGCGGCGGGGTCGGCGCGCAGCTCGATGCTCTTGAGCACCGTCGAGCTTGAGAGCGCGGCCGTGGCGCTGATCGTGGTGGCCTTGAAGGCGTCGTCGTGGAGCCAGCCGGCCAGGTCGATCTGCAGGCTATAGGCGGCGACCGCGCCGGCCGGCGCGCCGGTGTCGTCGGCGGCGGCGAGGCAGCGCGCCTCGGCGTGCGGCGCGGCCGAGTCGCCGGGCGAGGCCAGGCCGATCGTCACGCGCTCGAACGCGGTTTCCTGAGTTGTGGTGATCGCGGTGATGCGTGCCGAGAAGCGCCCGCCGTCGGCGCTGCCGGCCGTCTGCGCGCACAGGCTGAAGCCGGCCAGCGCCGGGTTGGGCGTGGCGGTGGGCGGCAGCGGCGTGGCCGTGGGCACGGCGGTTGGCGTGCTGGTTGGCGGTGGCGTGGCCGTGGGCGACGGGCCTGTCGTGGGCGTCAGCGATGGCGCTGGCGTGAGCGACGGCGTCGGCGATGGCGTGGTCGCCTCGAGCGTCTGCCGGGTTCTGATCTGTTCTTGCTCGGCGATCGACTGTTGCTCGCAGCCGGTGGCGGCGAGCAGCACGAGGCACACAAGCGCGGTGAGCGTTCGATGACGGTTCATATAGTAGGCAGTCGGGCAGTGGGCGGCAGGCGGCGGGGTGGCGCGTCGCGCGCGCCTTCCTTCGCTCACTGCCCATTGCGGCTAGTCGCCAGGCAGCACAACCTTGATCCAGCCGCGGCGCATGGCATACACCACCGCCTGGGTGCGATCGTTGACCGCCAGCTTGCGCAAAATTGACGAGACGTGGTTCTTCACGGTTTGGTTGCTGATATCGAGCAGGAGCGCGATCTCTTTGTTCGTCCGCCCGGCGGCCACTAGGTCGAGCACCTGCAGCTCGCGCGGCGACAGCGGCGAGTAGATGCTCTGCGCGTCGTCGTCGACGGCCATCTGGCGAAACGCCATCAGCACTTCGGCGGCCACGTCGGGCAGCGAGAGCACCAGGTCGTTGATCGGGTATTCGCCGCGCCGCACCTGGTTGATCACGCGCAGCAGCTTGTCGGGGGCGATGTTGCGCGGCTGGTAGGCCGCCACCCCGGCGCGGATCGCCTTGACCACCTGAAAGCCGTCCATCGAGGCGCTCAGCAGCACGATGCCCACGTGCGGGTGGGTGCGCTTGATCGCCCGCGCCACCTCGAGGCCGCTGACGCCCGGCAGATCAACCTCCATCAGGATCAAGTCGGGGTCGCTGTAGTCGACCAGCTGGATGGCCTGCTGGCCGTTGCTGGCCTCGCCGACGATGCGATACTCGGGCAGGCTGGCCAGGTAATGGCGTAGTCCCTCGCGAAAGATTGTATGGCCATGAACAAGCACGATCGAGGTTGGGCTCACATTCCCCTCCTCCGCGCGAGGTTCGCGTTGCGTGCGGCCGGGTTGCGCGCATTATACCTGATGAGAACGCTTTACACAAACATTGCGTGGCCCACTCGCCAGGGTGCCCTGGCGCACCGTGTGCGCGGCGTTCCGCGCGCCGCACGGTGCGCTGCATGCATGAACGGCTGCCTGAAAAGCAGGGAGTGCGGGGCGCCTCCCGCGCGCGAGCGTTGGTGGGCCGCAGGCCCTGCACGCTCTTCTCGTCAGCGCGCGACGGCTGCGGCGCCGCGGTCGAAGCGCCCGGCGCGCGCGCCCGGCACCGCCACAGCGTTGAGAATATCGTTCATCACCACCGCCGCGCTGACATTGCGGATGCGCGCGGCCGGGCTGATGATCAGGCGGTGGCCCAGCACCGGCTCGGCCAGCAGCTTGACGTCGTCGGGGATAACGTAGTCGCGGCCGTTGAGCGCGGCGGCGGCCTGGGCGGTGCGGTAGAGCCCCAGCGAGCCGCGCGCGCTCGCGCCGAGGTACACGTCTTCGTGGTGGCGCGTGGCGGTGGCGAGCCCGACGATATACTCTTCGATCAGCTCGTCGACATACACCGACTTGATCTGCTCTTGCAGCTCGAGCAGCTGCTCGGCCGAGAGCACTTGCTCGACGCTGTCGAGCGGGTGGCTCTGGCGCTGGCGCCGCAGGATGGCGATCTCGTCCATTTTCTCGGGGTAGCCCAGGTGCACGCGCAGCAGAAAGCGGTCGAGCTGCGCCTCGGGCAGCGGGAAGGTGCCCTCGTACTCGATCGGGTTCTGGGTGGCCAGCACGATGAATGGCTTGGGCAGGGCGTAGGTGGTGCCGTCGACGGTGATCTGGCGCTCTTCCATGGCTTCGAGCAGTGCGCTCTGGGTTTTGGGCGTGGCGCGGTTGATCTCGTCGGCCAGCACGATCTGGGCGATCACCGGGCCGGGGCGGAACTCGAACTCGCGGCTCTGCTGGTTGAAGATCGAGATGCCGGTGACATCCGAGGGCAGCAGGTCGGGCGTGAACTGGATGCGCTTGAACGAGCAGCCCAGCGAGCGCGCGATCGTTTTGGCCAGCGTGGTCTTGCCGGTGCCGGGCACGTCTTCGAGCAGCACGTGGCCTTTGCACAGCAGCGCGATCAGCACAAGCTCGACGGCCTTGCGCTTGCCGATGATGACCTGCTCGACATTGGCGGCGACGCCGTCGACCGCCTGTTTGATGTCCTGCATAGCGCCTCTTGGGGGTTCGTGAATATCAAAGGCCGCTCGCGCGCGAACGACCAGCAAGGGCTTGCCATGCCGCCGCGCGGCCTGCGCGCGGCTGGCTTGCGGCAGTATACCACACGGGCTTGCGCAAACCAAGCCTTTCCGATGCGCCCGCTCACGATTTTACATTCTTAACGCCAGCGGCAGGCGGCGCGCAGATGCGCGCCGCCCGCCGCTGGCCGCTCGCGGGCCTTGCGCTACTCGGCCGGCTCTTCGGCGGCTAGCGCCTCGGCGGGGGCGGCGAGCGCCGGCTGGGCGCGGCTGCGCAGCCGCACGCCCGCGCCGATCGCCCCGGCGCCCAGCGCGGCCAGCAGCCAGGCCGGCGAGATCTCGCCGCCGGTGTTCGGCAGCCGCGCCGGCTTGCCGGCCGCTGGCGCGGCGGCCCCCGGCAGCGTGCCGCCGGCCACAACCCGGCCCTCGACCTGCGGGTTCACCGGCGAGTGCGCCGCAACATACTCGGCGGTCACGTCGATGTCGAGCAGGCCGGTGTCGATCTTGTTCGTGCCCTGCCCGAACACGGTGTAGCCGTCGCCGCCGGCGATCAGGAAGGCGTTGGTGACGACGCGGTAGCTGCCGTTCGGGTCGAGCGCGGTGTAGCCGCCTTTGCCGTCGGCGATCTGTACGCCGGTGACCCGGTCGCCGGCCGGGCGGCTGGCGTCGAAGCTATAGCGCATCGCCGCGACCTGCGGGAAGCGGCCGGCCACCGTCTCGACCTGGCTCACGCCGTTTTCGAGCGCCTGCTTCAGCTGCGTGCCCGTCAGGGTGACGAGCCCGATCGTGTTGCCGAACGGCTGCACGTCGAGCAGCTCGCCCAGCGTGATCTGGCCGGCGTCGATGCTGGTGCGAATGCTGCCGCCGTTCATGATCGCCACCTGCGCGCCGGCCGGGCGCGTCTTCTCCAGCATTGCGTCGGAGATCAGGTTGCCGAGGTTGGTTTCTTTGGTGCGCACGTCGGCGCGGTTGCCGTTGAGCGCTACCGCCGCCTCGCCGGCCGGCTTGGTGCGTAGCCCGGCGATCGGCTGCGCCAGCACTTTGATCCGGTTGTCCAGCGCGGTGTCGGGCGCGATGCTGGCGGCTACCTCGGTCGGGCGCGCGCCGAGCACATTGGTAATGTCGCCATTCGCGTCGAAGCCCACCGTCAGGTCGCCCAGCCAGCGGCCCCACTCCCAGTCGGTGGCCATCACCACCGGCTTGCCCGAGGGCGAGGCGATCACCTCGGGGTAGGGGCGCGCGGGGTCGGCCGGCTTGATCATCGGGCCCATGGGCGTGTGCGAGTGGCCGCCGATGATCACCTGGATGCCGTCGACCTGGCGCGCCAGCTCGCGGTCGAAGGTGATGCCGATGTGCGTCAGCGCGATGATCTTGTTGATGCCCTGGGCCTTCAGGTCGGCCACGGCTTTCTTCGCCGCCTCGATGTAGTTTGTGAAGGTGATGCCCGCGCCGGGGCTGGAGATCGCCGGCGTTTCTTCGGTGGTGAGGCCGAAGATGCCGATGCGCTCGCCGCCCACCTCTTTGATGATCCACGGCTTGTACAGGCCATAGATCGGCGTCGACGGGTCGGCGACCATGTTGGCGCTGAGCACCGGGAACTGCGCCTGCTTGATGAAGTTCGCCAGCGGCGCCGGGCCTTTGTCGAACTCGTGGTTGCCGATGGTCATGGCCTCGTAGCCTAGGTAGTGGTAGAACTCCAGGTCGGCCAGGCCAAGGTACTGGTTGAACCACAGCGTGCCCTGGAACACGTCGCCGGCGTCGATCAGCAGCTGGTTGCCGCCCTCGGCGCGGATGGCGTCGATCAGCACTTTGCGGCGCGCCACGCCGCCGTGGATGGGCGCGGGCGGGGTGCCGCCGACAACCGGCTCGATGCGGGCGTGGTGGTCGTTGGTGTGGATGATGCGCAGCTTGAATGTCTCGGGGCCGGCGGCGTGGGCGAACGAGATGCTGGTGCATGCCCAGGCCAGCGTGGTGCCGCCCACGGCCATGGTGCGGATGAACTTGCGGCGTGAAATTGTGGTCATAACCTCCCTCACTGTCGCTTGTAAACCGAACGCTCGGCGTTCGCGGTGGCGGGGCGCGATTGCCGCGCTGAAGAGCAGGAGCTGTAGAGGTGCTGCGGGAATGACGACGCTATCTTACCACAAGACATGCAAGGTTGTGTGATGCCGGCGTTAGGCCTGGTTTAATTCGTGCGTCTCTGCGTGCCACCGGCGCGAGGTCGCCTACAGGCGTACGCCGGCCGCGCCTGGTGGCTGAATGCGTGCAGTGCCGGCCCGGCCGCCCTGCGCGGATGCCTCAGGGCCAACCGGCAGGCTGTGCCGCGCCACGAGGCATGCGCCACCCACGCCGCAATAGCCACGGCCTGCTTTCCGCCGCCGCGCAGCCCCCGTGAGCGTGAAGTGGAGCCCGGCGAGCAGCGAGCGAACCCCGGCACGTGTGAAGTGAACCGCCGCGCGTGTGAGGTGAAGCCCAGCAAGCGCGGTGTGAAACCCAGCGAGCAGGGAGCGAACCCCGGCGCGTGTGCGGCGAAGCCCCGCAAGCGCGGAGCCAGGCCCGGCGCACGTGCGGTGAAGCCCCGCAAGCGTGAAGGGAAGCCCCGCGAGCGTGGAGCCAGGCCCGGCGAGCAGGGAGCCAAGCCCATGCCGGCCGGCGGCGCGCCATCAGCTGCGCGCGTGGCGCCTGGCGTAGTGGCGGCGCGCCTTGGCCACGTTGCCGCAGTCCTCCATCGAGCACCAGCGGCGCGTGTGGTTGCGGCTGGTGTCGAGAAACAGCCAGCTGCAGCTTTCGCACTCGCGCACGCGCGCCAGCTCGGGCGCCATCAGCAGCTCGGCAGCCGACCAGAGCGCCGGCCAGAGCGGCAGCTCAAGCGCGCTGGCCCCGGCGGGCCAGGCCCATGCCAGCCGGTCGCCCATGCTGGCGAGGCGGGGCGGGGTGGGCATGCGCGCCAGCGCCGCATTCAGCGCCGCCAGGTCGGCCTCGGCAGGCCTGCGCCCGGCGGCAATATCGCTGAACAAACCGTAGAGCGCGGCGCGCAGCACCACGGCGCGCGCCAGTGCCGCGCCGGCCTCGGCGGGCTGCGCCAGCGCCGCCGAGGCCGCGCCCTCGATCGCCGCCGCGTCGAGCGCGCCGGCGTGGCGCAGCCACACCACAAACGCGGCGTAGTCGCACCAGTACTCCTTGGCCACCGCGCGCCCCTCGAACACCGCGCTGTTGGCGAAATCGAGGCATAGACGCCCGCCGACCAGGCGGACATTGCCGGCGTAGGTGTTGTGCTCTTTCATGGGGTTGACAGTGCTGGGCTTTTGGGTTAGATTCTAACCGTCGTGATAGTTAGAGTATAGCATAGCTTCGCGCTCCACTCAATCGCGTGGCCTACGCGGCCAGGGCTGATGCACCGTCCTTCGGCCCCGCCCCTTTGCTCGCTCCCCTGGCTGGCCGGGGCGAGGCAGGCGGAAGAGAGCTTGACGTTGCGCAGGCCGCGTGCGCGGTGCAACTGTAGCGGCTTGTGGCCTCGAAGCCCTACAGCGCAGGTGGGCTAGGCACGGTTGTACCGCGCGCGCACCCACTGCGTAGCCCGCGCCAACCACCCCCGACCGGCAGACAAAGGACACACAATGAGCTGCGGCATCGACACAAGCTGCGCCGACCTGCTGTTGCAGATCCTGGTGATCGGCCTTTCGAACGGCGCGGTGATCGCGCTGAACGCGATCGGCGTGACGCTGGTGTACGGCGCGGTGCGGCTGATCAACTTCGCCTACGGCGACCTGTTTGCGCTTACCACAGTGGTGGTGGTGGTGATGGTGCGCGGGCTCGGCCTGCTGCCGGGCATGGCCGCGCTGCCGCTGTTTGGCGGCCTGGCACTGGCGCTGGTGGCCTCGATGGGCTTCGGCACCGCCCTCAACGTGGCGGTCGAGCGCGTGGCCTTTCGGCCGTTTCGCGGCGGCATGCGGCTGGCGCCGCTGATTGCCACCGTCGGGCTGTCGTTCATGCTCTACGAGGCCGCGCTGGTGTGGCGCACCTCCGACAAGTCGATCCCCGGCGCGCACCACAGTGTGCCCGGCGTGCCCGAGGTGCCGCGCCTGGGCGTCTACGACCTGCTGCCGAACTTCGACCTGGTGCGCGCGGCCGGCCTGCCGCTGCATGTCGTCTACACCCTGAAGGATCTGCTGGTGCTGCTGCTGGCGAGCGGCCTGGCGCTGCTGGTGGGCTGGTTCCTGCGGCGCACCCCGGCCGGCCGCGCGCTGCGCGCCTGCGCCCAGGACGCCGAAATGTCGCGCCTGTGCGGTGTCGACCTGAACGGCACCATCCGGCTGGCGTTCGCGCTGGGCGGCGCGCTCTCGGGCGCGGCGGCGTTTATCTTCACGGTCTACTACACGCACCCCTACACCGAGTACGGCGTGCAGAGCGGCCTGTTCGCGTTCACCGCCGCGATACTCGGCGGCATCGGCCGGCCGCGCGGCGCGTTTATCAGCGGGCTGCTGCTGGGCGTGTTCGCGGCGTTCAGCGACTTCTTCTTCGCCTCGCAGTGGACGCCGGTGCTGCTGATGCTGGTGCTGATCGCGGTGCTGACCATCCGCCCCACCGGGCTGCTCGGCGAAGACCAGAGCGAAGACCGGACTGCGCGCCCGGCCGCCGACGAGAGCGTGGGCGAGCGCCGGCCGTCCGGCGCAGGCGGCTGGCTCACGCCGGCGCTGCTGCTGCTGGCGCTGGCCTACCCGCTGCTCGACGCGCTGCTGGGCCTGCACTACCAGCTGGTGGCCACGCACATGCTGCTGTTCGTGCTGCTGGCGCTGGGCCTGAACCTGGTGCTCGGCTTCGCCGGCCTGCTCGACCTGGGCTACGCGGCGTGCTTCGCGCTGGGCGGCTACACCGTGGCCATGCTCACCGGCGGCCAGCTCGGCGCCATCCTGCCCACCCGGCTCGACTTCCTGGTGGTGCTGGCGGTCAGCACCGTCGTCGCGACGATCTTTGGCGTGATCAATGGCGCGCTGGCCACGCGGCTGCGCGGCGACTACCTCGCGATCGTGACGGTGGCGTTCGGCCTGATCATCCCGCAGGTGTTTGTGAACCTCGACCAGTGGACCGGCGGCGAGCGCGGGGCTGCTGCGCTGCCGCCGCCGCTGCTGTTCGGCTACAGCCTGCGCTCGCCCACCGAGGCGTACTATGTTGCGTGTGCCGGGCTGCTGGTGGTGGCGCTGGGCAGCCTGCGCCTGGCGCGCTCGCGGATCGGGCGCGCCTGGGCCGCGCTCAGCGCCGACGAGGTCGCCGCCGCCAGCTGCGGCGTCGACGTGACGCGCGCCAAACACCTGGCGTTTGTGATCGGCTCGGTGGTGGCGGGCGCGGCCGGCGCGCTGTTCGCCACCAGCTTCAGCTATGTCGACCCTAACCAGTTTGATTTTCGGATCTCGGCCATGGTGCTGGCGATGGTGGTGATCGGCGGGGCCGGCAGCGTGCCGGGCGCCATCCTCGGCGCGCTGCTGATCGCCGGGCTCGACCAGCTGCTCATCCCGCTGCTGGGCGCCTGGCTCGACGGCCTGCGCCAGGAGCGCGGCGGCGTGTTCGCGCGGCTGGACATCCGCGCGCTGAACGCGCTGTACTTCGGCCTGGCGCTGTACCTCACGGTGCTGCTGCGCGCAAAGCGCCAGGCGCGATCGGCGGGGGCGCGCGCGGGCCTGGGGCGCTGGCTTGGCCGCACCGCCGAGCCGCGCGAGGCGCTATAGCAGGGCTGTGGCCTACGCAGCAGGCGCGCTCTGCCATCGGCAGAGCGCGCCTTGATTGTTTCTCTGTGCTATGCTGCCGCAGGCGAGGCGCCGATACCCTCAGCTGGCGACCTCCAGCACCACGCGGCCGGTGGTGTGCCGGCCCTCGACCTTGGCGTGCGCGGCGGCGGCCTCGGCTAGCGGCAGCACCGAGTCGATCACCGGGCGAACCCGGCCCTGCTCCACCAGGTCGGTCAGTGCGGCCAGAATATCGTGCGCCGGGCCAAGCGCCATCGCGAACTGCTGGCGGGCGCCGCGCGCTGCGGCGGCCTCGGCGTCGGGCGGCTGCACCAACGACACGAGGATCCCGCCCGGCTTCAGCACGCCCCACGAGCGCGCCTGCGTGTCGCCGCCGACGGTGTCGAGCACAATATCGACATCGTGCACCGCGTCTTCGAAAGGGCCGGCGGTATAGTCGATCACCTCGTCGGCGCCGAGCTGGCGCACCAGATCGAGCTTTGGCCCCGAGGCTGTGGCGATCACATAGGCGCCGCGCGCTTTCGCCAGCTGCACGCCGACCGTGCCTACGCCGCCGGCGGCCGCGTGGATCAGCACTTTTGCCCTGCGCCAATGTTCGCCCCGTCGACGAGCGCGCGCCAGGCCGAGAGCGCCGAGTGGGGCAGGGATGCGGCCTCGGCGAAGCTGAGCGACGCCGGCTTGAGCGCCAGGTCGGCCGCGGCAATGCTGGCGTACTCGGCATTCGCGCCCAGGTGGGCCGGGTCGCTGCGGCCGTATACCTCGTCGCCAGGTGCGAAGTCGTCGACGCCCGCGCCGACCGACACGACCACGCCGGCCAGGTCGAGCCCAGGGATCAGCGGAAAGGAGTACGGGTACCAGCCGGCCATGTAGCCCGCGCGCGCCGCCGTGTCGAAAGGGTTCACCGTGGTCGCGTGTACGCGGATGAGTACCTCGCCATCGCCGACGCTGGGGCGCGGCGCGTCCTCGAAATGCAGATCGCCGGCACCGCCATACGCGTGCAGCTGTATGGCCTTCATGGTTGCCATCCTGTCCTCCTTTTCAGCCTCGCCACAAACCACAGGGTGCACACCCATGATACGAGGGATACGGCAGGAGTCATTGGTAATTCTACGTATTCCGTTTTTTCCGCGAGTGGAAGCGTACGTAGTCTTATCACGCCCGGCTGATCGCCTGCGGTATGCGGTGGGGGCGGTGGGGCGAAGGCGCCGCTTCGACGGCGGCCATCTGGGCGCGTGGCGTGCTTGCTGTATTCGGCGGGGCGGGGTGGCGAAGCCGCTCCCGAAACTTCGTTGTGCGATGGCCTGCCCGGCGAAGCCGGGCAGGCCATCGCACAACAAAAGCGATCAGACGGAGCTTTGGATCACAGATCGTAGCGCAGCACCGTCTGCTGCTCGCCGGTGCGGCGGAAGCCGAACCACTCGTACAGGCGCTGCGCGCGGGTGTTGTGGGCCTGGGTGTTGAGCGTCAGGGTGTTGGCGCCGCAGGCGCGCGCGAACTCGACGACCTCGGCCAGCAGGCGCACGCCGATCGCCTGGCCCTGCACCTCGGGCCGGGCCGCGATGCGCACCAGGTGCACCAGCCGGCCGCCGAAGTGGCTGGTGGCGAAGGCGTAGCCCAACAGCCGGCCGGCCTGCTCGGCCACCACGAAGTACGCCACCTCGAAGATCGCCGCGCCGAGCACGCTCTCGTCCTTGTGCCACTGCGCCGCAAAGCAGGCCCGGTCGATCGCCTGGATCGCCGGCAGGTCGACCGACTGGGCCGCGCGGATGCGCACTTGCTGGTTGCCGCGCGAGGGCACGTCGAGCGCGGCTTTCTCGTACACCACCACGTCGGTCTCGCGCACGTAGCCGCGGCTGGCGAGCGCAGGCTGGATCCACGTGTCGGAGGCCTCGTCGCCGGCGTAGAACAGCTGGCGCACCGCGCGGGCGCGCAGCAGCGCGTGAAATGGCGGCAGCAGCGCGTCGAGCGCCGGGCCGATCAGCAAGCCCTCGCCCACCGCCAGCACGCGCAGCCAGCTGGTGGAGTCGACGCTCCAGCCAGCCACTGCGGCGCCCAAGACATCGCCCGAGGTAGTGAGCACCAGCGCGGGCGCGCCGGCCAGCAGCGTAGGCAGGTGTGGCGCGGGGTAGCTGGTGTAGTGGTGCGTGCTGGTGCGCAGCAGCCGCGAGATCGCCCCGAGGTCGTCGGGCGTTGCTTCGCGCGTGGCCGCGTAGTTGAGATCAAGGCTGCGTCGGAACAAGCGCATGGCGGTTCATTTCCAAGGTGGCTGTGCCGCGCCTATGGCACCAGATTGCGGTATTATACATCAATGCTGCTGATATTTCCCGTTAGTTTGCTGTGCCTGCTCGTAGCCGGGCTGTACGCGCAGGATCTGCTGCGCGACGCGCGGGCGCCGCAGCTGGCGCCCGGCCCCGGCCTGCCGCGCGGCGGCCCGCTCATATCGGTGCTGATCCCCGCGCGCGATGAGGCCGCGCGCCTGGGCGGCTGCCTCGACGGGCTGGCGCGCCAGAGCTACCGCGACTTCGAGGTGATCGTCGTCGACGACCACTCGTCCGACGGCACCGCGGGCCTTGCGCGCGGCTACGCCGGCCAGCTGCCGGGCCTGGCGGTGCTGCCCGGCGCCGCGCTGCCGCCCGGCTGGGCCGGCAAGTGCTGGGCCTGCTGGCAGGCCGCCGGCCAAGCGCGCGGCGAGTGGCTGCTATTCCTCGACGCCGACGTGCTGCCCGCGCCCGAGCTGCTGGCGGCGCTGCTGGCCCGCGCCGATGCGCGCGCGCTGGCGCTGCTGACGCTGCTGCCGCTGCAGCGCATGGGCTCGCCGGCCGAGCGCGTGGTGCTGCCGGCGTTCTTCGCGCTGCTCACGAGCCTCTACCCGCTCGACCAGGTGAGCGACGCGGGCTCGCCGATCGCGTTTGCCAACGGGCCGTGCTTGCTGATCCGCCGCGACGCGTACGCCGCCGTCGACGGCCACCGCGCGGTGCGCGCCAGCATCCTCGAAGACACCGAGCTGGGCCAGCGCGTGAAAGCCGCCGGCTTCGCGATCGAGGCGGCGCACGCCCCCGACCTGATCGCCGTGCGCATGTACGCGGGCTGGCGCAGCCTGGCCGAGGGCCTGAGCAAGAACGCGGTGGCCGGCTACCGCAGCGGCGGCGCGCGCTCGGCCTGGGTTGGGCTGCGCCAGGCGCTGGCTGGCTTCACACCCTGGTACCTGCTCGGGCTGGGCGCGCTGCTCGCGGCCGCGCGGCCCCAGTCGGCGCTGGGCGGCGTGCTGCTGGCCCACGGCGCCGGCCTGCTGCTGCTGGCGCTGGCGTGCTGGGGCCGGCTGGCGGCGCGGCGCTACCGCGTGCCGGCGTGGCGCGGCGCGCTGCTGCCGCTCGGCACCGCCGCGTACTTCGGGCTAGCCGCCTGGGGCCTGCTGCGCCTGCGCCTGGGCCGTGGCGTTAGCTGGAAGGGCCGCACCTTCCGGGCGTGAGCGCGACTCAATGCGCCGGGCGACTAGGTTATACCAACTCCGTTTGATTACTTGTGTTTTCTTGTGCGGCGCCCGGCAAAGCCGGGCGCCGCACAAGAAAAATTTCGGGGGGCGGCGAAGCCGCCCCCGAACCCCCACCATAATCCAAGCGATCAGCCGGATTTGGTATTATGCCTCAGCCTGCTCGCCTTGCGCGCCGCCGGCGTAGCGATTTCGCTACCAGCGGTGCGCGTCGTGGCACCAAAATCGGGCCATGCTTGATGTATAATGTTCTGGCTTCATGCATCCTCGCAACGTTTCAGCCTCTTCCGCAAACCAATATGGAGGGGTGGTCATTCCCATGCGAACAATCACAACCGATGTGCTCGTGATCGGCGGCGGTGCCACCGGGCTCGGTGTGCTGCGCGACATGGCGCTGCGCGGCATTCGCGCCGCGCTGGTCGAGAAGGGCGACCTGACTCACGGCACCAGCGGGCGCTACCACGGGCTGCTGCATAGCGGCGGGCGCTATGTGGTGAAAGACAAGCAGTCGGCCACCGAGTGCGCCCACGAGAACGAGATCCTGCGCAAGATAATGCCGCACTGCCTCGAAGACACAGGCGGCTTCTTTGTGGTGACGCCCGCCGACGACGAGGGCTACGTGCCGCGCTTTCTCGCCGGATGCAGCGAGACGGGGGTGCCCGTCAACCAGATCAGCGTGCGCGAGGCGCTGCGCCGCGAGCCGCTGCTCAACCCGCGCATCAGCCATGTGTTCGAGGTGCGCGATGGCGCGGCCGACTCGTTTCTGGCGGCGCACTCGAACGCCGAGGACGCCATCCGCCACGGCGCGCAGGTGCTGACATACCACGTCGTCAAGGCGATCGAGCGCGATGGCGACCGGGTGGCCGGCGCCGTGTGCGAAGACATGCGCACCGGCGAAGAGGTGCGCTTCCACACCAGCTATATCGTCAACGCCGCCGGCGCGTGGGCCGGCAAGATCGCCGAGCTGGCCGGCGTGCAGGTGACGGTGGTGCCCGGCAAAGGCACCATGATCGCCATGAACCACCGCGTGCTCAACACCGTGGTGAACCGCTGCAAGCCGCCCGCCGACGGCGATATCATCGTGCCTATTCGCACCGTCGCGGTGATCGGCACCACCGACGTGCACGTGCCCGACCCCGACGTGTTCGGCATTGAGGCCTGGGAGGTCGAGCGCATGCTCCACGAGGGCGAGCAGCTGGTGCCGGGCATCAGCAAGGCGCGCGTGCTGCGTGCCTGGGCAGGCGTGCGCCCGCTGTATAAAGACCAGGACGCCGCCGACGATCGCGATATTCCGCGCACCTACAAGCTGCTCGACCACGAGGCGCGCGACGGGGTGAAGGGCTTTATCAGCATTGTCGGCGGGAAGTGGACAACCTACCGCATGATGGCGCAGGAGGCCACCGACGCGGTGGCGGCCAAGCTCGGCAACAGCGCGCCCTGCCGCACCCACCTCGAGCCACTGCCCGTCCCGCCCGGCACCGAGAAGCCCGCCGGCGGCTCGCGCGACCTGTTCTGGCTCGGCAAGCCGCTCGCCACCGTCGAGGCCGACAACAGCTACGGCGACTTGATCTGCGAGTGCGAGCTGGTCACGCGCGACCGCGTGATTGGCGCGATCACCACCGCCAAGGCCTCGAACATCGACGATATCCGCCGCGACACGCGCCTGGGCATGGGGCCATGCCAGGGCGGCTTCTGCACCTACCGCGCCGTGGCGCTGTGGAACGAGTTCAAGCGCGCGAGCGGCGCCCCGCTGCCCGAGCCCGAGCAGGCCAGCGCCGCGCTGCTGCGCCACTTCCTGCAAGAGCGCTGGAAGGGCATTACGGTGATCAGCTGGGGCGACCAGCTGCGCCAGGCGCGGCTCGACGAGATCATCTTTCTCGATACGCTCGGCGTCGATCTGCTGCCGCAGCCGGCGCCCGCAGGCCAGAACGACTCGACCATGGTCACAGCTCACCCGGCGATCGCCACGGAGTACCATACCGACTAAACAAGATGGCACGAGCGCCTGCTGAACCTTCGCATTGACGCCGTGCCAGCCTGTCATTGTGATCAGGATATACTATGCGCGACACTGTTGTCATTGGGGCCGGCTTCGCCGGCCTGATGGGCGCGTTGGCCCTGGCCGACGCAGGACGCCGCCCGCTGGTGCTGGCCAAGGGCCAGGGCGCCACGCATTGGACGAGCGGCACGATCGACGTGTGGGGCGCGGCCGACGGCAGCCTGCGCGATGCGCTGGCCAAGCTGATCGCCGCGAACCCGCAGCACCCCTACGCCCGCGCCGGCGTGGACGGCGTGGCGGCCGCGATCGACCGCTTTCGCGCGCTGGCCGAGGCCGCGCGCTACCCCTATGTCGGCAGCCTGGATCGCAATGTGCTGCTGCCTACCGCGCTGGGCGCGCTGCGCCCCGCGGCGTTCTTCCCCGCGACCATGGCCGCCGGCGATATGCGCCTGCCCGGCCCGGTGCTGCTGGCCGGCTTCCGCGAGCTGCGCGATTTCTTCCCGCCGCTGGCGGCCGGCAACCTGGCGGCCCAAGGCCTTGCGGCGCGCGGCGTGTACCTGAACTTGCCGCCGATCAAGCGCAAGCTCGACTTCAACACGCGCGTGTTCGCCCAGCTGTTCGACGACCCGGCCTTTCGCGAGGATGTCGGCCGGCAGCTGCGCGCGGCCCGCGGCGACGCGACGCGGATCGGCTTGCCGGCGGTGCTGGGTATTCGCGACCCGCTGGGCGCGGTGGCGCACCTGCAAGAGCTGAGCGGCGCGCAGATTTTCGAGATCCCGACGCTGCCGGCCTCGGTGCCGGGCCAGCGCCTGTTCGCGATCTTCCGCGACGCGATCGTGCGCGCCGGCGGCCGGATGCAGATCGGCGCCGAGGTGCTGCGCGCCGAGGGCGCCGAGGGCACGCTCGCGGCGGTGTACTCGGCCGCTGCGGCGCGCGAGCAGGCCCACCGCGCCGAGGTGTTTCTGCTGGCCACCGGCGGCATCGCCGGCGGCGGCGTGCGCACTGATTTCACCGGCGCGGTTTGGGAGACGGCGCTTGGGTTGCCGCTGCAGGCGCCGGCCTCGCGCGGCGAGTGGTTCGCGCCGCGCTTCCTGAACGAGTCAGGCCACGCGATCTATGGCGCCGGCGTGGCCACCGATGCCCGCCTGCGCCCGCTCGACGCGGCCGGCAGCGTGGTGTACGCCAATGTTGCAGTGGCTGGCTCGGCGCTGGCCGGCAGCGACGCGATCCGCGAGCGCTGCTACAGCGGCATGGCGCTGGCGACTGGCTGGCAGGCTGCACAAGTTCTTGGTTCTTAATTCTTCGTTTTGAGTCTGCGTTGGTCGCAGCTCAAAGCTCAACACTCGAAACTCAAAATTATGCAACACGATCATATCGAACTTTCGCTCGAGCAATCGCTCGATCACTGCATTAAGTGTAATATCTGCACGGCGGCCTGCCCGGTGAGCGCCGTCACCGACCTGTTCCCCGGCCCGAAGTATGTCGGGCCGCAGGCGCAGCGCTTCCGCAAGCCCGGCCAGCCCTCGCCCGACGAGTCGGTCGATTACTGCTCGGGCTGCCGGGTGTGCAACGAGGTGTGCCCCACCGGCGTGCGGATCATGGAGCTGAACACTCGCGCCAAGGCCGAGATCGTCGAGCAGCGCGGCCTGCCGCTGCGCGCCTGGCTGCTGGGCTACCAGTATATGTTCGGCAAGCTGGCGTGCGGGCCGCTGGCGCCGCTGGCGAACTGGGGCGCGAACAACCCGCTGCTGCGCCTCGCCGCCGAGCGCACCGTCAAGATCGCGCGCAAGGCGCCGCTGCCGAAGTTCAGCACCTACAGCTTCCGCTCGTGGTTCAAGAAGCGGCGAACGACGAATGACCAACGACCAACGAGCAGCGGCGATAGCCGTTCAGCCTCCGTCGCTGGTCGTTCGCCCAAAAAGCAGGTGGTGTACTTCCACGGCTGCTCGACGAACTACTACGAGCCGCGCGTGGGCCAGGCTGCCGTCGAGGTGCTCGAGCGCAACGGCTTCGAGGTGATCGTGGCCGACCAGGGCTGCTGCGGCCTGCCGCTGCTCTCGAATGGCGCGTTCAAGCAGGCGCGCAGCCACCACGAGTACAATGTGGCCCAGCTGCTGCCCTACGCCCAGCAGGGTATCCCGATCGTCGGCACCAGCACCAGCTGCACGCTGACGCTGAAGGAGGAGGCGCCCGAGCTGCTGGGGATGCACGAGACTGCGACGCGGCTGGTGTCGGAGCACACCTACGATATCTTTGAGTTCTTGCGGCTGCTGCACGAGCGCGGCGAGCTGAACACCGACTTCAGGCCGATCGAGCGCGAGCTGCCCTACCACGCGCCATGCCAGCTGCGCGCGCACAATATCGGCCGCCCGGCACTCGACATCCTTGAGCTCATCCCGGGCCTGCAGCTCGACGAGAGCAACGCGGCGTGCTGCGGTTTGGCCGGCAGCTACGGCTACAAGGCCGAGAAGTACCAGATCGCTATGGATGTGGGCGCGGGGCTGTTCGACAAGATGCGCACCAGCGGCAGCGACACCGGCGTGTGCGACTCGGAGATCTGCCGCTGGCAGATTGCGCACGGCAGCGGGCTGACCATGCGCCACCCGATCGAGATCCTGCGCGAGGCTTACGGCGATTAGCTGCCGCTCGCGCGGCGGGGGGCGGCTGCCGGCTATGGCCGGCAGCCGCCAAAAAGCTGGTCTTTGGGCTTGTGCCCTGGGCAAAACACGATCGATGCCTACCCCTCCCTCTGCCCCCTCCCCGCTGCGCGGGGAGGGGATTTTTGTTGGGGCTTGGCGGTTTCGGCGAAGCCGAAACCGCCAAGCCGTAGATCATTTCCCGCTCCTGACAGGGGTGGGGCAAGGCGCGATCGGCCATAGCCGTACAGGCTTACGGCCGCTTTCTGGCGGGGCGCTCGGTGTCCGGCTGCTCGCCCTGGCCCTCGCCGACCCACTGGCCGGCGTCGTAGGTGCCGGTGTCCTGGCGCGGGGCGGTGTCGTCGGTGTCGGGGATCATCTGGCCGCTAGTCCAGGCGTCGCCGGGCGTCTCGCCGCGGCCCTGGCCCTCACCAACCCACTGATCGGCGTCGTAGGTGCCGGTATCGCGGCGCGGGCCGGAGCCCTGGCCCTCGCCCACGAACTCGCCGCTGGTCCAGCGGCCGTCGCTGCGGCCGGCCGTGCGCGCCGCTGTGTCGGGGTAGTCGTAGACGCCGTAGCGCCGCTGCGCGCCAGCGCCGACTGCGGCCTCGCGGGCGACGCGCTGGCCGCCCGCGTCGTAGATCGCGATGCGCGGCGGCGCGTCGGCGCGCATGCTGTCGCGCACCGAGCTTGCGCCGCCGGCGCTGAGGATGCGCTGCACCTCGGCGCTGTCTTCGTCGTGGGCCTTCACCGCCACCAGCGTCTTGCCGCCGCGCACCTCTTCCTCGTAGCCGCGCGCCTCGCCCTCGGGGATGCCGCTGAAGTCGATCAGCGCGGCCGAGATGCCGCCGACCACCGCGCCCGTCACGGCGCCGGTGAGCGCCGCGCCCAGCGCGCCAAACGCCACAAACGGGCCGACGCCGGGAATGAGCAGCGCGGCCAGGCCCACCAGGCCGCCCCACACCGCGCCTACCGCCGCGCCCTCGCCCGCCGATACGTCCTCGCTGCTCGCGCCGGCGGCGCTGCTGTCGCGCGAGATGATCGATACATCTTCGAGCATCAGCGGGCCGTCGCGTAGTTCCTCAAGCGC
Organism: Kouleothrix sp.; assembly: GCF_046328425.1. NCBI lineage: Bacteria > Bacillati > Chloroflexota > Chloroflexia > Chloroflexales > Roseiflexaceae > Kouleothrix > Kouleothrix sp. The sequence goes on from NZ_JAXLWP010000006.1 coordinate 286,944, forward strand.
CCGCCGTGCCGTGGTCGGGTCGTCGAATATGCCGATAATTGTGTTCATGGCTTGCTCCTTGTGTGGTTTCCACTGCCTACTGGCGCTATAGCAATCGCCGTGCCGTTTGACAAAGGCCGCTGCGCCGCCTAGAATGCCAGCTACGCCAGCACAATGCAAAACCGATCGCCGGGTGGGCGCGTATGCTACAGAGTAGTATTCGCGCACAAGGAGAACAACACAATGCCGCAGGAACGTCCCAATGCGTTCGATTTCTGGGGGCCGAAGACGCTGATCGGGCCCGAGCTGAAGCCTGGCGACCAGGCCCCGGCGTTTACGCTCTCGAAGATCAATGCCACAGTCAGCAGCCAGGATTTCGCGGGTAAGCCGCTGGTGATCAGCGTGATCCCGTCGATCGATACCGGCGTCTGCTCGCGCCAGACCCGGCGCTTCAACGAGGAGGCCGCGCGCCTCGGCGAGCAGGTGGCGATCCTCGCGGTCAGCGCCGACCTGCCGTTCGCGCAGGGGCGCTGGTGCGGCGCCGAGGGTATCGACAAGGTGGTGATGGCTTCGGACCACGTGGCTATGAGCTTCGGCGATGCGTATGGCACGCATATCAAGGAGCTGCGCTGGGAAAGCCGGGCGGTGTTCGTCGTCGACCAGACGGGCACGATCCGCTATGCCGAGTATGTGCCGGCCGGCGGCCAGGAGCCGCACTACGACGCCGCGCTGGCCGCGCTTAAAGAGCTGCTCTAGGCGCAATACCCTTCACAAGGCCAGCGGAAGGCTGCCACAAAGGCCCAAAGAAGGCAGGCCGAGGCTCGATATTCTTGGCGTCTTCGAGTCTTCGTGGCTATTTAAAGCGAAAGGCTGCCACAAACTTCGCGTCTTCGTGGCAATTTGAAGGGGAAGCCTGCCACAAAGACACAAAGACTCGAAGGCAGGCCGAGGCTCGATATTCTTTGCGCCTTCGAGTCTTCGTGGCAATTTGAAGGGGAAGCCTGCCACAAAGACACAAAGACTCGAAGGCAGGCCGAGGCTCGATATTCTTTGCGCCTTCGGGTCTTCGTGGCAATTTAAAGCGAAAGGCTGCCACAAAATTCTTGGCGCCTTCGAGTCTTCGTGGCAATTTGAAGCGAAAGGCTGCCACAAAGGCCCAAAGAAGGCAGGCCGAGGCTTGATATTCTTGGCGTCTTCGGGTCTTCGTGGCAATTTGAAGCGAAAGGCTGCCACAAACTTCGCGTCTTCGGGTCTTCGTGGCAATTTGAAGCGGAAGGCTGCCACAAAGGCCCAAAGAAGGCAGGCCGAGGCTCGATATTCTTTGCGTCTTCGGGTCTTCGTGGCAATTTGAAGCGAAAGGCTGCCACAAAGGCCCAAAGAAGGCAGGCCGAGGCTCGATATTCTTGGCAAACCGGGCAGGCGCCGCGCGTCGCCCGACCTGGGTGCTATGCACGTTGCGATTGAATACATTCTGGTGGTGGCCGCCGGGCTGCTGATCATGAGCGTGATCGCCAGCAAGGCTTCTACGCGCTTCGGTATCCCCGCGCTGGTGCTGTTTCTCGGCATCGGCATGCTGGCTGGCTCGGAAGGCCCCGGCGGTATCTACTTCGACGACGCCGCGCTGGCGCAGGCGATCGGCGTTGTGTCGCTGATGTTTATCCTGTTCTCGGGCGGCCTCGCCACCGACTGGCACGCCATCCGCCCGGTGCTGGGGCGCGGCCTCGCCCTGGCAAATGTCGGCGTGGCGCTCAGCGCGCTGATGATGGGCCTGTTCGCGAGCTACGTGCTTGGCTTCTCGTGGCTCGAGGGCCTGCTGCTCGGCGTGATCGTCTCGTCCACCGACGCGGCCGCCGTGTTCGCGGTTCTGCGCGCCAGCGGCGTCGACCTGGCCGACGACCTTGAGCCGCTGATTGAGCTTGAGTCCGGCAGCAACGACCCGATCGCCGTGTTTCTTACCGCCGCCGTCACCAGCCTGCTGCTGCACCCCGGCGCGTCGGTGCTGGCGCTGGTGCCCGAGTTCATCCTCGAAATGGTGCTCGGCACCGTCGCCGGCGTGGTGATGGGCCGGGTGATGGCGCTGGCGATCAACCGCCTGCGCCTCACCGCCGAGGGGCTCTACCCGGTGCTGATGATTGCGATGGTGCTGCTGACATACGGCGGCACTGCGGCGCTGGGCGGCAATGGCTTTCTGGCGGTGTACCTGGCCGGCATTGTGGTTGGCAACCTCGATTTCGTGCACAAGCGCAGCCTGATCCTGTTCCACGACGGCCTGGCCTGGCTGGTGCAGATCGCAATGTTCCTGACGCTCGGCCTGCTGGTGTTCCCCTCGCGGCTGCTGCCGGTGGCCGGCTCCGGCCTGCTGGCCGCCGCGTTTCTGATCGTGCTGGCCCGGCCGCTGAGCGTGATACTGGCGCTGGCGCCGTTTCGCATGCGCCTGCGCGAGATGCTGATGGTTTCGTGGGTGGGCCTGCGCGGCGCGGTGCCGATCGTGCTGGCCACCTTCCCGCTGCTGGCCGGCCTGCCGCACGCCGACCTGATCTTCAACATGGTGTTTTTTATCGTGGTGACGTCGGTGCTGCTGCAGGGTACCAGTATTCCGCTCGTCGGCCGGCTGCTGGGCGTGGGCTCGCCCCCGGTCGCGCCGCGCGCCACGCGCCTGTTCGTGCCGCGCGTCACCGTGCGCAGCCACGTGGCCGAGTTCGAGATCGACGCGCGCTCGCGCTTTCGCGGCGCAACCGTGCTCGACCTGGGGCTGCCGCCCGGCGCGCTGGTGGTGGCGATCAATCGCGGCAGCGACCGGATCGTGCCCGGCGGGGGCACGGTGCTGCGCGCCGGCGACCAGCTGCTGATCCTGGGCGACGACCCGGTGCTTGAGGAGGTTCAGCGCCACCTGACCGACGTGGAGCGCCCTGCATGATCGATCACGCGTTTCTGTGGCCCGATACGGCCGAGGTGCTGGCGAATGGCCACCTGGCGATCGGCGGCTGCGACACCGCGGCGCTGGCGCGGGAGTTCGGCACGCCGCTGTATGTCCTCGACGCCGCCACCTTCGATGCGGCCGCGCGCGGCTACCTGGCGGCGCTGGCGCGCCACTACCCCGGCCGCAGCGCAGCGCACTACGCCGGCAAGGCGCTGCTGAACACCGCCGTGGCCCAGCTGGCCGCGCGCGCCGGCCTGGGGCTGGACGTGGTGTCGGGCGGCGAGCTGTTTGTGGCGCTGCGCGCGGGCGTGCCGGCCGAGCACATCCACCTGCACGGCAACGCCAAGCTGCGCGCCGAGCTCCAGCAGGCGCTTGAGGCGGGGGTCGGCGCGATCGTGGCCGACTCGCTCGACGAGCTTGCGACACTGGCCCGGCTCAGCGCCGGCCGCGCCGCGCCCCAGCCGATCATGCTGCGCGTCACCCCCGACATCGCGGCCGATACCCACGCGCACATCCAGACGGGCCACGCGGCCTCGAAGTTCGGCTTCGCGCTCGACGCGCTCGACGCCGCCGCCGCGTGCGTGGCCGCCGCGCCTGGCCTGCGCCTGCGCGGCCTGCACGCCCATATCGGCTCGCAGATCTTCAGCTACGCCGCGATCGAGCGCGCCGTCGGCGTGCTGCTCGACTGCGCCGCGCGCCTGCGCGACCAGCACGGCATCGTGGTGGACACGATCAGCCCTGGCGGGGGGCTGGGCGTGCCCTACACCGCCGACCAGCCGCAGCCCGATTATGCGGCGTATGTCGCGGCAATCAGCCGCGCGCTGGCCGAGGGCTGCGCCGCGCGTGGGCTGCCCCTGCCCGCGCTGGTGCTCGAGCCGGGCCGCTCGATCGTGGCCCGCGCCGCCGTGGCGCTGTACGAGGTCGTAGCTACGAAACCGCTTTCGTCAGCGGACGAACAACCACGGACGAAAGACGAACCGCTGGCTGAAGCCAGCGCAGATCCTTCGTCCTTGGTTGTTCGTCCTTCGGCGGTCACGCGCTACCTGCACATCGACGGCGGCATGGCCGACAATATTCGCCCGGCGCTGTATGGCGCGCGCTACACCGCGCTGCTGGCCAACCGCGCCGCCGCCGCGCCCGCCGAGGTCGTGCACGTCGCGGGGCGCTTCTGCGAGTCGAGCGATGTGCTGCTGCGCGATGTGCCGCTGCCCGCCGCGCAGCTCGGCGACCTGCTGGCGGTGGCGGTGGCCGGCGCCTACACGCTGAGCATGGCCAGCAACTACAACCTGGTGCCGCGCCCGGCGCTGGTGCTGGTGCAGAATGGCCAGGCCCGGCTCGTCCAGCGCCGCGAAACCTACGCCGACCTCGCCGCGCGCGATGTGCCGCTGGGCTAGCGGCGCGCCAAACTTGCCCCCGGCCCATCAGTATACGCTCGCGCGTGCGTGCAAGCTTCTCGCCGCGCCGCGCCGCTCCCGCGCGGCCACCGCCCGCAAGCTGGCCGCGCCTCGCTCCCCGATTGCCCGCCTGCCGATACGCTAGCGCCGTGTTTCCTGGCAGATCCGCTGCAGGCGCCAGGGCAAAGCGTGCCGTGCCGATCGTACCTGTACGCAGCGCCAGCCTTTGGCGCGGGTGCGCAATCGACTTGCGCGAGGTGCGCGATCGATTTGCGCGGGTGCGCGATCGACTTGCGCGGGTGCGCGATCGACTTGCGCGGGTGCGCGATTGATTTGCGCAAGGTGCGCGATCGATTTGCGCGAGGTGCGCGATCGACTTGCGCGGGTGCGCGATCGACTTGCGCGGGTGCGCGATCGACTTGCGTGGGTGCGCGATTGACTCGCTTGGGTGCGCGATTGATTTGCGCGAGGTGCGCGATCGACTTGCGTGGGTGCGCGATTGATTTGCGCGGGTGGCTGATCGACTTGCGCGGGTGGCTGATCGACTTGCGCGGGTGGCTGATCGACTTGCGCGAGGTGCGCGATCGACTTGCGCGGGTGGCTGATCGACTTGCGCGGGTGCGCGATTGATTTGCGCGAGGTGCGCGATCGATTTGCGCGAGGTGCGCGATCGACTTGCGTGGGTGCGCGATCGACTTGCGTGGGTGCGCGATCAAATCGCTTGGGTGCGCGATGATTTGCGCGGGTGTATAAACAGCACAATAGTACTTTACGACTACGTGCCATCAGGACTGTTGCGCACCTGGTAATGGGACGAATGCGCTATATGCAGGAGCCTAACGCTAGGGTATTCTAACGTAGTCAATTCCAGCCGCGATCAAAGTGGTCGCTCTAGTCACAAGGAACATAGCACCATGGCAACACGACGCAGTGGCACTCCGCCCCCCACCACCATCCGCGAGACCGACCGCATTATTTTGCGCGTGGTCAAGCAGCTGGCCGGCTTCGCCCCGGCCAACGCCAAACTCGGCGTGCCCGCGCTGATCGACCTCGAAACGCGGCTGAATCAGGCCGAAGAAACCTCGTTCAACGCCGATAAGACGCAGGTGACCGCGCGCAACGTCTACGCCGACCTCGGTTGGGAGATGCACGACACGCTCCAGCTCGTCAAGGCTGCGGTGATCAGCCAGTATGGCGCGAACTCCGACGAGGTGCAGGCGATCGGCTTGAAGAAGAAGGTCGACTACCGCTACCGCCGCTCGGGCCGGCAGCCGCGCAAGC